>CAMCYK010000037.1 GCA_945883695.1 Akkermansia muciniphila | reverse complement strand
GCGAAGGCCTCGAAGCCTTCCGGGAATCCAAGGGAGTAGTCGGTTTTATTCGGATTTCTTGGCATTCAGGAAAGCTGAATACCACTAGATGCAGAGTACAGATCTGTTAGAGCGCCGTCCATTGGGGCTCCCTAATGTAGGGGCCCTGGCAAATCCCCGCAAACGGGCCGCTCGACAAGCGGGAAATCCCCCCCTAGTTTCCGCGCCGACATGAAATTCCAACTTACTCCCGGTGTCCTGGCTCTTGGCCTCGCCACCCTCATCCCGGCGGCCGCCCAGAACGAAGCCCCCGCGGAGAAGCCCGCCGCGGCTCCTGCCGCTGAAACCGCGACCACTCCTCCGGCCGGCGCCACCGCGACCAGCCCGCCGACCGAAGTCCCCGCGCCGCCGCCGGCCGCACCGATCGATCCTGCCAAGGTTCGCACCGATTCCTCCTACGGTCTCGGCTTCCGCACCGGCGGCGAGTTCGCCCAGAACTACGGCCAGTTCGGCATTTCCGCCGCCGATATCGAATCCGAATCCTTCATGAAGGGCTTCCTCGCCGCTTTCAAGGGCGAGAAACCTGAGGTCTCCGAGGAGAGCCTCAAGGCCGCCATGCAGGCGCTCGGCGAAATGCTCCAGGTCCGCGAAAAGGAAGGTGCGAACAAGAATCTCGAGGCCGGCAAAAAGTTCCTCGAAGAAAATGGCAAGCGCGCGGGCGTGGTCACCACCAAGAGCGGCCTCCAGTACGAAGTTCTCGAAAAGGGCGGCGACCAGAAATACGTCGCTCCCAAGGAAGGCGAGCCGGAGAAGCAGTTCATGGTGAACTACAAGGGCACCCTGATCGACGGCACCGAGTTCGACGCCTCGCCCGAAGGCGAGCCAGTGCCGATGGGCATGCAGGTCATCGAAGGCTTCAAGGAAGCCCTCACCACGATGCCGGTCGGCTCCAAGTGGAAGCTCTTCATCCCGAGCGCAATGGCCTACGGCGAGCAGCGCCGCAGCGCCGAGATCGCCCCGAACAGCGTGCTGATTTTCGAACTCAAGCTGGTCGAGATCAAGGACGCGCCGCCGGCACCTCCGGGCGGTGGCATGCCTTTCCCAATGCCTGAAGGCCAGTAATTGCGACTTTCTCCCATGGCCCGCGCGGATCTCCGATCCCCGCGGGCCATTTTTTTGGTAGCGGACGGGCTGCGGTTGGGCCGCCAGAACTTGCAAGTGTTCTTCGTCCGTTCATTCCGCCCCCGCCGAAACGACGCAGTCGTCCCGCTGCTTCACTCTTCAAGCAAAGGCTTCACCGCCTCCTCGCTGCCTTTCCACCGGTCGAGCACGCCCTTTTGTTCCACCTGCAGCGAATCATCCGGCAGCAAGCGGATGCCTTTGTGCTTCAGATTGAGGAAATCGAGGCAGTACTGCTTGCCGCCCCGCAGCAGCAGGAGATTTCGCCCGCCGAAGTCATTGCGTCCGCCCGCGGCATCGAGCGCCTGGATCACGGTCATGGCCTTGCGGAAGGGCAACTCCCCGCCGCGCCGGACCTGCCCGCCGATACTGATCACTTTCGCGCCGTCCTGTTCCTTTCCTTGGAGCACTTCGGCCTCGATCGCCGGTTGCGTGTAGATGCCTTCCGCCCGGTAGGCGGCTTCCGCGGCGCGGGCAAATTGCTCCGGCGTCAGGCCGCGGGCGGCGACGGTCCGGTCGAGCAAGGGCAGCCGCACCTGGCCGCTCTCGCCGACGCGGTAGGTCCCGTTGACGCTTTCCTGTTCGGCCGTTTCCACCCCGCGCAGGGTGAGCTGGATCTTGTCGCCGGGTTCGAGGCCGGCGAGGGCGGGAGCGATCAGGACCATCATCGATAACATCCGGTTTGCTTTCATCGGCCTAAGCTTTGCGCTGCAAAGTGAAGGAGGGCAAGCCAATCTTTCCGCCGTCGCGGCCATTTCCGCTTTCGCGATTCTTTGTCACAATCCCGCCCTCCCGCGGCAATGACTGGTGAAAGCCATGCAAGCCGTCGCCCTATCCCCGCCCCCGATCATGGACCGCAAGCGATTCACCGAGCTGATCCGGCAGCACCACCTGACCCTGCTGTCCTACGCCCGTGCCCTGGCCGGGTCGGAAGGCACGGCGCGCGAGCTGGTGCAGGACGCCTTCGTCGCCGCGTGGCATAGCCTCGGGAAATTCGAGGCCACCCGCGACTTCGCGGCGTGGATGCGGGGCATCGTCCGCAACAAGTGGCGCGAACATTGCCGGCTGCATTCCCGCGAAGTCCAGCTCGACGAGGCCGCGCTGTCGCGGCTGGAGGAGACGCTTTCGCCCTATTCCTCCGGCGACGCCGAGCTGTTCGCCCGCCTCGCCGAGTGCCGCGGCAAGCTGCCGCCGCCGATGATCGAGGCGTTGCGCGTCACCTACGATGAAGGTCGTAGCAGCGACGAAGCCGCTACCCTGCTTTCCATGAACGCCGCCGCCTTCCGCAAGCGCCTCGAACGCGCCCGCGACGCCCTGCGGCTCTGCCTTTCGAAGAACGACTGAAACCTTTCACCGAACCACTTCCATGAATCCTTCCGAAGATCCGAACGACCGCCTCATCGATTCGCTGTTGAAAGAGCAGGCCAAGGGCAAGCCCGACGAGGTCTTGCTGCATGCCATCGCGTCGAAGATGCAGGCCGCGCCGAAAGCGAAGTCCGAGCGGCGGAATCTCGATTTTTTCTGGCCCGCCACTGCGGCCGCGGTCGTGCTGCTCGCGGCGGGCGGGTTGCTGTGGAAGGTGTTTGAGAAGCCGGATACGGGGAGCGGGAGGCTGGTGGAAGCGCCGGGGCTTGATCCCGAGAAGGTGGGTGAGTCGCTGCCGGTCGCAGCTCCGGGTGAAGAAGAGATTGCGGGTCAGCAAGAGAAGATCCCGCCTGTCATCGAACCGGAGATCGCCGGGACCGGGGATCCGAAGCCCGCGGTGGATCCAGAAGGTGCAACAGCGCCGGATGAGCAGCTTCTGGCGTTGAATGCCCTGCGCTATGTCCGGGATGAGTCGACGATGTGGTATGTTCAGTTCAGATTTGAGTCCGACGGAAAGTGGGCGCCGAAGCTCATAGCCCGACCGTTTGGCGGAAAGATAGCTGGGAACAAGGTCTCCGCTCTCGGGATGATTAGTCCCGGCGACACCTTCTTCGATAACGGCTTCATGTCGGGGCGCTTCAAGTTCCTCGGGTTCACGGAGCGTCAGGTCACCAGCGAGCGCACGAAATTGGTTCAGAACGTCAAGTTTGCGGAATACGAAGACCTCAAGTCGAACAAGAAGGGCGAGCGGTATGAGTCGCAGTATGGATTGCCGGATGCCGAGTTGACGAAGAAAGCCTACTACGACCGGACTGCCGTGTTGGAGTTCATCGGCAAAGAGTTCGAGGTTGAAGAGCGGCGGAAATTCAGATTGCCTCCCGACCCCGCGGGTCAGGAGTTTTTTCTCAAACAAGTAACCCCAGAGCGGATCGTGGTGGAGTTTGCAGGGGCGGACGGGAAAGCGGTTGTCCGGGAGATCGGCAAGAAGTAGCGCAACTTTGCAAGTTGCGACGGGGTGCGGCGGGCCGCTGGGGGCGGCTACGAAGCACCCCGGCGCGGCGACCCGCCCCCGATCACAACGTGCAACGTTGTGCTACTACTCCAAACAATCCACCAGCGCCGCCAGCACCAGATCCACATTCGCCTGGTTCGCCGAGTGCCCCATCAATCCGATCCGCCAGGCCTTGCCGGCGAAGGGACCGAGGCCGGCGCCGATCTCGATCGAATAATCGTCCAGCAACTTCGCCCGCACCGCCACGTCGTCCGCACCCGCCGGGATGTGGACGCAGTTCAAGGTGTGCAGCGAGTGCTCGGGCACATAGCGGATCCCCATCGATTCCAGCCCCGCACGCAGCCGCCGGTGCAATCGCGCATGCCGCGCGTGCCGCGCTTCCAGACCCTCCTCCAGCACGATCGTCAGCGCCTCGTGCAGCGCGTAGATCATGTTCACCGGCGCGGTGTGATGATAGGCCCGCTGGCCGCTGCCCCGATAGTAGTCCTTGAGCATCGAGATATCGAAATACCAACTCTGCACCTTGCTCTTGCGCTGCTCGGTGACCTCCACCGCCCGCGGCGAGAACGACACCGGCGACAAGCCCGGCGGGCAGGACATGCACTTCTGGGTGGCTGAGTAGATCGCGTCGATCCCCCACGCGTCGACTTTCAAGGGATGCCCGGCGAGCGAGGTCACGGCATCGACGATGAAGAGCATCCCGGCGTCGTGCAGGATCTCCGCGAGTCCCTCCAGCGGCTGCAGCGCGCCGGTCGAGGTCTCCGCATGCACGATCCCCAGCGCTTTCGCCTTCGGGTGCCGCCCGACCGCCTCGGCCAGCATTTCGAGCGGGAAAATTTCACCCCAGGGCACGTCGAGCCGGTGCACCGTCACGCCGGCCCGCTCCATCACGTCGACCATCCGGCCGCCGAAAACGCCGTTGACGCAGACGATCGCCTCGTCGCCGCGCTCCATCAGGTTGGTCACCACGCATTCCATCCCGGCCATCCCGGTGGCGGAGACCGGAAAGGTCAGCGCGTTCTCGGTTTCGAAGACCTTGCGCAGCTTCACGCAGGTCGAGTCCATGATCTCGATGTAGCGGGGATCGAGGTGGCCGAGGGTCGGCGCGGCCATGGCGCGCAGGATGCGGGAGGGCACGGTGCTCGGGCCGGGGCCCATCAGGATGCGTTCGGGGACGTGCATGAGATTCACGCTCCTTTTCTAGCAGATTCCGCGGCCGCCGGCCCGGAAAATCTCCTCCTGGGAAACTTCCCGCTTGGCAATCCGGCCGCCCCGGCGGTTTCTCCCGCCGTGGATTCGCTCACCCAGGCGGCGCTCGGCGCGGTGATCGGCGAACTGGTGCTCGGCCGCCAGCTCGGCCGGCGCGCCATCGCGTGGGGCGCCCTGTTCGGCACCTTGCCCGATCTCGATGTCGTGTTCACCTGGCTGCTGCCCACCGCCTGGGACCTGCGGATGCACCGCGGCATCTCCCATTCGCTGCTGCTGATGGCCCTGCTCACCTGGCTGCTGGCCAAGCCGCTGGCGAACCGGTGGAAAAAGGACAAGGTCAGCCCGCAGCGCGCCGCGGTCTTCGTCTTCCTCGCCTGGGGCACCCACGTGCTGATCGACGTGTTCACGGTCTACGGCACCGGGGTGTTCGCCCCCTTTCCCGGGCCGCGGACGTCGACCGACAACCTGTTCATCATCGATCCCGTCTTCACCCTCCCGCTGCTGGTCGCGGTGGTCATCGGGCTGTTCGTGAAGCCGAAGGATTGGAAAACCGGCAAGGGCCGGCGCGCGGCGGCGTGGTGCCTCGGAATCAGCTCGTTTTATGTGTTGCTGAGTTTCTGGGCCAAGCATTCCGTCAACCGGGCGGTGGAGGCCGATCTGGTCCGCCGCGGCATCCCCTGGCAGCGGCGGATGGAGGCCCCCACGCCGTTCAACATTTTCTTCTGGCGGGTTCTGGTCGACCGGCCGGGCGAGATCTGGATCGGCTACCGCTCGGTCTTCGATCCCGCCGAACTGCCGGTCCGCTGGACCGTGGTCGCCAAAGGCGAGGAGATCGCCGCCAAGCATGCCGGGGCGAGCGAGGTCAAGGCGGTCCAGTGGTTTTCCAAGGGCTGGTGGATCGCCCGGGAATCGGCCGAGGGCCTGTGGCTGGCCGACCTCCGCTTCGGCGAATCCCGCCAGTGGGACGATCGCGGGGTCGCCTTGCGGCCGTCGTTCGTCTGGACCTATTCGCCGGACAGCAAGAAGGACCGCCTGCGCCAGCACGGGCCGCAGGCGCGCGGGGCGGGGGAGTCCATGCGCCGGATGGGCCGCCGGATCAGCGGCGAGACCGTGGCCTGGGATGGCAATCCGCGGCTGATCGGGGCCTTCCTCGCGCTCCAGGAGTACCTGCCGGAGCACCGCTAGGACCCCATGGACTGCGTGCAGCCTGCTGCCGCTTTCCCTCCGTCAGCCTGCTGACGGGTCCGGTCCCGACTCCACGGCAGGCCGTGGCAACAAAGCGGCAGCAGGCTGCCGCAGTCCAGGGCTGCCACCTTGAAATTTCGGCTTGCCGGGTAGTGTAGGGTATTCCTGCCCATGCGAACCTTTGCCTGCCTCTCCTTGCTCGCCGCCGCGAGCGCCGCCGATATCGAAAGCACCTTCTTCGCCGAAAGCCTGCGCGATCCGATGGAAATCGCCATCGCGCCGGACGGCGATCTCTTCGTGGTCGAACGCGAGGGCCGGGTGCTCCGCGTCCGCCCGTCGACCGGCGGGGTCTTCGAAATCGGGAATCTCCCGGTCACCGCGCTGCGCCAGGCGGAAGCCAACACGCCGTGGGCCCGCGAGGACGGGATTCTCGGGATCGCGCTCGATCCCGACTTCGCGAAAAACCAGCGGCTCTACCTCTACTACAGCCACGCGAAGGAAATGCTCAACCGGCTGTCGCGCTTCACCCTGAAAGACGGCATGCTCGATCTGGCTTCGGAGAAAATCGTGCTCGATGTCGCCAGCGACCGCCGCGACCGGGTCTGCCACCACGGCGGCTCGCTGGCATTCTCCCGCGACGGCCTGCTCTTCATCACCACCGGCGACAATACCAATCCCTTCGAGAGCGGCGGCGTCGCCCCGATCGACGACCGCGACGGCCGCGACCACGTCAACGCGATGCGCAGCGCGGGCAACACCAACGACCTCCGCGGCAAGGTCCTGCGGATCCGCCCGACCGAGGACGGCTACGAAATCCCGGCCGGCAACCTGTTTCCCCCCGGCACCGCCAGGACCCGCCCGGAGATCTACGTGATGGGCTGCCGCAATCCCTTCCGCCTGTCGATCGACCCGAAGACCGGCGTCATCTACTGGGGCGAGGTCGGTCCCGATGCCGGCGACCCCGGCGACAAGGGCCCGCGCGGCCATGACGAGGTGAACCAGGCGAAAAAGGCCGGCAATTTCGGCTGGCCCTTCGTGATCGCCGACAACAAGCCGTATCCGATCGTCGACTTCGCCACCGGCAAGCCCGGCGCGATGACCGATCCCGCCGCGCCGAAAAACCCCGGCAAGCACAACACCGGCCTGGTCGACCTGCCACCCGCGCAGAAGGCCTTCATCTGGTATCCCTACGCCGACAGCCCGGAGTTCCCGGCGATGGGCAAGGGCGGCCGCAACGCGATGGCCGGGCCGGTCTTTTACTACGAGCCTGGTAGGAAATACAACCTGCTCGGCAAGGAGGACGACCACACCCTGCTGGTTTACGACTGGATGCGCAGCAACATCTGGAAGGCCAAGCTCGGCGACGAGGAGAAGCTGGAGAAGATCGAGCCGCTGATCGGCGGGCTGAAGCATCCGATGGATCTGGAGATGGCGGCCGACGGCACCGTCTGGCTGCTCGAATACGGCGCCGACTGGTACTTCAACAAGGATGGCCGGATCCGTCGCATGCGCCCGGCTGACGGCAAACAGCCGCCGGTCGTCACGATCGCCTCCGCCGGCAACGTCCACACCGCGACCGCGACCGATCCCGAGGACGGGGAGGTGGGCATCGAGTGGTGGCTGACCGAGGGCGCCGGGGAATTGAAGGTCGGCAGCGGCCCGACGATCACCCACGTCGCCGGCGGCAGCGAGTTGCGCGCCGTGGCGAAGGACCCGCAGGGCAAGACCGCGGTGGCCCGGGTCTCGCTGGTGCAGGAGCAGGCGCTGCCCGCGCTTGAACTCGAGCTTGCCGGCAAGCCCTCGCAGCTTGGCTTCGGCGAAGAGCTGGCCTTCGCGGTCAAGGGGGCCGCCGATCCCGCCAAGGTGGTCGTCCGCGCCCGCTACATCCCGCCGACCGGCCACGATGCCGGCGGCCCGCAGTTCACGTCGGAGATCGAGAAGCTGGTGGTTTCCAAGCAATGCCTCGCCTGCCATCAGGTCGAGAAGACCTCGGTCGGCCCGTCCTATCTCGACGTCGCCATGAAGAACCGCGCCGATGCCGCCGCGCTCGAGCGGCTGCGCGGCAAGCTGAAGACCGGCGGTGCCGGGGTCTGGGGCGAGGTTCCGATGCCGCCGCAGATCGCCGTCACCGACGCCGAGGGCGAGACCATCATCCGCGCGATCCTGGCTCTTTCCGAAGGCATGTCCGAATCCCGTGGCACCGCGGAAGGCAAGCTCGCCCTTTCCCCGAAGCCCGCGAATGCCGGCAGCGGCGGTGCCTGGGAAATCAGCGCCGAAGCCCCCGGCTTCACCCCGGCCAAGACGCGGATCGCCGCGAAGTAGCGCTGCGTGCGGTGGGCGGCGTCGCCGAAGTAGCGCGATTTTGCAAATTGCGCGGTGGGCGGGTCGCCACGCCGGGGTGGCTGCGAAGCATCGAGGTGAGGTCCGCCGCACCCCGTCACACCCCGCAAAGTTGTGCTACGTCCGCTGCAGCGGCGTCGCCGGGAAGTAGCGCGATGTTGCAAATTGCGCGGTGGGCGGGTCGCCGCGCCGGGGTGGCTGCGAAGCATCCGGGTGAGGTCCGCCGCACCCCGTCACAACTTGCAAAGTTGTGCTACGCCCGCTGCCGCGGCGTCGCCGGGAAGTAGCGCGATTTTGCAAATTGCGCGGTGGGCGGGTCGCCGCGCCGGGGTGGCCTCGAAGCATCGAGGTGAGGTCCGCCGCACCCCGTCACAACTTGCAAAGTTGTGCTACGTCCGCTGCCGCGGCGTCGCCGAAGTAGCGCGATTTTGCAAATTGCGCGGTGGGCGGGTCGCCGCGCCGGGGTGGCTGCGAAGCATCCGGGTGAGGTCCGCCGCACCCCGTCACAACTTGCAAAGTTGTGCTACGTCCGCTGCCGCGGGTCGCCGAAGTAGCGCGATTTTGCAAATTGCGCGGTGGGCGGGTCGCCGCGCCGGGGTGGCCTCGAAGCATCGGGGTGAGGTCCGCCGCACCCCGTCACAACTTGCAAAGTTGTGCGACGTCCGCTGCCGTCATTCCAACAGACGCAATGTCAGGCCTGCCTTCTCGAATTTCCGGAAGCCCTTGTCGAAGGTCACGAGTTCGGCACCATGCTGGATCGCGAAAGCGGCCAAGTAGGCGTCCATCCAGACTTTGGGTGAAGATACCCCGGAGCCCGCGAGCTTCAGCCAGAGCTCGCGGGTGCCGTTGGCTTCAGCTTTGCCCGAGACCACCGGATCGGCCTGAACCGATGCGAGGAAGCGCGTGGCGTCGCTGTTGCTGAACGGCTTTTTGCCGAAGGCGAGCATCGTGCTCTCTTGGGTGGTCAGGCGCAGGAAGCTGAGTTCGGTGTGGCGGCAAAAAATCAAGCTGCCGCGGCCGAGCGGAGCCGCCGCGTGCCACGCTGTGGCCAACGCGTGTCCGGGATGGCTGCCCAAGGTCAGCGCGATCCAGAAATTCGTGTCCGGCAGAACGTTCATTCCGCGTCAGTCCCGAGTTCAGCCGCTTTCACCAGTTCACAGGATTCGGCAAGGCTCAGCGGTTTGCTCTTCCCCGGTGCCTTGGCGAGTTTCATCACCGGAAGCGCGGTGCGGGGGACCTGCGAAAACTCCGAGGCCTCCACGTCCAGGCCAGCCCGGATCGCCGCCGCCAGCAGGTCTTTCATCTTCCTGCCTTCCCTGGCAGCGCGGATTTTGACCTCGCGCATCAGGTCGTCTGGAAGGTCGAGGGTGGTTTTCATGGCGGAACATTCCCAGAAAGCTGGCTTTCTGTCAAACTGCATCTTGTGGCTGAGGGCTTGCGCCCGGCCCTCCGCCCGCCATGCTCCCGCGCGTCGTGAATCCCATCCCGGTCGAACCGTCGTTCGAAGCCTTCCGCGCGCTGGCGGAACAGGGCAATGTCGTGCCTGTTTACACCCAGCTCGCGGCGGACTTCGAGACGCCGCTGTCGGCGTACCTCAAGGTGCGCGACGCGCGGCATTCCTTCCTGCTCGAAAGCGCCGAAAGCACCGACAAGAGCGGACGATGGTCGATCATCGGCAGCGGCCCGCGGCGGGTGATCGAGGCCCGCGGCAAGGATCTCACGATCCGCGAGGGATCTTCGGTCGAGCAGGTCACGGTCGAAGACGACGTGCTCGCCGCCCTCGAACGCCACATGGCCGGCTACAAGCCCGTCCTCCACGGCAACCTGCCGCCCTTCTGCGGCGGGTTGGTCGGCTACCTCGCCTACGATGCCGTCCGCCAGTTCGAGCCGACCGTGCCGCCGCCGCCGAAAGACGAGCTCGGCATTCCCGACGCCGTGTTCATGCTGGCCGACACGCTGATCGTCTTCGACCAGCGCCTGCGCCGCCTGCAGATCATCGCCAACGCCTTCACCGGCGACCACGCGACGCTGGAGGAAGCCTACGCCGCCGCCCGGACCAAAGTCGCCGCGCTGGTGGAAATGCTCAACCGCCCGCTCCACGTGCCCGCCCTCAACGGCCTCGCGCCGGTCGAGCCGGAGCCCGCGGAAAGCAACACGACCCAAGCCGAATACGAGGCCATGGTGCTCCGCGGAAAGGAATACATTTCCGCGGGCGACGTGTTCCAGTTCGTGCCGAGCCAGCGCTTCGCCACCGATTTCCAGCGTTCGCCGGTCGACCTCTACCGCGCGCTCCGCCATGTGAACCCCTCGCCCTACATGTTCATCCTCGAACTCGGCGAGTTCGCGCTGGTCGGGTCCTCGCCGGAAGTCCACGTCCGCGCCATCCACGGCCGGATCGACATCCGCCCGATCGCCGGCACCCGCTGGAGAGGGAAGACGCCGGAGGAGGACGACGCCCTCGCCGCCGACCTGCTGGCCGATCCGAAGGAGCGCGCCGAGCACCTGATGCTGGTCGACCTCGCCCGCAACGACGTCGGCCGGATCGCGAAGCACGGCAGCGTGAAGGTCGATGATTTCATGATCGTGGAGCGCTACAGCCACGTCATGCACATTGTCTCGAACGTCACCGGCGAGCTCGACGACACCCATAGTAGTTACGACGTGCTGCGCGCGACTTTCCCGGCCGGGACGGTCAGCGGCGCGCCGAAGATCCGCGCGATGCAGGTGATCAACGAGCTCGAGAAGAGCAAGCGCTGCGCCTACGCCGGCGCGGTCGGCTACTTCGGCTTCGACGGCGGCCACGACTCCTGCATCACCCTGCGCACCTGCCTGCTCAAGGACGGCAAGGCCTACGTCCAGGCCGGCGCCGGCGTCGTCGCCGACTCGAACCCGACCTACGAGTACGAGGAAACCGTCAACAAGGCGAAGGGCATGCTCCGCGCCATCGCCCTCGCGAAGACGCTTGAAGGCTGACCTCTTTTCCAATCGGCAATCAACAATCGTCAATCTTCAATCGTCAATCCGATGCTCCTCATCATCGACAACTACGACTCCTTCACCTACAACCTCGTCCAGTACTTCGGCGAGCTCGGGGCGGAGATGAAGATCGTGCGCAACGACGCGCTGACCGTGGACGAGGTGAAGGCGCTCAAGCCGGAGCGGATCTGCATCTCGCCCGGGCCCTGCACGCCGAACGAGGCCGGGATTTCCTGCGAGCTGATCGAGAAGCTCGGCGCAAGCACGCCGATCCTCGGAGTTTGCCTCGGCCACCAGTCGATCGGCCAGGTCTATGGCGGCGAGGTGGTCCGCGCCGCGACCCTGATGCACGGCAAGACCTCGCCGATCCACCACGAGGGCAAGAGCGTCTTCGCCGGCCTGCCGAGCCCCTTCGAAGCGACCCGCTACCATTCGCTGATCGTCAAGCGCGAGACCTTGCCCGACTGCCTGGAGATCACCGCCTGGACCGCCGACGGCGTGATCATGGGCCTCCAACACAAGGAGCACCCGGTCCACGGCGTGCAGTTCCACCCGGAGTCGATCCTCACCCAGGACGGCAAGCGGATCCTCGAGAATTTCCTGGGATTCTGAGCCCGCAACGTGAGGCCGGCAGCGACGCTCCGGCCCGCTGATCCTGAATCGCGGCACGAACCGGTCCGGCGGCACGCTGGCCGCGCGCGCGTCGGTTTGGCGAGCGGCAAGTTGCCCTGTGGCGTTCATGTCACCGTTGCCGGGAATCCGTGTTACAGTTTCGAGACATTGATGCTGAAGAGGTTACCAAATCGTTTCAGAGCGGGTGTCGCCGCCTGCCCGGCCGGCTTCGCTAGATGGCAGACGTCATGAGAAAGAACTTCATCGCGGCATCGTCCGCGGCACTTTACCTAACAGGAGGCCTGCCGGCCATCGAGTACGGCAACTTCGACCTCATCCAGCTGAACAATTCCAACCGTGGCCTTGCCGATGTGGATCCGGCGGTTTCGATCAGCGTCGCCCCCGGCAGTTCGGCGAATTTCAATTTCAACGGCGTCAACCGCGGCGACATCGACGTCACCTTCGGCACGGCGAACGACGCCGCGGGCGGTGTGATGATCACCGCGGTCCGGGAGAACGGGCGCGACAACACCGCGGGTGGCGATTTGCCTCCCCAGGCCGGCAAGAAGTACGTCACGGCGCTCGCGGAACTGGCCGGCGGCGCCAACCTCGGACGGTTCTTCATTCCGCTGGAATCCGCTCCGGACAGTTACGAGTTCAACATCAACACCGCCGCGGCCTACTTCCCCTTCAACGAAGGCTGGCTGGGCGGCCACACGAGGAATGTCAACGGAACCAACGGCGGCGTGCAGGATGTCCTGACCGCGAGCTCGGGGATCAGCATCGGCACCCACTTCTTCGACAACGGCGGCGGCGTCTTCACGGTGAACCTGGGCAGCCTGAGCTCCCACGGCGTCGCGGCCACCGGGCAGAACGGCGTGCTGCTGGTGACCGGCCAGAAGAACGAGGACAACTACGCGATGTCCAGCGACAACACGAACGGATCCTTCGCCGTCACCCTCAAGCACAACGCGGCGAACGGCGCGGCCACCGAGCGCGACCCGATCGCCTTCGTTTACGTCCCCTTTGCCGCAGCCGGTCCGGATCTGGTGACGGCGGTCGGCCGGATCCAGAGCGACGGCACGCGGGAGATCCCGGAAGGCGCGCCAGCGACCACCGGCGGCAACTTCACCGTCACCAAGCTGGTGGAAACCGTCCCGCCGGTGAACCGCGCGGCGGACACCACCGAGCTGGGCTTCGATGTCATCGTGCCGGATGCCACGGGCATCGCGATCGGACAGACGGTCACCGGCAATGGAATTCCGGTGGATACGAAGGTCGTGCTGGTCACCGGCACCACCGTCACGCTGGACAAGGCCGCCACCGCGACGGCCGCCGCGGTGGCGCTGACCTTCGCCACGCCGCCGACCCAGGGCCGCTGGCTGCTGGAAATCCCGGGCCAGTCCGCGACCACCGGCACGCTGATCGTCACGCCCTGCACCGGCGGGGTGAACAACCTCGACAACATCGTTTCCTACGAATGGAACGGCAGCCTCGGCAGCGCCGGCGGCTGGGTGGTTGAAAGCCGCGACCTGCCGAATCCGGAAGTGCTCGAGGACGGAGCGACGCCGGACGAGGACATGTTCAGTTTCGTCTTCTTCACCACCGCGCCGGCCAACCCGCAGCCCACGATCGCCATCACCGCGCCGGTCAACGGCGCGGAGATCCTCACGGGCAACAGCGTGACCGTCACCGCGGAGGCCGCCGACACGGCGCCGGGCTCGGTGGCGGCGGTCGAGTTTTATCTCAACGGCACGCTCGTCGCGACCGATACCGAGGCACCGTACCAATACACCACGCCGGTCTACAACCTGCCGGCCGGCGCGACCATCGACGCGGTGGCCGTGGACAACAACGGGGCCCGCACCAACGCCCCGCAGGTCGTTTACACCGTCACCCCGCCGGCGGGATCCGGCGGCCTGTATTTCAACGGGGTGAACGAATCCACCGCGCTCGGCGACGCCGCCGCGCTGAAGCTTGCCACCTTCACCCTGGAGACCTGGTTCCGCCGCGTCGGCGAAGGGATCCCGGCGACCACCGGAGTGGGCGGCGTGATCGCGGCCCCGCTGATCACCAAGGGCCGCGAGCAGGCCGACCAGTCGAACCTCGACCTCAACTACTTCCTCGGGATCCGCGCCGACGGCGTGCTGGTCGCCGACTTCGAGGACTCCAACCTCGGCGTCAACGTGCCGGTCACCGGCACGACCGCGGTCCCGCTCGACGAGTGGCACCACGTCGCCGCGACCTTCGACGGCACGACCTGGCGGCTCTACCTCGATGGCAACCTCGAAGCCACCCGCAACGCCGGCGGCCTGGTCCCGCGGGCCGACAGCATCCAGCACGCGGCGATCGCCAGCGCCCTGAACTCGACCGGCGCGCCGGCCGGTTACTTCAACGGCTACCTCGATGAAGTCCGGATCTGGAGCGGCGCCCGCACGCAGTCGCAGATCCGCGCTTCGCTGAACTTCGAGATCGCCGCCGAGACCGGCCTGGTCGCCCGCTGGGGCATGACCGAGGGAAGCGGTGCCACGATCACCAGCAGCGCCGGCGATTTGCTGGTCGGGAATCTGACCAACGCGCCGTTCTGGGCCGCCGGGCAAAGCTTCTCCAACAACGTGAAGCCGGACGTCGTGATCACCGCCCCCGTTGCCGGCACCCGCTACCTCCTGGGCACGCCGATCCTGATCCAAGCCACCGCCAACGATCCCGACGGCTCGATCCAGCAGGTCCAGTTCTTCGACAACGGCGTCTCCCTCGGCGTCGACAGCGCCGCGCCCTTCGAGTTCAACTACACGAACGCCCCGCTCGGCGGCTATCGCGGACTCACCGCGGTCGCCACCGACGCGCTCGGCGCGACTTCGCTCGCGCTGGCGGTCACGGTCGATGTCACGCTGCCCTCCCCGGTCCTGCCCGGCTACAGCGGCGGGGTCATCGACGGCGGCGACTCCGACATCGACGATGGCACGGCGCCCGCGGATCCCGCCGCTTGGGTGGTGGGAACCACCACCGTGGCGCCCCGCAATTTCGATCTCCCGGGCACCGACCTCGGCGATCTTGCCGTCAATCTCGCCGGTAGCCCGGTCGGCTTCGGCTCGGGCATGCTGCTGGCCAGCAACCACAACGTCCTCGGCAACCTCGCCTCGACCGACCAGAGCCTGGCTTCCTACCGCGGTCCGAACGGGGAGTATTTCCTCAGCACCATCGACAACGAGGATCCCGGCGCGAACGATCCGCTGGCCTTCGAGGAATCGTCGCGCTTCTCGCTCGGCTACTTCCCCTATGCCGACGGCTGGGCCGGTGCCAACGTGGATGCCGCGGGCGCGGTGCTCAACGGCAGCTCGAACCTGCCGCCCGGCGTGACCCTCACCAACCCCGGTGCGGGCGTCTATCAGATCAGCGGCCTGCCGGTATCCGGCAACCTGCTGACGATCGCTGGCGGCGACGGTTCGGACAACGTGACCTCGGTCGCCATCAGCGGTTCCAATTGGATCGTCAGCGTCCGCGACAACGCGCAAACGCTGGAGAACGGCCCCTTCGGCTTTGTTTACATCCCGTCCACCGCCCGCCAGGTCTTCAGCGGCCAGGTGACCGAAGCCGGCGGTCTCGTCCCGCTCAACGACGAACTGGCATTCGTGGGAGGCTCGGCCAACCGGGGCACCCAGGGCTACGAGATCACCATCGGCGACGGCACGATCATCAATCCGTCGAACTCGGTGCTGTTCATCAATGCCGACAACAACGTGGGCGCGGCCGGCGACAACATCATGTCCTACACCGCGATCGGCAACGCGTTCGTCGTGTTCTCCCAGGACCTGCCCGGCCTCAACGGCCAGTTCCAGGCCGGCGGCTTCCGCTTCCTGGTCGCCCCGCGCGATCCCGTCACGATCAACGGCGACGAGGTGGTGGTCTTCGCGACCGACCCCGTGGCGACGGAGAACAGCACGGACGACATGGTGTTCACCTTCACCCGCCGCGGCAGCACCGCGGCCCCCCTGACGGTGAGCTACACCGTCGGCGGCACCGCCACCAGCGGCGGCGATTTCCTCGCGCTGCCGGGAACGGTGACCTTCGGCATCGGTGAAGCGACCGCGGCCGTCACGGTCTCGGCCGAAGGCGATCCGAATCTGGAGCCGGACGAAACGGTCTCGCTGACCGTCGCTCCAGGCACCGGCTACACCCCGGGTGTCTTCAAGGCGGCCACCGGGATCATCAAGGATGGCGTGGTGGCGATTCCCAAGGTGACGCTGGCGTTCCAACAAGGCATTGACGGCTACAGCAGCCAGTTCGACCGCCGTGTCGGGGAAGATGGAACCGGCCAGAACGGATCCGCCGTGCCGCAGTACTTCGTGGACGGCATGCCGGGGCCGGCCGACAACAGCCCGGACATCAACGGGCTGGTCCGCTTCGACAACCTCTTCGGAACCGGTCCCGGCCAGATCCCGCCCGGCGCGGAGGTGACCGATGCCCGCCTGACGCTCACCACGGCCACCGTCAACGACGCACAGTCGCCGGGTCCCTGGCTGATCGACCGGCTGATGGTTCCGTTCGACGGCACCACCACCTACGCCACCCTCGGCGGCGATCCGAATCCGGCGAGCTTCGACGGCTTCGAAGGTGCCCGCGGTGCGTCGTTCGGTCGTCCGCTGGCCGGATTCGTCGGGCTGGACCAGGGCGAGGTCAGCACCGCCGACGTGACCGAGATCGTGAAGGCCTGGGCCGACGGCGACCCGAACCACGGCTTCTCGGTCTTCGCCTCCCCGACGACGAACGGCTGGGCCTTCAACACCAGCGGCAATCCCAACCCGCTGCTGCGGCCGAAGCTTCAGATCACCTACACGACCCTGCCGGTGAAGGATTACTACTATCCCGCCGACCGGTCCGCGATCCTCAGCAGCCAGTTCGCGACGCAGGACGCGTCGACGATCGAGACCCTGTTCATGGACTTGAACGATCCCACGACCGGCACGACCGAATCCCTGCTGCGCTTCGCCGTCCGGTTCGGCGGTGCCGGAGCGGGCGCGATCCCGATCGGCGAGGAGATCGTCAAGGCCGAGCTGATCCTGGTGACCAACTCGCCGTTGTTCCTCGGCAGCGCCAATGCCCAGACCGGCGGCCAGTATGCGATCCACCAGATGCTGACCGACTGGTCGGTGCAGCCGACGCCGGGCACCAGCTACGGCAACCTGGGACCGGTCGTGGGAACGAACATCGCACCCGCTGCCATCCGCTTCGAGGGCATGGGACAGGGCGCGACGAGTTACGTCGATGTCACATCGATCGTCGGCAACTGGCGGGCCGGGGCGGACAACTTCGGGTTGAACGTGAAGCCGGAGACCACCGATGGCTGGCAGCCCTTTTTCCCGGGCGTGGCCTACAATTCGCAACTGTCCGGTGCCGAACCGCTGTTGCGCGTCCAGACCGCCATCTACAACCCGAACTCGTTCGACAACTGGGCCTCCGCCAATGGCATTCCCGGTTCGAACTTCGAGGAGGACGAGGATCATGATGGCATCCCTGCTTTGGTCGAGTATGCGCTTGGCCTTGATCCGCAAGCGAGCGACACACTGCCGACGCTGGCACCTGACCTCTCGTTGTCCTTCGCGAAAGGGGCTGCCGCCGCGGCGGACCCCGCCGTGATCTACGCGATCCAGACCAGCGAGAACCTGGTCAACTGGGATCCGGCGGCCTCGGTGGTGAACGGGCCGGCGGCGATCTCCACCCAGCTCCCTAGCAACGGCCGCAAGCTCTTCGTCCGGCTCAAGGTCGACTACAACCCGTAAGCTGACGAGGGATCGCATGGAAAAGGCCGCCTCCCGCCAGGGGGGCGGCCTTTGTCGTCGTCAGATCCCGCGACCTCCGCCCGCCAGTTCAGGGCCGCCCGCGGCCAAAGGTAGGGTCGGACGCCATCGGCCGACCGGGAGCGCTGGTCTTCAGACCGGCAGCACGGTCCCCGACGGCCCGTTTCACCTCGAAAGGTGGAACCGACCCTCCCGGTCCTTCGCAGGACGAGCGAGGGCGCGTCGTCCCTACCTCCCCGCGACCTCCGGTCGCCAATTCAGGGCGGCCCGTTCACACCCTCTGCAACCCGGCGCGCCCGCTCTCCACCACGAACGACGCCGGCGTCTTCAATGGCGAGTCCGCCACCGTGACGCGATCGATCGTGCGGAAATCGCTGCGCCATGACTTGCCATCAATCCGGCAACTCACGTAGCCGCGGTGGTCGCCGTGATACTTCACGAAAGGATTTTCCGAGAGCAGCCTTTCCAGCCCCGCCGGGTGGTCGTTGCCGTCGCCTTTCGAGGAGATCGAGGTGCAGACGAACTCCGTCCCCGCGACCGGCGAGGCGGGATCCCCGTGGGACACCGGCAGCTCGTTCGCCCAGTGGGTGTGGATGTCGCCGGTGAGCACGACCGGATTGGAAACCTTCAACTCCTGGAATGCCCGCAGCAGCGCCTGCCGCTCGACCTCGTAGCCCGGCCATTGGTCCATGCTGCACGTTTCCCCGGGTCCGCCGGAGCGGTCGACGCGGGCCATCATCACCTGCTGGGCGAGGACGTTCCAGGTCGCGCGCGATCCCTTCAGCTCGCCGAGCAGCCAGTCGCGCTGCCTTTCGCCGAGCATCGTCGCCGCCGGTTCCAGCGAGGCCGGTCCCGGGCGGTCACGGTTCGGCTGGTCGCTGCGGTGCTGGCGGGTGTCGAGCACGTGGAAATCCACCAGGCTGCCGTGGCGCACGCTGCGATAGAGCTTCATGCCGGGCCCTTTCGGAATGCAGGCGGCGCGCAGCGGCATGTGCTCGTAGTAGGCCTGGTAGGCGGCGGCGCGTCGCGTCAGGAAGTCTTCCCGAGCCATCGGGCCCTTCTCCTCGGGAACCTCGCCGGCGTAGTTGTTGTCGAACTCGTGATCGTCCCAGGTGACGACCCACGGCGCGGCCGCGTGCATCGCCTGGAGCGAGGCGTCGGACTTGTACTGGGCGTGGCGGTTGCGGTAGTCCTCGAGCGTGATGATCTCCGCGCTGTTGTGGAGCCGGATCTGACCCTCCTTGCTGGCACCCTCGTAGATGTAGTCGCCGAGATGCAGCACGAGATCGGGGCTCTCGTCCAACATGTGCCGGTAGGCGGTGTAGAAACCGGCCTCGAAGTGCTGGCAGGACG
Organism: Akkermansia muciniphila; assembly: GCA_945883695.1. Lineage (GTDB taxonomy): Bacteria > Verrucomicrobiota > Verrucomicrobiia > Verrucomicrobiales > Akkermansiaceae > Haloferula > Haloferula muciniphila_A. Next base: position 16,063 of record CAMCYK010000037.1, on the reverse strand, counting down.
CGAAGGCCATCTTCAGCGCCGAGGTTTCCGCGGCCGGGCGGTCCGGATGCTCCAGCGTCCGGGAGCGGCCGCGCGGGCTGGTTTCAGCGCCCGCCTTGAATTGGTACCAGTACCAGCGGTCCGGCTTCAGGCCGGCGACTTCGACGTGCACCGAGTGTCCCCAGTCCGGGCTGGCGATTTCCTTGCCGCTGGCGACCACCTTGGTCATCGCCTCGTCCTCCGCGACCTGCCAGTGGACCCACACCGCTTCCCGCGGCATGCCGCCGCCGGTCAGCGGCTCGGGCGCGAGCCGGGTCCACAGCACGAAGCCGTCCGCCGAAGGATCGCCGGATGCCACGCCGAGTTGGAACGGGTAGCCTTGGAAGGACGGCTTCTCTTTCACCGCGGGTTCATTGCCCCAGGCGCGCCCGGCACCGAGGGCGACAAGCATCGAGCCGGAGGCACCGAGAAACGAGCGGCGCTTGAGGCGGGGCGAATTCAGCGGGAAGACGGGACGGAACGGGGTCATGGACATGGTGGTGGAAACGGGGAAATCATTACAAATTGATCGCACGGAGATGCGGGTCAGATCTCATCGCGGTGCAGCCAGCGGAAACGCCGCACCTCGAAGCTCCGCCCGAAGTCGACGGGCAGCGAGGTGTCGGGGTTGATCCCGCTTTCATCCGGAGCGACCGGCCGCGGGGTGCGCTGGACGACCGCCTCGCACCAGGCTTCGGCGAGGACCTTGCCGTCCTTGTCGAGCGAGCTGCCATAGCTGCGGATCAAGAAGCTGTCCGAGCGCGCGGTGAGCACCGGCCCGAGCGACTGCAGCAAGTCGGCCTGGGTGAGGAAACCGAGGGCGCCCCACGCGGCGGAATCGGGCTTCGACGTTTGCTCGAGGCGGGTGGCGTCCTTGATGTTGTCCATGTGGCGGTAGTCCGGCAGTTCCTCGCGGTTGTTGAGGGGGAAGTTCGCGGTGAAGCTGGCGTTGACTCCGCTCTTTTTCAGGGCGGCTTCGAGCGCGCCCATCCGGCCGGTCTCGTCGTCCTTCAGGCGCCGGTTCACGAAGTCGGCGAGCGAAAGGAAGGGCCCGCGCAGGCGGACTTCCTCGACGATCGCCGCGGCGAGCTTCCGAACCTCGTCGCGATCGAGCGTGCGCTGTCCGGTCCAGGCCTCGCCGCGGGCGGCGTTGGAGCCGTCCGAGGTTCCGGCGAGGTTGAGGATCCGCGGGAAGCTCACCTGGTCGGCGTCGCCGCGGACGCCGACCGACGACAGCAGCAGCGCCTCCCACGCCTCGGCCCGGGTGGAGTTGACATTGAAACCGCCATCCAGCGTCAACGCCGCGGCGGCGCGATGGAAGTCGAGCACGTCGTCCTTCACGGTGTCGGATCCCGGGACCGGCCGCAGTCGTCCGTTGGGCAGCGGGTTGTCCTGCGGGTCCTCGACGAACGAGCGCTTCTCCTGACTGGTGCCGGTCGACAGGAAGTAGCGGTCCCACAGCGAGTGGTTGAGCTCGTAGCTGAGGTCGAAGGTGATATTCTGGTCCTTCATGAACTGTTCCAGCAGCCCGCGCGCGCTGTAGGCCCAGTTGTCGGCGTCGCTGGCACCGCCGTTGTCGTTCTTGGAGCGGCCGTCGGTGGCGTAGCCGATCGAGTCGCGGTTCCAGCCGCCTTCGCGCGAGTTGATGTCGAGGCTGCGGTCCGGCTGGGTCATCGTCAGCTCCACCCGCGGATCGGCCAGCGAGTTGCCGACGGCGTAGCTGGGATTCCAGATGAATTCCGAGAACTTCAGGTGCTGGAACGCGCCGAGCGAGACGACCTCGGCCCCGCTGCGCGGGACGTCGAAGAGGATCCGCCGCGTGCCGGCCAGGGGCTGGTCGAAGGGATCGCCGAGTTGCCCGCCGGGACCCGAGCGCGGGGTGATGTTGGACCAGGCGACCGCGTCGTCGAACAGGTCGCGGGTGTAGATGCCGAAGTAGTGCGGGGCCACGTCGGTCACGTTCTCGAAAGGCGAGCGGAGCGAGTAGGACGCGCGCATGTTCCAGTTGGCGATCGGCGCGTCCTCGAGGTGGGGCGTGCCCTGGAGGCTGCCGGAACCCAGCAGGTTCGAGGGATGCTCGCGGAACCAGCGCATGCGGAAGCCGTCGCGGGTGCGGCGGTCCGGGATCTGGTTGGTGACCGCGGAGTTGTCGGTCCGCTGGAACGGTACCGGGTCGCGGCTGCTCCACTGCACCGGCAGTTCGTCCTCGTCGCCATATTGGAACGCGCAGGAAACGAAGCGGCCGTGGGGCAGCCGGTTGAAGGCCGCGAGGTCGTTCGCGTTCGATCCCGGCGGAATCGGCTTCCAGTACATGAAGTAGTCGTCGGCCTGGGTGTAGCCCGCCGCCTGGATGTTCCCGCTCGGCTTGATCGCGACCACTTCCCGCCATTCCACCGGCTCGGCCAGCAGGCGGTCGTTCTTGATCCCGGGATTGGGCGGGAAGGTCTGGGAAACCTTGAACAGGGCGTCCTTGTCGCCGCTGCCGGGCGCGGGGTCGTTGTCCGGGCGCTTGTCCATGTAGAAGCTGCGGCCCGGGTCGGGCGCGGCATCCGGCGACAACAGGTTGTTGGAAAGCGTGGTGTTGTCGTAGACGCGGTTCTCATCCGGCGAGAAAATCACCGTGGCGCCCGGCGCGAGCGTGACCGGTGCCAGCTGGAAATAATGGGTGCCGCGGCGCGGGCCGGAATACGAGCCGTTCGCGTTCGCGAGCCGGCCCCAGCTCATGCGGAAGGTCTGCTTGCGGTTGTCTTTCAGCGTGACCTCGACCGACTTCGCTCCGTTGATCTGCATCGCGACCATCGAGGCCCCCAGCTTGAGCGAGATGTTGTAGGGGTTCCAGATCGCGACCCGCGGGTAGAGGTGCAGCCGCAGGCCGGTCTTGTGCCGCGGATCGGGGTCGGCGGTCTCGTAAAAACTAAGGTTGTAGTAAATCGACGACTCGACCAGCACCGGGCTGACGTCGGACTGCGTGCGGTTCTCGAACTGGACCGGCAGCTGGTTGTGGCCGCCGTAGCCGTTCATCTTGTTGTCGTCGTACGGGCGTGTCACCGGATGATCCGGGTTGGCGACCGTGGCGGCGAAGGGGGTGGCGAGCGAACGCCGCGCCCAGTGCCGCAGCAGGCCGAACGAGGGCGAAACGTCCGCCATCCGCGCGGCCTCGCCCCCATCCGGGTAAAGGGCCGCCGCTTGTGGGTTCGGCGGCCCGATCAGGTTGTCGTCGTCGGAAAGTCCCAGCGCCGCGGGTCCATCGGCACCCTCCAGGCCACCGATGGAACCACCGCCGAGCAGGTAGGGCGTCAGGTCCTTCTTCAAGCCGCCGTCCCGCACGTCGGCGAGCACCGACTCGGAGTCGGTGGTGAAGGCGTGGAAGCGGGTGCCACCGGAGTCCTCCCCCGCGTGGAGATCGAACTCCCCGGGCGTCACGAGTTTCGAGCGGACCTCGTTGTCGGTTTCCTCACCGCCGGCGGCGGCCGCCGAGAAGTCCTGGGCGATCTGCAGCCGCCGGGTCTCGGCGGTTTTGTCGTTCTCGCCGGCAAAGCGGTCGAGCGTCGCGAGGTTCGCCCGGGTTCCCAGATCGCCGACCCACCAGGCGAACTCGCCGGGTGGCTTTCCGCCATCGCCGACCTTCACCTTGGGTGCCCGCACGAACGCGCTCTCGTCGCCGCCCGTTCCCAGGCTGCCCTCGCCGACCAGCAGCTCGAATTCCGCGCCATCGGGCGCGGAGCTCCCCGCGGGGAAGCGGAGCGTGTTCTCGTTGCCGCTGACCAGTTGCGCGAGCAGGTCGCTTTCGGCATCCCAGCCCTCGCTGGCGCGCCGGTCGCGCAAGCCGCCGCGGTTCCCCTGGCGCTGGATCACCGGCCCGCCGTCGGGCATCACGGACTTCCACACGCCGGTCCAGTGCGGGTTCGCGACCGGGTTGTTGGATCCCGCCGGCCCCGCCAGCAGGTCGGCCGGGCCGGTGACCCGCTGGTCGGGACCGGCGTGCTTCTGCAGGCCGCCGATCGCCATCACCAGCGCCATCCGGGCGTTGGCCCGGGCCTCCTGCATGGCGACGCTGCGCGCGGATGAGCGGAGCTCGATGGCGGTCAGGCCCATCAGACCGATCGCGATCACCGAGATCAGGACCATCATGAGCAACGAGACTAACAGACTGAAACCTCTTGCGGCCGGTCGGCGGGGTGCGGATGAAATTTTCAAAGCGCCTTAGCATAGGGAAGCGGGGGCCTTCTACAAAAACTCGCCTGTTACGATCTCGTGGCAAGCGGGCCGGATCCCGCGGATTTCATGTCACGAAACCGACTCTTTCGGGGGCTTCGCCACGGGATGCCGGGCATGTCTCGCTGGGGAACATGATGACGGGACACGGATGGAAGAAGCGGAGCGCGGTGCTGGGACTCTTGTTGCTGGCGGCAGCCGCGGCGCAGGACACGGCGGTCGAGGAAGTGTCGTTGCGCGTGCTGACGCTCGGCAACCGGGTGCCCTTCACCCAGGTGGTCCGCGACGGGGTGCGCCACGAGGTGGACCCGCCGGAAGGCAGCCTGCCGCCGCGCGAGGTCGCGGTGGGGATCGTGGTGCCGGACGAGGCGGCGACCCAGCCGGAAGAGAAATTGCTGAAGCTGCGGCTCGGCGAGGTGTCGGGGCCGGTCCGCATCCCGCGGCCGGATCCGCCGGCGGTCACCTTGCGCGACCAGGAAGCAGGGAAGCTCTGGCTCAAGCAGGGCCTCGCCGCCGGCAAGTCGACGCTGCTGCTGGTCTGGCGTTCCGGGAAAAGCTGGGACGACACGCGCAGCCTGGCCTTGGACGATTCCTCCGCGGCGGTGCCGCCCGGAACGGCGCGCGTGGTGAACGTGGCGCCGGTCGAAGTGAAGATGATCTGGGGCGAGCAGCGCTACCGGCTGCTGCCCGGCAAAAGCGTGGTCCTGCGCTTTCCCGCGGGATCCAAGACCATCCCTTTGGAAATCCTCTACACCGATGCGGCGGGAACGCTGCGGCCCTGCCTGAGCATCACCGCGGAAGCCGACCCGGCCAAGCGCAACCAGTGGTTCGTCTATCGCGCCGATCGCGCCGATGCCCGGACGCCGGTCCAGGTGCTGCCCTTCGCCGAGGCCCGCACGGGAGTGTCGCCGTGAAGGCGACAGGACGAGGTGCGGCATTTCCACCCCCGGGAGCGCCGGTCTCTCAGAAACACATCGTTAGAAACGTGGACAGCCCGGCGCGCCCCGAACTTCGCCTTTCCGCCGCCCCGGGCGGATGCTAGCTTCCCGGCATGGACGCTCTCACCCTCGAACAGGAAGCGCTGAAGCTCACTCCGTTGTCCCGAATCCGGCTCGCCGAGCTGCTTTACACCAGTCTGGAAGTCGAAGCGGATCGCGAGTGGAACCGCAAGGCCGTCGCTGAATGCGAATCGCGCCATGAGGCCTACAAAAACGGGGAAATGGGGTCGGTTGACGCGCTTGAAGCCATCGAGATCCTTCGGGCCAAGTTCGTAAAATGAAGCCGAGATTCATCGACGCATGCCTGGTGGGGATTGACGAAGCCGTGACTTGGTAGGCCGGCCAGAGTCCGGAACTTCCCCAGCGCATTCTGGCGGAGCTTCAGGGCGCGGTGGAGAAGCTGGGCCCTTTCCCGGAGGCATTCCACATGATCGCCGATCCGTACCGCAGGGTCCGGCTTTCGAAGTTCCCTTATGCGCTTTTCTTTCGGGTCGATCCCGCCGAGATCGTGATCGTCGGCTTCTTCCACCAGCATTCGGATCCGGCCAAGTGGAGGGAACTCCTTGAGGTGCGGTGAGAAGCGGCAGCGTGGTCCTGCGCTATCCCGCGGGACCCACCGCCGTGCCGATGGAACCCCTCTTCACCGATGCGGCGGGAACGCTGCGGCCCTGCCTGAGCACCACCGCGGAAGCGGACCCGGCCAAACGCAACCAGTGGTTCGTCTATCGCGCCGACCGCGCCGATGCCCGGACGCCGGTCCAGGTGCTGCCCTTCGCCGAGGCGCGCACGGGAGTGTCGCCTGGAAGGCGACATGACGAGGCAAAGGCGGCGTCCCGCCGCCCGCCCCGGGAGCGCCGGTCTCTCAGACCGGCAGAACGGTCCCCGGAAGCCGTCTGCCCGTTCGTACCGGAACGGTCCCCCGCGGCTGTCCCCGTCCTTCTGCGGGGCAGAGCCTCCGCGCCCCCAGTCCCTGCGGGGCGGAGCCACCCGGGAGCGCCGGTCTTCAGACCGGCTCGAGATGCCTCCGCCCCCGCCGCTTCCGTGGAAGTCCTCGAGCCACCCGCCGCCAACCGGCCCCGGATCAGGCCGCTTGCGAGCCGCCTCATGGCGGGCCTGCCGGGACCACTCGAGCCGGTCTGAAGACCAGCGATCCCGGGCACCCGCGCCTTCTCCAGCACCGGACTTGGGCCTGCGGAGCACCGGGACTTCTCAGAAGCGGCCGGACGGGTTTGGTCGCAACCGCTCCATCCGCAGGTGACCGAGTGGCCAATATCATGGTGGCTCTCCATCCTCGTCCTCGGTGCGTTTCTCTACCCGCATGGCCTTGTGCTTGTTAGTTTCCACGAATTACCGGTCCGTTCCCGCCCCAAGCGATGATGAGAACGATCCAGAAGAAAAGGATGCCCTGGCACGTGCTTCTGAACGCCCTCCATTGCGTGGTATCGGCATTCTTGAGCGCAACGTAGGACACCGAATGTGCAAGGAGAAAGGCAGGAATACACAAGAATCCGATCACGAGATCAGCCGCTCCACTCAACAACCATAACGATGCGCTATCCTTGCGCTGGATGCCGAAAATCAAGGGAAGAATCGCTGCCGAACTGATCCAGGCTGCCGACCCGCCGATCAATGCCGAGAGCATCCACCAGAGAAACGGCCGCTTCTTCCCGGATGGGTTTTGCTCACTCATTTTCTGCAAACGGTTAGCTCATTCACGGCGGGGAGGGAAGCCCGAATTCAAACTGGAGCGTTACCCGCCGTCAGAACGAGATGGTGCGACTTGCGCTGAACAACCGTTGGCTTGAGGAACAAGGGGTTCCCGACGTGAATGCCCCGCCGCGCGAGCGGCTCCGGAATCCCGCGAAGCCTGATCCGCATGGACGGAGGAACGGAGTCAAAGCCGAACGCAGGGTGGTGTGGGACCGGTGAGTTAAATACTCCCCGGCACCCGATTCGGCTTGGGTTTATTGGGAAGCTACTTCCGAGAACGAGCTCGCGAGAGTATCAGGTATCCAGCCCCGTAGAACAGCAGCAAAGCAATCACGCTGACACCATTTCTGACCTCCGGAACTCCCGCAGCACGCTCAGAGGAGCCGAAAAACCTGTCAAAGTTCACGGAGAGAAAAATCATCAGGAATATGCAGGCGTGCTTCAAGATCCGCCAGCGAGCCTTCCGTGAAGGCGAGATCGCGCTGTGTGCCTTCGGTGTGGCGTAGGGATTGCTCATGTTGGGATTATTCTGCCCAACGTCAAGAGCACGCACTTCCACTAGCGGGGCGAGCGTTGAGACGGGAGTTATGGTTCATGATACGGGTGATGTTGACGACAATGCGGCTGGTGGTGATTGCTGTGTCTATTCTTGTTCGGCTTGGGTTATTAAGTAGCCGTGTTCGTTGTTGCCGAATACGAACCGAGGCCGGAAGCGTTCCAAATACGAATCGAGCCGACAAGCTCCTTCAAAATCGAGGTCTTTGTAGTCTGCAATTCGTGTTCCGACATAGTTGCAAAAGGCTTGGACATCGAAATCACTCGGAATGGTTCCCTCAAAGATCCACCATTCATCGCAATAAGCGTCATGTGAGACGGGCCAAGAATGCACGAACTCTTGGGTGATGATCGGAGCGATGGCGAATCCATTAAGGCGCTTCCAATCCGGATTCGATAAGCGGCCCGAATCGAATGAGGTGTTCACAGCCCTGCAGCCTATCAAACGATCCTTCAGACCGGCGGCAATATCGGCACAAGAAACTGACTCAAGTTGTTCAAAGCGGTAGGGCATATCATCTGAATTTCTGCCGGACAGTGTTTATTCGTAGCAGGTCAGGCTGCGATATCCGCCACCTGATTTAGTTGACGGTGGACCGTCGGGCCTTGATTTGACAAGGTTTTTCGCTGTCGGGTTCGTCGATCCGGCGGGTCTTGGAGGGAGCGGGAGGTGATGCCGGGAGAGCCGATGGACGAGCGGCGATTGAGGATTTTGGATTTCTGATTGGAGAGAGGGGGAGGGCATGCCCGGATCGATCCGCAGCCTCGCCTGGCACATCGTCGCCGGGGTCGCGGGCGAGGAGGAGGTCCGGGCCTTCCGCGAATTCTGCGCCGGGCTGGACTGACATCCCGATTGCCCTCCGCCGCGGGCATGCTTGAATGGCCGGGATGACGAAGGACGAACGGGAATTTCTTTTCACGCTGCTCGAGACCCCCAGCCCCACCGGCTTTGAAATGCCGGGCCAGCGGGTGTGGGCGGATTATCTCCGGCCGCTCGCCTCCGAGGTGGCCTGCGACGCCTACGGGTCGACCTGGGCGCGGCTCGACGGGAAATCCAAGCGGACGGTGATGCTGGCCGCCCACGCCGACGAGATCGGCTTCATGATCAAGACGGTCCAGGCCGACGGCTTCCTCCGCCTCGACCGCGTCGGCGGCAGCGATGTCGCAACGGCGCGCGGCCGGCGGCTGGTCTTCGCCGGCGACAAGGGTCCGGTGAAGGGAATCATCGGCAACACCGCGATCCACCTGCGGCGCGACAACGGCAGCGACGAAAAGGTGCCGCAGGTCCACGAGCTGTGGGTCGATGTCGGCGCGTCCAACGCCAAGGAAGTCGCCGCGCTGGGCCTGCGGGTCGGCCACCCGGCGGTGTACGAGGACGGTCCGGCGGAACTCGCCCACCAGCGGCTGATCGGCCGCGCCCTCGACAACCGGATCGGCGGCTACATCATCGCCCAGGTGCTGAAACGGATCGCCAAAGGCCGCAAGAAGCCGGCCTTTTCGCTGCTGTGCCTCAACGCGGTGCAGGAGGAGATCGGCGGCAACGGCGCGATGATGGCGACCTACCGGCATTTCCCCGACGCCTGCGTCTGCCTCGACGTCACCCACGCGACCGACACTCCGGGGATCGATCCGAACAAACACGGCGCGGTGAAACTCGGCGGCGGGCCCACGCTTTCCCACGGCACCGCCAACCATCCCCTGGTGGTCAAGCGGCTGATGGAAACCGCGGCCGAAGGCAAGATCCCGGTGCAGCACGAGGCCAGCAGCCGCGCCACCGGCACCGATACCGACAAGATTTTCCACATCCGCGAGGGCGTTCCCAGCGCGCTGGTCTCGCTGCCGCTGCGCTGCATGCACTCGGTGGTCGAGACCGCCCACCTCGACGACATCGAGCGGACGATCGACCTGCTGGCCGGCTTCGTGCTGTCGCTCGACGCGGCGGATGATTTCCACCAGTCGCTCTGATATGAAAGCGTTCGCCGTGCTGGTCATGCTGGTCGCCTCGAGCGCCCCGGTTGCGGCGGCCGGCGGGCCGGGCGAGGCCGCGCTGTCGTTCCTGCGCGGGCTGACCCGGGAAAACGGCGTGTTCGCGGTGGGCGACACCGCGATTTCCCCCGACACGCCGGAGCAGCGGCGCGCCGACATCGCGGTGCGGCTGAGCAAGCTCGGCCGGGCGATCCGGCCGGATGACCTGCGGGTGCTCGAGGAGAAGCTCGATGGCGAACTGGCCGCGGTGCTGGTTTCCCAAATCACCAACTACGACTCCAACAGCGTGCAAGTCCACGCCGTGGGCATGGTCAAGGGCGCCGAGCAATGGCGGCCGGCCCCGCTGCCGTCGTCGTTCGACAACACCGGCTTGAGTTTCCGGCCCGGCTTCCTGCCGCGGATCAAGGCGCTCGAGGATTGGATGCTGCGCGCCCGCGGCGAGCAGCTGGTGCGCTTGAAAGAGGACGCCTTCGTGCTGCTGTTCGAAGAAATGCGCAAGCTGCGCAGTCCGGACGAGCTCCACGAGGCGACCCCCGACCGCCTCGCCGCGGATTTTCTGGCGGCGCTCAAGGCCCGCAGCCTGCCGGGCGCGCTCGCGCTGCTCGGTGGCCTGGAGGACCCGCGGCCGGCCGAGTGGGACGAGACGTTCCAAGCCGTGGCCCGGGTGCTGCGGCGGCCGGAGATCGAGCACCCGCATTGGCGGCTGCTGGCCGCCCCGGAAGCCGCGCGGGCGGTCGTGATGACCGAACAGGGCGGCGAGGACGGGCTGGTCAGCATCGTCGCGCTGGATCCCGCCGGCGACTTCGAGGCGCGGCCCCGGCCGCGGGCGGTCCACCTGCCTTTTGTCCGCTCCGACGGAGGGCTGTGGCGGATCCGCTTGCCCAGCGAATTGCTGGCGCCCGCGTCCCAGGTCGAAGCGCCGGCGGACGACGAAGACTTGCTCGACGCCGACCTGGTGGCGGCCTTTCCGGCAAAGCTGCGCGATGCGGTGGCGGCCAGCCCCGAGGCGACCTCGCGCGGCGCGGCGGAGGCCCTGCTGCTCGCCCTGCGCGCGCCGTCTTTTCAAGCGCTGGCACCGCGGCTCGACCTCGAGGCGGAGTCCGCGGTGGCGCTCGACGGCATGAATCGCGCGGCCCGCCTGTGGCAACGGTTCCATCTGCCGGACCTCCCGGCCGCGCCGGTGCTGCTCGAACTGCACGAGTCCGGCGACGACGCCTGCGCGCTGGTCCAGGTATTTTCCGCGCGACTCCCGGTGCCCGCCGCGTTGCAGGTCTTGTTCTTCCGGCGCGGTCCCGCCGGCTGGCTCGCCAATCCCGGGTTTTCCGGGGCGCCCGGCCTGGCCCATGCCAAGGACAGCGTGTCGCTGGCCCGCTGGTCCGGCCCCGCGCTCGAGGCCCGCGAGCGGGATTGGACGGCCGGCCTGATCCACCGGCTCGGCGGCATCCCGGCCGACTCCGCGCCGACCGAGGACGCGGCCCGCGAACTGGTGAGCGGCTGGCGCGACGCGATCGTCGCGGGCGACGTCGCCGGCATGCTCGCCCGCTCCGCCTGCTTCGACGACCCGGCGGGCTCTTCCCGTCTGCTGCGGAACTCCGGCTACGAGCTGACGGCCCGCCAGCGGGGGGAGATCCTCGGCGTCCACCGCGCCGGGCGTTGGGCCGCGGTGTCAATGCGCGTCCCGCCCGCGGCCGGCGATGACTCCGCCGATTCCTTCCCGCTCTTCGTCGTGGTCGCGACCGAATCCGGACCGCGGGTGCTGCCGGAACTCGATCTCTTCGACTCGCTCGCCCGCGGCCGCGAACTCCTCAACCGCCAGGTGTGGCTCCGTCTCGACGCCCGCCTGCCTGAAGCGGCACGCGGCGAGCTGGAGACGATCTTCCAAAAGCACCGCACGCTTTCCGCCGCCGACCGCCAGCTCCGCCCGAATCCCGCCGAATGAGCGACCTTCTATCCGCCCGTCAGACCGCCCGCCGCCTGGAGAATGCCGTCCGCACCGTGGTGCGCGGCCAGGATCCCGCCCTGCGCAACATCCTCGCCTGCCTCGCCGCCGGCGGCCACGCGCTGGTCGAGGACGTGCCCGGAACCGGCAAGACCACCCTGGCGAAGGCGATCGCCCGCGCGGTCTCCGGCGCCGCTTTCAAGCGCGTCCAGTTCACCCCCGACCTGTTGCCCGGCGATATCCTCGGGGTCTCGATTTTCGACCCGCGCACCCAGGAGTTCCGCTTCCGCCCCGGTCCGGTCTTCGCCGACATCCTGCTGGCCGACGAAATCAACCGCGCCTCGCCGCGGACCCAGTCCGCCTTGTTGGAAGCGATGGCCGAGCGCCAGGCGACGATCGACGGCGAGCGCCACGACCTCGACGGCCTGTTCTTCGTCATCGCCACCCAGAATACGGTCGAGTTCCGCGGCACCTACCCGCTGCCGGAGGCGCAGATGGACCGCTTCATGATCCAGAGCCGCCTCGGCTACGTCACGCCGGAGGAAGAACGCGCGATCTTGTCCGACCAGATCGACAAACACCCGGTCGATTTCCTCGAACCGGTGGTCCACCGCGACGACCTGGTCGCCCTGCTGGCCGCGACCCGCGGGGTGCGTATCAGCGACGAGCTCCGCGGTTACATCGTCGATATCGTTTCCGCGACCCGCAGCCGTGACGATGTCCAGCTCGCGGCCAGCCCGCGCGCCTCGATCGCCCTGATGAAAATGGCGCAGGCGCTGTCGTTGTTCGAAGAACGTGACTTCGTGATCCCGGAAACCATCCAGGCGGTGGCCGCGGACGTGATCGCGCACCGGATGGTCATCGTGCCGGAAGCCAAGCTCTCCGGTGTCACCGGCCGCCAGGTGGTTACGGAGATTCTCGCGCAGGTGCCGGTTCCCGTCTGAAGGGCGGAGGCATCGTGCGTTGCGCGATGAAAGGAGCGGCGCGTTGCATTATTTGAAAGGGAGGACCGTGCATTTTGCGCCATCCGCGGTGTCCGCCGGACTTGCTGGATGCCGCGGAGTTGCCGCCGTGGCAACGATCCGGTGGATAATCGTGCACTTTTCCCTGCTTGGCGGGATTCGTGCAAAAAGAAAGGGGTCCACGGGAGATCCACACCTGCGGTCTCTGCACCACCCAATCAGACATCTCATCATCTCAACCTAAAATCCCATGAGCATTGGAACCATACTCCTCATCGTCCTCATCCTGTTCCTCGTCGGCGCGCTCCCCACGTGGGGCCACAGCAAGAACTGGGGCTATGGTCCCAGCGGCGGACTTGGCCTCATCGTGATCATCATCATCGTCCTCCTGTTGATGGGAAAAATCTAGCAAGGCGGAATGAGGCGGGCGGCTCGCGGGCCGCCTTACGCAGGGGTTTGCAGGGTTTGACCGCCCGGCAGGCCCTTTTGTCTGAAGGCGGCCGACAGGGCCTAAGGTGGACCCGACGCGTTGCGGCATACCAGTCCGGCGGTGGATCGCGGGGCCCCGGCGCGGGTGGGGGCGAAGGATTCGTCGCAACGGGTCTTGATGGGCGGCGGAGTGTGGGGCACTGATTTCCCGCAACATGCCAGCGCCGACGCCAGTCGTGACTCCCGTTCCCGCGCCGGGAAGACCGAGGCGCCGGGTCCCGCGCGACCCGATCTTCCATTTCTATTCCCGCGGGACGGAGCTCAACCACTTCCTGCGCCGACGGATCCGGCCCCTGGGGATCGGCGTGATGATCTCGATCGTCATTTCCGCCGGGATCGCCGCGGGCAACACCGACGGCTCGGTTTACCTCACCTTTGCGATGGCCTGCTCGCTGGTGGCGGTGGGCCTGTTGGCGCTGCCGTTCCGCCGGGCGCGTTTGACGGCGACCCGCGAGCTGCCGCCCCATGCGACCGCCGGCCAGCCGCTGACCTATCACGTCCAGCTCAAGAACCACCGCCGCAAGTCGCCGCGCGGCTTCGAGTTGTTGGAAACCGCGCCTGATCCGCGGCCTGGTCACGCGTTGTTCCGCGCCACCCGCGAGCCGGGCGAGGAGGGCCGGAACTTGTTCGACCGCCATCTCGCCTGGTACCGCTGGAACTGGCTTTGCGAATCGCGGCTTTTGTTCGAAGGCGGCCGCAGCGAACGGATCGAGCGGCTGCGGCCGGCGGCGGGCGCGACCGTGGCGATGACCCTGGTGCCGCGGCGGCGCGGTTTGATCCGCTTGAACGATCTGCGGGTGTTGCTGCCGGATCCGATCGGCCTGTTCCAGCGCTGCGTGACGGTTCCCGCCCCCCCCGCGACCCTCGCCGTCTTGCCGCGGCGTTACCCGTTGCCACGCTTCGAGCTGCCCGGCAGCGCGCGCTTCCAACCCGGCGGCGAGGCGACCGCCCGCCACGCAGGGGCGACCGGCGAGTTCACCGGACTGCGCGACTACCAGCCGGGCGACCCGCTGCGGCTGATCCATTGGCCCACCTGGGCGCGCACGGGAAAGCCCGTCGTGAAGGAGCTGGAGGACACTTTTTTCCCGCGTCACGGGTTGATCCTCGATACCTTCCCGGGACCGGGCGACGAGGCCTTGTTCGAGGATGCGGTGTCCGTCGCGGCTTCGTTCGTGGTCGCGGTGGACGCGCGGGAATCGTTGATTGATCTGATGTTCATCGCGGGTCACGGGCGGGTCGTCACCGCCGGCCAGGGGATTGCCCGTGCCGAAACCCTGCTCGAGGTTTTGGCGGGTGTGGAAAGCGCGCCGGACGAGGACTTCGAATCCCTTGGCCGGCTCGTCCGGCGCCATGGCGAAGATCTTGCGGGTTGCCTGTGCGTGTTTTCCGGATGGTCCCCAAGTCGAGCCCGCCTGCTCGACAGCTTGAACCGCGCCGGGATTGAAACGTCCGCCCTGGTGGTCTGCCGCGAAATGCCCGGTGCCGTTCCGCGTTGTCACTTCGTCCGCTCGGTTTCACTCGCAAAGGACTTGTTGAAGCTTCCGCAGAAGTTGTGACAGCCAGCGGAGGCGGGGCAGGTATGCCCGAAGTCGCCGCGGCTGGGACTTGCACGTTCCGAAGAGATTCAACAGTGTCGCCTCCCAAGCGCCCTGACACGTGGCGAACCGCCGAACCTTTGTTCCTCATGCCCATCGACCTGCGTAGCGACACCATCACCCGGCCGACCCCCGCGATGCGCGAGGCGATGGCAGCGGCCGAAGTCGGCGACGACGTGTTCGGCGACGATCCCACCGTGGCAAAACTGGAAGCCCGGGTGGCGGAGCTGCTCGGCAAGGAGGCGGCGATGTTCACGCCGTCCGGCACCATGGCGAACCAGCTTGCGCTGCGGGTCCACACCGAGCCGGGCGACGAGGTGGTCCTTGATGCCAACGCGCACATCTATTACTACGAGGCCGGGGCTCCCGCCGCGCTGGCCGGCGTGACCTGCCGCTGCCTGCCAGGCTTGCGCGGCATCTTCACCGCGGCTGAGCTGGAAGCCGCGCTGCGTCCCGCCGACCAGCATTTCCCGCCGACCAAGCTGGTATGCCTGGAGAACACGCACAACCGCGGCGGCGGCAGGATCTGGCCGCAGGAACTCGTGCGGGAGATCGGGATTCTGACCCGGGAACGTGGCATCCAGCTGCATCTCGACGGCGCACGACTGTGGAACGCGGCGGTCGCCAGCGGGATCTCCGAGCGCGAACTGGCGGCGGAGTTCGACTCGGTCGCCGTATGCTTTTCGAAAGGCCTCGGGGCCCCCGTCGGCTCCGCGCTGTGTGGGTCGCGGCAGTTCATCCAGCGCGCGCGGCGCTTCCGCAAGATGTTCGGCGGAGGGATGCGGCAGGCCGGCATCATCGCGGCCGGCGCGCTGCACGCGCTCGAACATCACCGCCAGCGCCTGGCTGTAGACCACGTGAACGCCCGCACCCTGGCCGATGGATTGAGCGTGTTGCCGGGGATCGAGCTTGATCCTGCATCGGTGGAAACCAACATTGTCATCGCCCGGGTGACGAAGGTTCCTGCGGAGCGCCTCGCGCGGGAGCTGGATCAAGCCGGTTTGCGCGTCCTCGCCACCGGTCCCGACACGATTCGCGCGGTGACCAGCTTGGCGGTAACTTCCGAAGAAATCCCGCGGGTAATCGGGGTTTTTCAAGACGCTCTCAACAAATCTTCAGCGTCTTGACGGGTGATGCCCGTGACCAGCACTGGCGGCTGGCGCACTGCCCTGCATTTCAAAGAAAACGACTCAGAATTCCTGTATATTTTTCGACAGGCAAGCAGTCATTGACATCCCGCCCGCGGTCCGCTTTCCTCCCTTTCGTCAGCCCCTCCTCTCCGATGAATGCCAGCGACTTGAAGGAACTCTCCCCGCTCGACGAGATCACCCTGCCGACCGCTCCCACCCCGGGGCGGATTGAGGTCATCGGGCGCTCGATGAAGCGCCCGCCGCGGCGCCTGCTCGGCCAGTTCGGCGGCGAGCATGCCGGCGGCCAGGCTTACCATGTGATGAGCCGCACCGCGGGCGGCGCGAAGCTGTTCGGCGACACCGAGAAGGAGGCCTTCCTCCGGCTGATGTGGCGGATGGCGAAATTCTCCGGCGTGGAAATCCTCACCTACGCGGTGATGGCCAACCACTTCCACATCCTGGTGAA
>CAMCYK010000036.1 GCA_945883695.1 Akkermansia muciniphila | reverse complement strand
CTGGCTCGTGGCGCGATCCGGGTGATCGGCGCGACGACGATCCGGGAATACCGCCAGACGATCGAGAAGGACGGTGCGCTGGAACGGCGGTTCCAGGCGGTGAAGATCGAGGAACCGAGCGCGGACGAAGCGGTGGCCATCTTGATGGCGCTGCGGCCGAGGCTGGAAGCGCATCACGGGGTGGCGCTGGAGGAAGCGGCGCTGCGGGCGGCGGTGGAATGGTCCGTGCGATATTTGCCGGATTTCCGCTTGCCGGATAAGGCCTTGGATTTGGTGGATCAGGCATGCGCCGCGGCGAGGTTTGCGACCTTGTCGCCGCCCATTGAAGGGAAAAGTGGGGGCGAGACACCCCCACAATGGTCTGGAGCGAGACGCTCCAGCCACGGTGAAGATGCATCCCCGGCTGCGAGACGCGGCACCCATGTTGTGGTTGGAAGAGAGGACATTGCTCGTGCGGTGGCGGCGCGGTGTGGGATTCCGGTGGGCACGCTCACGGCGGATGAGGGGGCTCGCTTGATGGGACTGGAAGGCGATCTTGGGCGGCGGGTGAAAGGCCAGCCGGAGGCGATTTCCGCCGTTGCGGAGGCGGTGCGCTTGGCGCGGGCCGGCTTGAAGAAGCTCGGGCGACCGATGGGAGTGTTTTTATTCGTCGGCCCCAGTGGCACGGGCAAGACCGAGCTGGCGAAGGCGCTGGCGGAGAATTTGTTTCACGACGAGCGGCGCCTGATCCGCTTCGACATGTCCGAGTTCATGGAGGAGCACAGCGTGGCGAAGTTGATCGGGTCGCCGCCGGGATACGTCGGTCACGACGAGGGCGGACAGCTAAGCGACGCGATCCGCACGCATCCCTACAGCGTGGTGCTGTTTGATGAGATCGAGAAAGCCCATCCACGCGTTCTGGATTTGTTTCTGCAAATTTTCGACGAAGGTAGCCTGACCGATGCACAGGGGAGGAAGTGCGACTTCCGGGAGTCCGTGATCATCCTGACGAGCAACCTGGGCACCGGCGCAGGTCCGGTGAAGCCATTCATTGGATTCGCATCGGGTGATGAACCGGAGGCTTCAGCGAACCCCGTCATCGCACAAAGGGCGGAGGAAGCCATCCGCAAGCACCTGCGACCGGAGTTGGTGAACCGGCTGACGAAGGTGGTGCATTTCAAGCCGCTGAAAATGGAGACCGCGCGGGAGATTCTCGCGAAACTGGTGGCCGATTTCAACGATCGCCTGGCGGATCGGGGCGTAACGGTGGAGCTGGACGAGAGCGCGAAGGAATTGATTCTGCGCGAGGGGTTCAGCGAGGAATACGGCGCGAGGAATCTGGAACGGGTCGTGGACCGTATGCTGGGCAAGCTGATCGCGGAGGGTTTGTTAGGTGGTCAGATTGTTTCCGGCCAAGTAATCCGGCTCGTGGGGAGTGGCGACAGCGTCCGACTCGCTTAGAGCCTCACCATCGGGATTCTCGGCGAAACGCGACTTCTCGACATCCAGCGACCGGAGCGCCACCGTGAACCATGAGCGTTGAAATCGCAGGATCGGATCACGCCGGGGTCCACGCGCACAGCCCGTCCGCTGCCAAGATCGCGCTCTTCCGCTCGCTGTTCCACGGCCGCGACGATGTCTACCCGCGGCGCTTCGAAAGCAGGAAAACCGGCCGCGCCGGCTACGCCCCGGCCTGCGGCAACGAATGGGTCCGCGGCATCTGCGAAAAGCCGCGGATCAAGTGCGGCGACTGCCCCCACCGCGCCTTCCTGCCGGTGACCGACGAGGTGATCCGCTGGCACCTCTCGGGCAAGGACAAGACCGGCCAGGACTTCGTCGCCGGGGTCTATCCGATGCTCGCCGACGAGCGCTGCCATTTCCTCGCCATCGACTTCGACAAGGACGGCTGGCAGGACGACGTGCGGGCGGTGATGGAAACCTGCCGCCGGCTCGACCTCCCCGCCGCGCTCGAACGCTCGCGCTCCGGCCAAGGCGGGCATGTCTGGTTGTTCTTCGCCGAAGCGGTCCCCGCGACACTCGCCCGGAAACTCGGCTCCTTCGTTCTAACAGAAACGATGGAGCGCCGGCCGGAACTCGGCCTCGCCTCGTACGACCGGCTGTTTCCCAACCAGGACACCTTGCCGAAAGGCGGCTTCGGCAACCTGATCGCCCTGCCGCTGCAGAAAGGCCCGCGGGAGAACGGACACAGCGTGTTTGTCGATGATTCCCTCACGCCCCATCCCGATCCCTGGGCCTTCCTCTCCTCGATCCGGCGTCTGTCACGGGAGCGCGTCGAAAGCATCGTCGACGATGCCGAAAGCCGCGGCCGGGTGGTCGGCGTGCGCTTCGCCCTCGCGCCCGACGACGAGTCCGAGCCCCGGCACAGCCCGCCGTCCCGCCGCCACCGCGAGCCGCCCGTCAGCGGGCCCTTGCCAAACGAGATCGAAGTGGTGCTCGGCGATCAGATCTATCTCGCGAAGGACTGCCTGGCGCCGGCCTTGCGCAACCGCCTGCTGCGCCTCGCCGCCTTCCAGAACCCGGAGTTCTACCGTGCCCAGGCGATGCGGCTGTCGACCTACGAGAAACCTCGTATTATCGGTTGCGCGGAGGATTTTCCGGGGCACCTCGGTCTTCCGCGGGGTTGCCTCGACGAAGTCCTCGCCCTTCTCAAGGAGCTGAAAATCGAGCCGCGGATCAACGACCGGCGCGTGGCCGGCCGGCCGCTCGATCTGCAATTCACCGGCACCCTCCGCCCGGAACAGGAAAGCGCCGCCGCCGCGATGCTCGCCCACGACACCGGCGTGCTGGCGGCCACCACCGCCTTCGGCAAGACCGTGCTCGCCGCCCGCCTCATCGCCGCCCGCGGGGTGAACACGCTCGTTCTGGTCCACCGCCAGCAGCTGTTGGAGCAGTGGATCGAGCGCCTCACCTCCTTCCTCGGCTTGCCCGCGAAATCCATCGGCCGGCTCGGCGGCGGACACAAGAAGCTGACCGGCGGGATCGATGTCGCGCTGATCCAAAGCCTGGTCCGCAAGGGCGTCGTCGACGACCGGGTGGCGGACTACGGGCACCTGATCGTCGACGAATGCCATCACCTTTCCGCCCACAGCTTCGAGCTCGTCGCCCGCCGCGCGAAGGCCCGCTTCGTGCTCGGCCTGTCCGCCACCGTCGCGCGGAAGGACGGCCACCACCCGATCATCTTCATGCAGTGCGGCCCGGTCCGCCACCGCGTGGACGCCCGCCAACAGGCGGATGCCCGGCCCTTTTCCCATCACGTCATCGTCCGTCCCACCGGTCTCCGCGCCACCGCCGCAGCGGATCCCGACCGGCGGCTGGAATACCAGAATCTCTGCGCGGAGATCCTCCGCTCGGAACCGCGCAACGCGATGATCCGCGACGACGTGGCCGCCGCCCTGCGCGAGGGCCGCTCGCCGCTGGTTCTAACAGAAAGAACCGAACATGTCGAAATCCTCGCCGACTTGATCCGGCCCCACACGCCCCACCTGATCATCCTCCAGGGCGGCATGGGGCGCAAATCGTTGCGCGAGGCGATCGCCCGGCTCGCCGCCGTTCCGGAACATGAAACGCGCGTGGTGATCGCGACCGGCAAGTTCGTCGGCGAAGGCTTCGACGACCCGCGGCTCGACACGCTGTTCCTCACGATGCCGGTCTCCTGGCGTGGCATCATCGCCCAGTATGCCGGCCGCCTCCACCGGCTCCACGATGGCAAGCGCGAGGTCCGGGTCCACGACTACGCCGACCTCGACGTGCCGATGCTCTCCCGCATGTTCGACAAGCGTTGCGCCGGCTACGAGGCGGTCGGCTACACCATCCTGCTGCCGGCCAGCGCCCTGGCCGGCTGGCCGCAAGAGGCCCCGCTGCCGGTCGATCCCGTTTGGAAAAAGGACTACGCCGCCAGTGTCCGCCGCCTGATCCGCGATGGCGTGGATGTCCCGCTCGGCCAACTCTTCGTCGCCGCCGCCCGCCCGCCCGTCGACCCGCAAGGCGCCCGCAGCGCGTCCGAAGCTTTCCTCCACCGACGTCTGGCCACCCTAACAGAAACGAGCGGCTTGTTCCGCCTCAATCCCAAGCTGCCGATTCCCTTCGATGGCTGGAGCGAGATGGAGATCGATCTGTTCAGCGCGGAGTTGAGGATCGCCATCGAGATCGACGGCCCGCAGCACCTGTCCGATCCCGCCGCCTACCGCCGCGACCGGCGCAAGGACGCGCTGCTCCAGGAGAGCGGCTGCCTGGTCCTGCGCTTTCTCGCCGAAGACCTCGGCAAGCATCTGGACGCCACGCTCGATGCCATCCTCCGCGCCGTCGTTCACCGGCGGAGGAATCCGAGGTAAGTGTTCACAAGAACAAATTTCTCTTGCGCTTTGGCGGATAACTGTTCAAATGACTAGCGAATCCTCCAAACCAAAGGCCATGAACGATACCGCACAGCAAACCAGCCCCGCCGTTTCGCCCGCCACCCCTCGCGATGCCGGATCCGCCCCCCGCGATGCCGCTCCCGCTTTCGAGCGCAACCCGGACTATGCCATCTACAAGCCGAACAGCCGCGGCAGCGGCGGGGTGGTCCGCTTCGGTCTCAACCGCTACAAAGCCGCCGTTTTCGTCGATGCCGCGGCCCAATCGGGCGAGAAGCAATTCGACTGGGACCAAAAAATCATCATGAAATGGGGCCTCTCCGATCTCGGCGCGGTGCTTGCCGTGCTGCAAGGCCGGACGATCGAAGCCAAGCTCTTCCACCAGTCCGAAAAGGCCAACAGCGCCTTCGAGTTGATCCTCCGCGACGACCCCGACCGCGCGCCTTTCCTGATGTCGGTCTCCCGCCAGGACGCCGCGGACAAATCGCTGCGCAAGGTGAGCATCCCCGTCACCCATGCCGAAGCCGCCGTGCTGGAAACCGCCCTCCGTACCGCCATCACCCGGATCCTCGGGTGGTGACGGGGGATCTCTTGGGAAAGGGAGGGTCGGCCGCCCCCGGCCGACCGGAGCCGGGGGTAGGGATCGGCCGCCTCCGGCCGACCGGAGCGGTTCCCGTCGGCCCGCTTCACCCCCCGGGAATGGATCAGCCGTCCCCGTGGCTTCGCGAAACAACCGGGGGCGCGTCGTCCCCAACTTGCCGGTGGCTACCTCGATTCCAAGACGGAAAACCTGGGGATCACCGGGCGAACCTCAGCGATCCGGCTTCAGTCTTTCCCGCTGCCCGGCCTTGGAAAGACCATCGTGCGATGCGCGTGCCGGGTCCACAATTCCGCGAGTTCCGCGGCTTTGTCAGGATGCACCCTGGCGAGGTCGTGGAGTTCGCTCCGGTCCTTTTCGATATCGTACAACTCCCACCCATCTCCCGCCACCCCGCCCGAGGCCTTCCCGTGCAGCCTTACCAGCTTCCACTTGCCCTGGCGGATGGCGGCATTCCCGTAGTGCTCCCAGATCAGCAGCCGCTCCGCGTCCCGGTCGCCGGCGAAGCCCGGTGCCAGGCTGCGACCCTCCAGCGGCTGGATTTCCCGGCCCCCGGATTCCTTCGGATAAGCGGCATGCCCGAGATCCACACAGGTGGCCATCAGATCGATCAGGTGCCCCGGCTCGTGGCGCAGTTCGTTCCTCGCCCGGATCCCCTTCGGCCAATGGGCGATCAGCGGCGTGGCGATGCCGCCCTCGTGGTTGCGCGCCTTGTAGTCGCGGAACGGCGTGTTGGAAACGTTCGCCCAGTTCCTGCCGTAGGCGATGTAGGTGGTCGCGGGCCCCGGCATCACCCCGGGGCCGCTGAGCACCGGATGCCCTTGCCTCGTGCGGCGCGGATCCATTTCGGTTTGCAAGGCATCCTTGGCCATCGGTTCGATCCCTTCCGCCGGGTTCTTCCGGGGACCGCGGCCGTTGTTCTCGGCGCAGCCGCCGTTGTCGTGAAGATAGAGGATCAGCGTGTTGTCGAACTGGCCGTTCGCCTCGAGCGCCTTCACCAGCCGGCCGATGCCGCGGTCCATGTTGTCGACCATCGCCGCATACACCTCCATGCAGCGCGCCTCCCACGCCCTGCGTTCCACGGGAATGTCCTCCCAGGCCTCGGGCGCGGGGCTCAGGCCGACGTCGCCGATCACGCCGAGTTTCCTCATCCGCTCGAAACGCGCCTTGCGGATCGCCTCGTAGCCCGCGTCGTACTTGCCGCGGTATTTGGCGATGTCCTCCTCCGGCGCGTGCAGGGGCCAGTGCGGCGCGGTGTAGGCGACGTAGAGGAAAAACGGTTCCGCGCCCGCGCCCGCCGCGTGCTCGTTCACGAACTTCACCGCGTGGTCGCTGATCGCGTCGGTGTAGTAGTATCGCGCCGGTTGGTAGTCCGGGTCGTTGTCCGGGGTGATCGCCTGGTTGCCCCGCGTCAGGGTCCAGGGGTCGAAGAAGCTGCCGGCCCCGATGATCGTGCCATAGAAGCGGTCGAAGCCCCGCTGCAGCGGCCAGTTCGACTTGTCCCCGTCGGGTTTCAACTGGACGGTCACGTGCCACTTGCCGGCCATGTAGGTGCGGTAGCCGGCGGGCTTCAACACCTCCGCGAGTGTCACCGCGTTCCGGCTCAAATCGCCGCGGTAGCCCGGTTGGCCCAGATCGTTGGTCATTTGCCCGATCCCGGCCTGGTGGGCATAAAGGCCCGTGAGCAACGAAGCGCGGGTCGGGCAGCACCTTCCGGTGTTGTAGAACTGCGTGTAGCGCAGCCCGCCCGCGGCCAGGCGGTCGAGATTCGGCGTCGAAATCTCGCCCCCGTAACAGCCGGGGTCCGAGTAGCCCATGTCATCGGACAGGATCACGACGATGTTCGGCCGCGGTGCGGCGGGGGGTGCCACCGGCGCGCCCTGACCGAAAGCGGCCAACGAGGAGGCCAGCCACCCTGCAAGCGAGCCGATGGGAATCCGTAGGATTTTCATGTCCTGCCCCTCTTAGCCCCCGCCGCAGCGGCGATCAAACAGTTTGCATCCGGTGGCCACCACGGCCGGAGGCCGCAAGGTAGGTCGGGAAGTGGCTGCGGCGTCTCGCCGCAAGTCGTCAACCGCCCGAGTGAGGCGGGAAGAGCCGTCCCGATGGAGCCCATTGCAGCCCGGCGGCCGCGCCCGCCACAGCATCTCCGATCCGCCCCGATTCAAAGTGGCGGTATCGAGGCGTTGAATCGCTAAGCGCCAACGATTTCCGGTGGTTCGGGTGCGACTTCATGTCTGGCGAGTTGTTGGCGAGTTGTTTTCGGCGGATTCACCAAGTGTTGCGGATTTTGCGGAATCGCAGTGGACTCGGAAAAGCCCCGCGATTCACCGATGCCGTTCCCCGACCCAGCCTCAGCCGAAGCCGTCAGCGCGATGCTGAAAGATGCCGCCGCCACCGACTATAGCCGCCGGGCGCTGCGGGCTTTGGGCGGCACTTTGCATTCGGACGACTCCATCCTCATCGCCGCCCTGGATGAAGCGGCGGCCGTGCGCCATGCGAAATCCTTCAGTCACCTCTATCTGGCGGCGCTGCTTGCCGGGCGGAGGATTCCGGCAAGGGTGCTCGAGTGGGGAGCCGCCCTGCTTCCGGAACGGATGCTGATCGTGCACACCGCGCTTCGGCTGGAGGGAAACGTGGCGGAGGCGCTCGCCGCGGCGGTCCGCTCGGGGCGCATGGGCTACGAGCGGGAGGCCACCGCCATCGTCGCCGCCTGGCTCGACTACGATTGCCGGGGCGTTCCCGCCCCTCCCGATTTCCTCGCGCTCACCCGCGGGATCTGCCGGGAGGTGATGCGGACGGGACTCCCTTTGGTTCGATCATTCCTTTGCCTGGCGGCAAAACTCTCCGGCGACCCGGTGGTGGCGAAAATCCTCAACGCGGACATCGGGCGGGACCGCGCCCTTGATGGCATTCTAAGCGAAGTCCGCCGCTGCGCGGAGCGGCCGGACTGGGAGAACGCCATCCCGGCCCACCCCGTGGCGGGAGCCATCCTCGGCGGCGGAGCCACCTTGAAACGCGCCCTCCCCAAGGCTGGGCGCAACGACCCGTGCCCCTGCGGCAGCGGCCGGAAATTCAAGCAATGCTGTGAAGGGAAAACCAGCGCGGGCGATCAATACCAAGTCGAAGGAGTGGTGGTTTCCGAAGCGGCGGCGCATCCCGAATTGCTTCTCACTTCGCAGCGCGTTCACGAAATGCGCTCCTACGAGCTCTACGCTCTCAACCCCCAATTGCTGCTCCCGCAACTCGCCGGGGAGGTCGCCATCCGGCTCGCGCGGTTTCGGGAAATCTCCCGCGCGATCGAAGTCCTGCAGGCGTTCAATCCCGCCCAGCTATCCGCGAACGCGCTCGATGAAATCGTCTTCGAATTCTACCAGGCCAAGGACGCCGGGGCCCTCCGTTGGCTGGTCGCCTGGGCTCCCGATTCCGTGAGCTTGTCGTTCGACATGGAGGTCCTGCTGGCCAATCCGTCAGAGCGCATGCAAATGCTCCAATCGAGGGCTCGCGACGCCTTCGAAGCGGACCGGTCCGGGGATCCTTCCGCTTCCGTGATGTTCTGCGATATCGGACATGCGGCGGTGGTCGCCGACCCCGCCCTCGGGATTCTCATCGCGCGCGGCGTGCTTCCGGTGAGCGGCTGGATCAATCAACCCACACTCCTTGAAGACATCGAGGACGCCCGCGACCTGCTCGGGCTCGATGACAACGAACCGGGCTACGAAATCACCGAGGCCGCCGACCAGGCGACGATCGATCAGGAGCGTCACGCCATCGATCTCGAAAAGGTCCGGGCGGAAACCACCTCCCGCGTGACCCAGCGCGACGCCGAGATCCAGCGGCTGAGGGCCCAGATCGACGCGAGGCAGGAAACTCTCGCGAAGCGGGAAGACGGGACCGAAACACCTAACCCCGTGCCACGGGATGAATCCACCGCACCCGATCCGGCGACGCGGGACCTGTCCGAAACGCGCGAACTCCGGGACCACCTGCGCCGTCTCAAGGAGAATCTCAAGGTGGAACACGAGGAACGGAACCGCGCCCTGCGCGATCTCCGCGCCGCCCGCGACCAACTCCGGCGCGCCGCCCGCGAAACGCCGGAACCCCCGGCCCCCGAAACGTCGGCGAGCACCCAGGCGGACGACGACGATTCCTCCGGCATCGGCGTCGAATGGGAGCGGCAGCCCCTGCGGATTCCCGACTACACCGCCGCCTTCCGGGAATCGCTCCGCAAGCACCCGCGCCCGGCCTCCGCGGCCGCCCTCGCCGCCGCCGGCCGCCTGGCCGGCGGCGATCCCTCGATTTGGAAAACCGTCCGGGCCCTCAAACTGCGCCCCGGCACCCTGCGCGTCCGGATTGCCGGTGACTACCGCCTGCTC
Source organism: Akkermansia muciniphila (assembly GCA_945883695.1). Classification (GTDB taxonomy): domain Bacteria; phylum Verrucomicrobiota; class Verrucomicrobiia; order Verrucomicrobiales; family Akkermansiaceae; genus Haloferula; species Haloferula muciniphila_A. The sequence continues at coordinate 26,954 of CAMCYK010000036.1, read as the reverse complement.
TTCGAAACCGGCCCCGCGGACAGCCTCCGCCTCGTCGATTTCATCCTCCGCCGCGACCTCGACCGCTGGCTCGCGTGAGGCGGGCGCTGAGACCGCTCCGATGACACCCGCCCAGGCCGGGTTGTGGATCGTTCGGAGACTTGATCGGGTGCGATACCTCGCACCGCTTTTCCCGGTCATCCCGATGGCCAAGCCCAAGAAAAAGCTCACCGCCGCCCAACGCGCCGCCCGCAAGAAGCGCAAGGCGGAGTTCATGACCGTCTTCATGAACGGCAGGCAGGTCCGCGTCCGCCGCCCGCCCACCGTCGACGGCATCCCCGTGGAAGAATTCATCCGTCAGAACGCCGACCCGATCTGGCTTCACCAGCATGGATATTGGGAGATCCTGCACGAGCGGGAGATGGCGGAGCGGGTGGGAGTGATCCCACAATCGACGCAATATCAATGCTTTGCAAGCTGCTGGCAGCGGCCCAAGAGGCAATTTCCAACAGCCAATCAAGCAAACCGTTGACAACGGGGTCATCCTCGATGGAACCGAAGAAACGTCGCAAAACGAAGGGGACCGTGATCATCGGCAGGGGTGCCGCCACGGTCCGGATCTACCCGATCATCCGGAAAAACGGCTACCCGCAGAACACCGTCTGCTGGAAAGAGGGCGGCCGTCGCCGGATGCGCTGCTTCGCCTGCATGGACGAAGCCAAGATGGTCGCCCAGCAGATCAGCGTGCGACTGACCAACGGCTGGTCCCTCGGTGACGAGGTGACCCGCCGTGACATCGAGATCCTCCGCTACTGCGAGGGAATCGTCCGCAAGCATGGTGTCGAGCTGGTCGCCGCCATCGAGGAATGGGCCAGCGCCCGCAAGACTGCGGGGCCGATTCCCTTGGCTGATGCGGTGCGGTACTACGCCGCCAACCGCAGCGACCTCCTGCCGGCAAAGACGGTGGCCCAGGTGGCGGAGGAATTCGTCGAGTCCCTCCGCTGCAAGGGGGTGAGCGCCGGCTACGTCAGCAACTCCAAGCTCCACCTGAAAGGCTTCTCCGCGAAAGTCAGCGGGGAGATCGCCGACGTGACGGTGGCGGCCGTGAACGGCTACCTGGCCGGACTCAAGACCCTCGGGCCGGTGAGCAAGAACGGCATTCGCCGGACCATCGTCACCATGTTCGGATTCGCCAAGCGCCAGGGATACCTCAATCCCGACCGGAAAACCGCCGCCGAGCAGACCGAGACGTTCAAGCAGCAGGACACCGAGATCGAGATCTTCACGCCGGAGGAAATGGGCCGCCTGCTAGTCACCGCCCATGCGAGGATCCTGCCGCTATTGGCCATCGGTGCCTTCGCGGGCATCCGGTCGGCGGAGATCCACCGGCTTCACTGGGAGGACATCAAGTGGGACCGCGGCCACATCGAGATCGCGGGCAAGAAGGCCAAGACTGCGGCGCGACGCCTCGTCCCGCTTCCCGAGAACCTGAAAGCCTGGCTGATGCCGTGGCGCGAGGCGACCGGTCCCATCGTCCCGATTTCCGACACGGCCGGCGCGCTGGGGGATGTCGCGGTGAAGGCGAAGATCCCCGGCGGATGGCGTCAGAACGGGCTCAGGCACTCGTTCATCAGCTACCGGGTAGCGGAGACCGGCGACGTGCCACGGACCGCCCTTGAGGCCGGGAATTCGCCGCGAATGATCTTCCGCCACTACCGGGAGATCGTGACGGAAGGCGACGCCAAGGCATGGTTCTCGATCATGCCGCCGGAAGTCTGGCCCCCTGCGGATTGGCGGCTGAGGTTCCCTAAGAAGCCGAAAGCTGCCTGATGCCTCGCAGGTGAAAAAAACAGAGGGAGCAGGGTTCCTGCTTGCGCTTAGGTTACACCAACGTAACCTAAGCGCATGGCACGACCGATCAACACCGCCACGCGCATCGGACAACTGCGCTCGATTCTCGGACTCAACGCCCGCGAGTTCGCCTCGCTCGCCGGGATTTCCCACGGCTTGCTCAAGCGCGTGGAAGCGGGCTTCGCGACCTTGTCGGAGCAGACCACCGAACGCCTTGCTTACGCTACGGGCGTTGATCCCGACTGGCTGTTGGGCGAGGGCAAGAACCTGTGCCCGACCAGGCTCGACCTCGCCACCGGTGAGCAGGTCCCCATGACGCGGGAGCATTTCGAGGCGCGTTCGGTGAAGAATCTCACCGGTCCCTTGAATCCGGTTCTTGAGCGCATGGACGACGGCCGCCTGCTCAAGGTCCGTGCCGCGTTGCGTGCCGCCGAACGGCACGGGAAAAAAGGCGCGGCCTACCACGTCCTGAACCGCATGCTCGGCGAGATGACCGATGGCATCGCGTCTTCCCGTGCGGAGGCGAAGCAGCTCCGCGCCACCTTCGAGGCGGAATTCGCGATCCTGCTGGAGGCTGACACGGCGGCTCGCAAGTCGAAGTCGGAACGGGGCGGCAAGTAATTCTCCCATACGAAAGGAACGGCCATGAGAACGTGGTTTGATGACGACAGCCGACCGGTCGCCGTGGATGAGACCCATCCGGCGGACATCCTCGAACCGGAGCCGGAGGAGCCGACCCGGAGCACGCCCGATGCCTTGATGATGATCGAGCAAATCGGCGGCAGCTACCTGCGCGGCGATCCCTTCATCATCCAGGTTGCCTGGTCATTCCTGCTGAACCGGCAATCCAGGTCGATGGACGCGTGCGCCAAGGAGCTGGGCTGCACGCGTCAGGCGATCAGCAGGCAGGTCACCCGACTCGCCAGGGAGTTCGGTTACCCGCTCAAGAACAAGGTTCGCCGTCAGATCCAGCGTCAAGCGGCGAGGAGGTCGTGGGCGCAACGAAAGCGGCGGGAGGACCGGAATCCCCCCGCCGCAATCGACAACCAATCGAAGACGAACGCTCCTGCCACTCCTGACACGAAGCCGTCCACCAATCCGGGTGGCGTCAACGATTCGTCGGAATTCAACTTCCCAACGCCAACCTGAGACCCACCGATGGCCAAATACAAATCACCGGTGGCCGCTGCCGATGGCCTGAGCGCAGCAGACGCATCGGACGCGGCCCGTGATACGTCGGGCGATGCGTCCGCAGGTCAGACCTCCCGCCCGCCGCCACGACCCGTCACCGTCCCTCCTGAGGCCATTGCCGGCGGATTCCCGCAGCTTCTGGCCGCGTGCTTCCGTCCGGACGAGTTCGTCGCCGTCGCCCAGGCGGCCGAGGACGAGAGCGGCGAGATCAAGCCCCGTCGCGGCACGACCATGACGGCGGCGGAATGGCTGGCGCGGGTCGAGGCCAAGGGCGGCATCGACCGCATGTTCACCACGAAGCTCGGCTTGTTCTTCCGGATTAACCCGATGACCAAGGGCGGTGCGAAGAACGACGATGTGACCGCCTTCCGGCATGTGCTGGTCGAGTTCGACCGGGACAGCGAAGGCAAGCCGATCCCGAAAGCCGACCAGCATCGGGTGATCGTCGAAAGCGGGATGCCGGTCAGCGCGCTGATCGACTCGGGCAACAAGAGCCTCCACGCCTTGATCCGGGTCGATGCCCCGGACGCCAGGGAATACGAGCGCCGTGTCGCCATCGTCTGGAAGCACTTCGAGTCGATGAACCTGGACCAGCAGAACCGCAACCCGTCGCGGTTGTCCCGTTGTCCGGATGGCCGGCGCACCGTCGACGGCGAAGTCCGGCGCCAGTCGCTGCTCGCCACGAATCTCGGCGCGCCGTCGTGGGACCAGTGGGAAGGGGAGCAAGCCGGCGCGGGCATGCCTTCGTTCATCGACTTGCGCGAGTTCATCGAGAACGGCTGCCAACCGGAGCTGCCGACCGTGGCGGATGTCGGGATTCGCAGCGGCATGCTCTATGCGGGCCGGATCAACGAGATCCACGGGGAACCCGGAACCGGCAAGAGCAACGTCGCCATCGCGCTCAGCAACACGGTCATGCGGTCCGGCGGCACGGTCCTTTACATCGACCCGGAAGATGTCCCCGCGGGCTTCACCCGGCGTTCCCTGCAACTGGGTGCCGAACCCGACGACTTGATCCACCGCTGCCATTACCTCAACGACTCGAACCCCGGCGAGATTCGGTCCGCTCAGCGTTGGGCGGCGGTCCACCGTCCTGAACTGGTCGTGATCGACGGCATGGCCGAGTGCATGGCCGCCGCTGGCAAGAACGAGGACAAGGCCGAAGATGTCCTCCAGTTCATGCAGGAACTGGTTCGGCCGTTCGCCGAGAAGTCCGGTGCCGCCATCCTGATCTCCGACCACGTGACGAAAAGCTGGGAAGACCGTGGCCTGTGGTCCCGCGGCTCCGGTGCGAAAATGGGCCGCTATGACGGCGTGTCCTACGCTCTCAGCCTGATCGAAGCCTACTCGCCAGGGCAGGCCGGCGCGGTGCTCCTGACGGTTGCCAAGGACCGCAACGGCGGTGTCGGCGTCAAGGGCAAGCCGGTGGTCGAAGTCCACTTCACCCCGGCCGAGAATAACCGGACGCTCGTCACCTACCGTTTGCCCGAGGGCCGTGGCGAGGATTCCAAGGTCGCCGGAATCATGGCCAAGATCGTGGCTCTCCTCGAAGCGAACAACGGCAGCGTATCCAGAACCGAGCTGCGGAAACTCGGCAAGTCGCAGACCGTGGACAAGGGTATCGAGATGCTGGAACTGGGTCGCCGGATCATCCGTTCCAAGGAAGGCAAGAGCCACTTCTTCAGCCTCGTGGCGTCATGCACTTACCGTCTCGGCAAAAAGTCCGCATGAGTGTTCCGGGCGCATCGAGTTCCGAGTTCCAAAAAGTTCCATCGAGTTCCGAACCCGTCATCCCATCGAGTTCCGAGTTCCCCCCTTTATAAGGGGGAACTCGGAACTAGATGATCAGACCTTGAAGAATCAAAGACCCAAGACCCAGGTGCAGCCGACTCCGGGATTCCAGGTTCCATGCCCGGGAACCCATGCGGAACTCAATGGAACCGGCAACCTGCGACAGGGATTCCGCAGGGGAAAAAAGGGATATTGCCCGACTTTGTTCCGAGTTCCAAGGCGAGGAACCGATGCGGAACTTGATTCAAACCGGCAGCCCTGCGGATTCCTGCGTCACCATGCGGCACGGTGCGTTAGGAAGTCTACTTGGGAAGTGAACTGCTTTCAGGGACGTTCCCACCGGTGTCCATTTCCCGTGCAATGTGCCATCGCGACTTCCCACATAACGGGCTGTCCGGCCGGTGACGGCTGACAGGCGGGAAACCCGGTCGAACAAGCGTTTCGCGGGGATCGGCGGACGGGTGATCGGGAACCGGAAAGCGGGAAGACGGTGGCAGGACTTCCCACCACTCGACAGGTCGCTGGAGTGCCACTTGCGACCGCGATTTCCCGTCACAGTTCCGTCCTTGCCAGGAAACTGCGCAGCCACTACTCAGATGCAACTATGATGCCGTGGCAGGTAACATCTCTGGAAAAGTTCGAGCGCAGGGAACCGCTGAAAAATGTGGTCGCCGACCGCTTCAGGGAATGCGTGCGGTCTCACGGCCCGGAATGGAGCATGCCTGCGATGGAGGCTACGGCTAACTTTGATGTTTTCGGCCGACTGCGGTCGGTCAGCGTCCGGATCTTCGACATGAAGGGGGACGGCGAGGTGCAGGATCCGTCCCCGGCATTGGGCCAGGGGCTGGAGGACCTCCACGCCTTCTGTGCATCGCATGGGGAAAACTGGCGCTCGGTTCTGCTGACGCTGATACCGTCACCCGACCCGAAGACCGAGAAGTCTCAGTGGAACTACTCCTACACGCACTGACCGGCGGGCCGGCTCAGTATTCCTCGGGCAGCAGGATCGTCGTCGCCGACCGGTCCCATTCGGTGATGATGTAGATGCGGTCATCGCCGCCGATCCGGTAGCAGCTCAGGAGTCGCGTTCCCTCCTTGAGCGACCGCTCATTGGCCGCCTTGTCTTCGGCGCAGAGTCCGTCGCCCCAGTCGCCGCAGTGGTGCCGATGCAGGTAGCTGTTGAGGTCGATGCCGAGTGCCAGGACGCCGGGTGTCGCGTAGGTCTTCCCGAGCGGGAAGCGTGGTTCCATGAGGTGGTATGCCATGGTCGCGCCTCTGCCAGAGCGGCACCCGATGTTCATGTCTAAGTGGTTCTATTTCAGGGACAAAAAGACAACGAAAGCCATGGACACAACCGATCAGACTGGCAGATGAGGGATGCCATGACAGACGAACCTAACAAACCGAAAACCCAATCCGAAATCCTCGACAAGATCCGCAAACTGCTCCGACTGGCCGACACGTCACGCGGTGCCACCGAGAACGAGGCCAAGGTGGCGCTCTCCAAGGCGCAGGAACTCATGACCCGCCACAACATCGACTCGGCGCTGCTCCGCATGGAACGCGGCGAATCCGGCGGCGGGTCGTTCACGGTGGACAAGGGCAACCTCGACCTGCCGAAGACCCTCAACCCGGCCGACCTGATGATCCTCTCGCTGCTCCAGTCGCATTTCAACGTGAAGACGATCCTGATGTCCGGCGGCCGGGGCACGGCGGTCGACATCATCGGGGCCCCCGCCGACATCGACTTCGCGATCTACGCCTTCAACTACCTGCGGCAGACTTTCTTCCGCTGTTGGAACGAGTTCAAGCGGACGCGGACCAACCCCGACAAGGCGTCCTACTACCGGGGTCTGCGGGACGGACTGAACGCCGAGCTCAAGGCGGCCAAGGATCGCACCGAGCAATCCTACGGCGACGACCAGCGGCAGGCCTACGGGCTGGTGGTCGTCGATCAGACCGCGGCCATCACCCGCTTCGTCGAGGAACACTACGGCCGACTCCGCAGCCGAACCACACGCGCCCGCCGCGTGGATTCGGGCAGCTACTTCGCCGGTGAGACCAAGGGCCGGACCATCCAGATCAACCGCCCGCTGCCCGAGTGAACCCTTCTCCCCCAAGCAACCACCAACCACCTGAAACCATGGACAAACTCTATTGGATCGCCTGCGACGACAAGGACGCCCCGCTTTTCGAGGGCCGCTATCAAGGCCGCACCCGTGGCGGCGCGCTGAAGTTCCTCAAGGAAACCCTCGGCCGCAAGAATCTCAACGGACTGGTCTTCACCATCACCGAAATCCCGGTGCCGCTGATTCGTGAGATCGTGGCGGAGATCCTCGCCACCGGGGGCATCGTGCCGCTCACCGCCAGCCCGCCTGAGTCTGAGGTCGGACATCCCGCCCCATCCGCCGACGCGGCAGAGGAGGAGCTGACGCCATCCGAGGCAGGTCCGCCGACCATGGCCAAACCGGCACCCGTCGCCAGCGAGGGCAAGCCGGGGAATCCCGGCTTCGGCGACGACCTCTGGGCCGAGGCCCGCGCCTTCTGGGAAGAATGCCGCTGCATCCGCAAGACCGCCGAGAAGTTCGCGCTCTCGCCCAATTCGGTCAAAACCCGCGCCCGCCGGGAAGGCTGGCGGAAGTAAAATCCGACAAATCGTTGACACGGCACCATTGGTGTCATGCTCAACCAATTGACTCCAAAACTCGACGCGTTCCGTTCCCTCGTTCAAAGGGCTGGGGCGCTTCATTCCGAACTTGCCACCCTCGACACCGCCATCCGCAACCTCGACACGATCAAGGCTCGGATCGCTGAATGCGGCGACGAAGCGCAAGTTCATCCTCTCATTGCCGACCTGAGGCAGGCCGAGGAAACCGTCACCGTCAAACGACTGCGCGAGCCTCGGCTGCGTGATGAACTGGCCGCTATCGTCAAGGATGCGGAGTTCGCCCACTTTGAGGTCATGAGCGCCATCGAGGCGCTGCTGAATGACCTCTCGGAAGCCGCGACGCAGCCTTTTCGCGAGCTGCTGCTGTCGCTTCAACCCGAGGAGGACAATTCCAAGCGGGATAATGCCAACAGGGTGGTTCTCAAAGCGCTCGCACCCGCCGTCCTTGCGGATGAGCTTTACAAGATGCTCCGCGATGCCGGTCGCGTGGTGGGCGTTGTCAGCGGCGACCCCTACGGCCCCGCCAAGGGACTTCGCTCCTCATTGGAAATCACGGACGCCCTTCTTGTCCGTCTCCCCGAACTCCATGACGAACGGAAGCGCATGACCGCCGCCTGCGAGGCCTTCCGCAAAGTTCTCGCCAAGGGCTGAGCCCGAACCCGCGCCGCCGCCGTGAACAGCCCGTACGACGCCCAAATCGAGGCGTTCCGCCAGACGGTGGAGCGCCTTGCCGCGATTCCCGGACAACTGGGTGCCCTGTCGGTCACGCTGGCGCGTGCCAACGACCTGCCGGGGCTTATCGCCGCCACGCCCTATCCCGACGAGCGGCGGCGGCTCAGGGAGGAGCAATCCGCCATCGGATACTCCACCACGCACCGGATCCGCCAGGCCCGGCTGGAAAGCGAACTGCGGCAGGGAATGTACGCCGCCAGGGAACCGCTGCGGGCGGCGATTGATGCCGCGACCGGGTATGTCGGCATCGCCGCCGGTGGACCGGAAGGCGCGAGGTTATTCCCGTTCGCACGGCGGCACCTGGAGGAGTTGGCGCGCCATCGCGTTATGCCGCCGGCCACCATGGGCACGGGGGCCGCTCTGGCGTTCCTTGAATCAGCGTGGCTCGCGATTGACGCCGCGATGGGATCCCTTGGGGAGATCCGGTGGGGTGCGCGGGAGCGGACATAATTTGCTTGTTGCTCCAGGCCCCCTGACTTGGGATGCCCGCGTCCGCCCCGGCGGATGAGGTCTGAATAACCTCGCACACAAGGCGGTCGGCATCGACCGCAAACGATGCCGCCAAACCGACCAAACGGCCGGGGAGGCGGTGGCGTATGTCCAGGCCGCCACCTTCGGGGAACGGCTAAAGGCCATCGCGGTCGTCCTTGTGCGACTTATCCACTCCCCGTCCACCAGGAAGGACTTCTCTGAATCCTGTCCCCGCTCATGAGGCTCTCCTTTCCGCTGCTCTGTCTCTTCGTCTCCGCCCAGCACGCCATTTCGGAGGAACCTTCGCCGGTTCCCGCATCGCCAACCCGTCTCGACGCTCCCATCGTCATTGGTGAGTTCGTCCCGCCCGAGCCGGTGCCGCCGAAGGAAATCCCGGCAATGCGGGTCGAGAGTGCCGTCACCCGCCAGATCGATGGGAAGCGCATCACCGTCCTGCGCGGCGAACCCTCATCGCTGCCCGACATCCCCCGTCCGGTTGCACCGCAGCCGCTGACGCCGGAGGAAATCGCGGCCCGGGAAGCTTTCGCCGCCCGCCAGCCGAAGATCGTTTTCCTCCAGATGGGAGCGACAGTTTATGACCACCGGGTCAGCGTCGTTAATTGGTCGCACCCGGCGCAGCCGGAAATCCGTTACGAGGCTGTGGTCGGTCTCGATTTCAGCCTCTTCGCCACGGTAACGAACTTCACTCACAAGAACGTTCCCCATCATCTCGTGTTGATGCACCACCATCTGCCGACGAAGGTTTTCGAGCGTTGGGGGCGTAAAGCACCGGAGCTGCCCGGGGTGGCGGCCGAAGCCTGGCAGGTAATCCAAGGCAATACGGCCGATGCCACTGGCATGGCACCCTTCACGGCGCTCATGGATCTCTATGCTGTCGAAAAGCAACAGCTTCTGGCTGCGGATGCTGCGGTGAAGAGAAATCTCGCCGACGCCCAAGCGTGGCGCGAAGCCAACCCGCCTCCGCCGGAACCGGCACAGCGCACCTTCTGGCTACGCCCGCACCGCGGCAGCCGCTACCTGCAACCGGAAGGAGGTGCCCGATGAAGCGCCGCCTGTTCCCCGCCTCCATTTATGGATGCATTGCCGCGGCTTGGCTCGGTCTGCCTTCGGGACTTCACGCCCAGCTCCCGGTGCAATCCACCGAAGCGCACCGGATTGAAGGCGAAACGGTCATCGAGTGGTTTGGCTACCAAGGACGGACTTACTTCATTCAAGTGTCCGATGCCTCCGACCCGCTCCGGAAATGGACATGGGCACCGGTGATCGAAGCGGGCAACGACGGGCTGATCAGCTACGAATTCGGCGGCGACGCTCCGCGCGGTTTCGCCCGGCTGCAATACATCGATGCCGTGCCTCCGTCGGGTATTTCCTTGGAATTCTGGGATGCCGATGGCGATGGCATGCCGAATGGCTGGGAAATTGAGAACGGCTTCAATCCCCTCAATCCCACTGGCGTAGACGGGTCGGAGGGAGATCTCGACGGCGACGGCCTGACCAATGCCGAGGAATATCAGAACGATTCGAATCCTTGGGACGAGGACAGCGACAATGACGGTATCACCGACGGGGGAGAAGTGGATCAGGGCTATGATCCAAACAATTCTAGCAACACTCCCGAAGCCGAATGGTTCATCGTGGTCGGCGACTTGGAAGAGGATCAGCCGATGGCTCGCAACCGCACCATCGTGATTCCCGCCGGTCAGGCCCGGATTGTCGTGGTCGCGATGGCAAGCCAGGAATACCCCGTCTTTACGGTAAGCCAGTCCGAGTACAATGACATCCTGTCTTGGTCGGTTCAACCAACGGTGGGAGATTCCATCAGCGGCGAGATCAACATCAATTCACGGCACGTGCAATTGCAGCAGGCGGAAGCGGCCAACCGGGCGCTGTTTAACTTTTCGCCAACCCACGTTGAAACCTACCGCACCTTTCAAGCACCTCCCAATGAACCGCTGGTGGTCGACATCGATTTGTCCGTGACGAATATCGGGGATTCGATCGCGGCGAGTGCGGTCATGGTGGGCTTTTTGCCGATCAAGTTCGAGATCACGCATATCGAAAAGGAGCGGGATCAGGATGGTGTCGAACTCGGAACCGCGGTGAATCCCGGTGCCAACGCCTTGCTGCGTGATGAGATTGCCGACCTCAAGATCACGGTGCCGACTTTCTTGGGAACGGACTGGGATCTAACAATCGACTTGGAGACGGAGGACATCAAGTTCGAGACACTTGGTGATCGAGGAAGTGTTCAAATGTATGATTTTGGAAGGATCGACGGCACCAACGTCATCCCGTTAAGCCTAGCCGAAGACGATCCGGAAACCGTTGGTGTCAACGAGGGCGGCAACCACCGGGACGGGCCCTACGACATCAAACTGCCCCAGGCCAAGGGAGGAATAGAAACGTTCAAGGTCATCGTGAACAAGTCAGGTGGCTTTAAGGTCAGGGTGAAGAGCGCGGATGAGAAGATTGATGTGGCTTCTCAGGAAATTTCTGTGGCAAATCGAATTCGGAAATACGCAAACTTGGCATCGCATTCTACTCATGATCTAAATCAGCACGATCAAGCTTTTGTAAATGCGGCAGATCACTGGGGGGCTGTGTATCAGCATCAAGTGGACAGCGTGGACAGATTGAAGGCGATTGGCATGACGGAAAGCGAACTCGGAATAACTGATGCGACCGATATCATGACAATTGGAAATGCTGGTGATCATGTGCTTGATACATTTAAAAACGTTCCGCCATACGACAAATTCCCTAGTGCCGGCAAAGCTTTGAGGGAGGTAGACGTTGCTAATGGCTCTACTCGGATGCTGTCCTATCCTACCGCGAATGAAACGCCTGCGCCCACTGCCATTCACTGGGGCGTGTGCTGGCTTTATCAGAAAGCATCCTCGATTCAGGAAAATCCCAATCCTCCGCAGCCTCCGGCCCCTCCGAACCCGTACATCCCCGGACCATGGAGGTCTTGGGATACTGCGGTTGAAAAATATGGTCCGCCTAGCGCCTACCCTGATGGCTTATATTATTTAGACAGGGTCAGGCGGCCCTATATCGAGGGAAGGCATCCATCGATTCCGACGCTTTACATATGGCCACTTCTTTCTAATAGCAAAGCGAGATAAATATAATATGAAATCAATAATAATTGCACTGTTTCATATCGGTCTAATGCTTGCGCGGGCGGAAGATGCCGAGTTTCTGCATGCTCTTAATGCGTACAGGGATGTTTCTATCACTGCGGAGTCGCCTGATAATTATTTGAATATGTCGGATGATCTGATTGATAAGTGGTCGAAATTGGAAGAGGCGGATAAGGTCCGGTGGGCTGAAAAGATTGCCCTCGTTCATTTTCGGAAAGCACAAGTTTTTGCTAACAGTAAAATGTACGAAAAAGCCGCACAGGAATTGCTCAATGAGCTAGACCTACAGGCGGTTTTCGGTGGAAAGCTTGAATACGCAACGAAGACGTCGGATTCGTTCTTTGTGGATTTAGTTGAGCTGCAGGCACAAGTGACGGCAGAAACGGGAAATGATCCTCTAACGTCGAAGGTGGACTACTACTTTAAGAAAGATGGGGACGGCTTTGTCGCAGCTCGGCTGGAACTTGGGGATGACATTGCGGGCATCACCGTTCCTAACTTGGGGAGGGATGAGGCGTTAGCCGTGGTCCACCGGCTCATTCGGAAAGATGGCAAGTTTGTCGTATCGGCCACTAAGTGGCTCGTGGCTCCAAATGACGAGCTTCCGGACATGATGAATGAGGCAACGCGAGAAGTGACTTTTGATACGAACGGCATGATGGTTGTTCGTCGTGTAGAAGTAGCACCCCCATTGCCGAAGGCGGGTGAGGAGAGCAAGGGCACTACGGGCCCAAGTGACGTAGCCGAAGAAGAATCTTCGGCGAGGCTGGCGACGGATCGGAAGGAAATTGAGGTGGACCCGACGAGAAGTGATGAGAAGATCCCAATGTCCACGAAGTTGATTGCTGTGTCCGTGCTAATCGCGATGTCGATTGGCCTCTTGATGCTGACCAAAAGAAGAAACTAAGGTAGAGATGTTGTTCCAGCGGGAAGGATTGACGTCTTCGTGGATCGATGGGCTTGGACCAACAATGCTTCGAACGGGATGTTGCCGATCTGGACTGGCGATGCTATCTCCTCAACGGCTCCCAAATTCGACGCGGCAAAGCGCATGTCGGAAACGATCAAGAAGATGGAGGACTCGGCAAACCCTTACTCGTTCGATACCAGCGGGCTTCCAGAAGAATGAAACTGTTCCTTAAGCTTCTATGTGCCCTTCTTTTTTCCGGAGTTGCCGGCGCAACGGATGGGGTACCTCGTCTTCAGAAGGAATACGATCCCGCGAAGTGGCCTGCTGCCAATGTAAAACTCTCGAATAGCGCCACGCTGAAAGATCTTTTTGATTCGGGGCTTCGTCCATACCGTTACCCCGGCTTGGAGACGTCTTTGTTAGAACTGAAGCATCTCAACCTTACTCTCGAGCTCGGATCAGGAAAATCGCTTCCCGCGATCACGACTGAGGTATTTCAGATTAAACCCTTCACGGATGGGGAAATCTCTACGATCGAGGGGTTTACTCCGAAAATGACGCTCTCTCAAGCCCGCGAGGAAATGAGGAAGTGGCTGCCATTTGCCAGCAATGGACGTACCGAGCAGGACCTCGACAAGTTTTTGGCAGCTGTCGAGTCGGATCCTCTGAACTTCGATCATCCCTTTAAGGGTATCACGGATGGGTTCGGCATCGGTTGGAATGAGTCGGGTTTTGGATCGCCAGGTGGTGGCGCGAAGTGCGGATTGGGCTTTCGTAAAACCGCGAACGCAACTTCACCTCTGAGGCTATACTTCAGCTTAAGCTGGTTATGGAACCGGCCCACCAAAGATCGTCAGACTTACGGGAAAGGGCCTATCCCCCCACCGGCAGGCTATGAAGCCGTTGACATGACAGCTCCCGCGAGCTTTGGCCCGGATAGCGCGGCCGAAATCCTTCGATCGCAGGGCGTGGACATTGGCGATGGCAAAGGGGGAATCCCATACAAGCAATTCGTTGAGGAGCAATCCCGGAGCGCCGCTGGTTCACCCTCCGGGCAAATTGCCGAAGCTAGCGCAACTCCCCGGCGATTGCCCTTCTGGCTGCTGGCTGCGGCGGTGGTTGGACTAGTCCTCATTGCCGTTTTAGCTTTCCGACGCCGCGCTCCCTCAGGCGAGGAACCATCTGGGAAGCTGTGAAGAACTCCAAGGCGGACGGGTGAGCACTCACCCGTCCGTTTTTCATGCTGGGATCCGCGGAATCGAACAAGGTGCGAGGCATTCCTTGTCAGTGGAACCAGTTCACGACCTTTTCCCAAGCTTCATCCCCTCGGCGCGCGGCGTAGACACTCATTCCCGTGGTATGCATGAGCCAGAATAGTCCGGCGAGAGAAGAAGTCTTCGCGCTGGAGGACAACAAGGACTGGGACTGGAAGGTTGACCGCAAGCGGACCTGTTCCTCGGAGAGCCCGTCTGGCTTTCACCCCGACAGTCCAGAAAGAAAACCTCCAATCTGGCAAGGGCTGGTTGAGCAAGCGCTTTCTATACTTCGACGAACTTTTCAATGCCTGGAGCTGCTAACCCACCGCCACTCCGATCTTGAAACCCTGCATAATCCAGTCAGATTCTGGACGAATGCCGTTGAAAGTCAGCCAGTCCGAGAGTTCCGAGATCATCCGCTGCCCGGGAGGAGGCGGGGTTCAAACCCGCTCAATCCGCGACAGAATGAGTGTCCCGTTCCATACGGATTCCACGCAAAGTGACCGTCAACGGTGCATCAACCTGCATCTCGCAGGGAAACCAGAAACGCACCAATGCCCATGAAACCAAAGAAAGACGCACAACCTGTTGGAGATCAACAAGATGGCGGAACAGGAAGGCAGGAGTGAACCCCACGCTCCGGGTATCCGAAAGGCCAGGATCACGGATGAGTCCGACGAGATCCCGTTCTGAAACCTGGAATCTCACGAGCCAAAGATCCGGACCTCCGCCGGATCATTTCGGCAGGGACGGCGGAGTGAAGGTCAGGCCTTTCCACTCCGCCAGCACCTTGAGGTAGAGATACGGATCCGCCCAGGACGAAGAGGGCTCGATCACCGTGGTCTCGGGCCATTCGTTCCAACTCGTGACCATGAGGTAATCCGCGCCCGCATCGGTGGCCGCGCGGAGGAAATCCCGGAAGGTCTGCCCGTCGCGTCGCGGCATCACGTAGGGATCGTCCCGGAAGTACGAGTTGTCGTGGCCGGGATGAACGGGCAGGAGCATTTTCTTGCCGGCGTCGTGCGCGAGCCGGGTCAGGTGGCGGAACTTCCCCGCCAGATCTTCGTAACGGTGGGCGCGGAAGTTGGAAAACGTGCTGTAGAAGCCGAACGAATCGACGCCGGGCGTGGCGAGCCAATCGGCGGGAATGCGCTTCTCGCGATCCCGATCGCCGGCCGCCGCGTCGTGCTCGATCTTGTCCACGATCCAATACACCGGACCCGCCGCGGCTTCGACATGCCGTCGCAAGCCCGGGAACTCCGCCGCGGTCAGGCCCGGCTCGGCGGCGACCTGGTAGAGATAAACCACGGGCCGGCCATCGAGGCGCAGGTAGGCGGGGTGATCCTTGTAGCGGCGCAAGCCGCGCACGAGCATGGCCTGGTAGTTCTCCAGCGTGTCGTGGAACTGCGCGCGCTCGTCGAGCAGGGCGAACTTGAACCCGCGTTTCCCGACCGCCGCCACGATGCCGCGGTCGACGTTCCGATCGAGCTCGTTGTGGGTGTCCCACCAGTCGACCAGGAAGGCATCGATACCGGCGGCTTGAGCGAGTTGCACGTGCCAGTCGGCGACCTTCGGATCGGCGCTGTCGTAGAGACCGGCGAGCGGTCGCGCGGCACTGTTCGGCGGCGGTTCACCCGGTTTCCGCGCCTTCTTCGCCAGCGCGTTGGTTTCGGAAGAAGGATACGTCCAGTGCAGGAACGGCCGCTCCGGGTGCGCGCCGTCGTGATACCAGCAATAGTAGGCGGCGAAGACCAGCGGCCGCGCCGGCTTCGCCGCTTCCGCCGCAGGCAGGCGCAGCCACGGCACCAGCAACAGCGCGAGGGCGAGGAGACGATTCGGGAGCATGATCATCAAATACTTGTGAAATGCCGGGCGAGTCACGTCCGGAGATGATGCGATTGACGGATTTCTCCGAATTCAGTTCTTCCCAAACCTCGATTTTCCCGTCCAAGGTTCTTCGCCTTTGACACCACCCACCAAAACTGTTCAGGTGAACCCGTGATTCCACCTTCCGCCTCTCAAATCCTCGCGCTGGCTGATGCCACCGGCTGGCAGAGCTGTGGGGAGAAGACGCGCAGGGAGCGAAGCGAAGAGGGCCAGTTTTTCACTCCTCCGCCGATTGCCAGGTGTTTGGCGAATTGGTTCGCGACGGAGGGACTCAACCGACCCTCAATCCATTTGCTCGATCCCGGAGCGGGGGGAGGGGTTCTTACAGCGGCCGTTGTCGAACGGATCGTGACCCTCCGAGCCGCCGGGAGCCTTCCTCGCTTGGGAGCGGTCATCTTGGACGCGTGGGAACTGGACAGCGCGTTTCTCCCCGCACTGCGGCAGGGCCTCTCGGCCTGCGCGGCGGCCTTGGAGCAGGAGGGGGTCCGCGTGGAAATTCAGCTCTCCCAAGGCAGCTACATCGAAGGAGCGGTGCGGGAACTGGACCAAGGATTGTTCGGAGCTCCGCCCAGCCGCCGGGTCACGCACGCGATTCTCAATCCACCCTATCGTAAGATCGCCACATCGTCCCGCGAACGGAGACTACTCGCGTCGATCGGCATCGAGACATCGAATCTCTACGCCGCCTTCGTGGCGCTGGCGCTGCGGCAGTTGGCGGAGGGAGGCGAGCTTTCGGCCATCACCCCGCGCAGCTTCTGCAACGGCCCGTATTTCCGCGAGTTCCGCCGTGAAATTCTCGGCAGTTCGACCTTTCAGCGCGTTCATCTTTTCGACTCCCGCAGCGAAGCCTTCGGCCGGGATGAGGTGCTTCAGGAGAACATCCTCTTTCACTTGGTCCGCGGTGGCCGCGACCAACCGCCGCTGAATCTATCGACGGGATCCTTGGAATCCCCCGTCCACACATTCATCGCCCGCGAGCGGTTTGTTTCACGTGATGACGCTGACCAGGTAATCCACATCGCCACGGAGACGGATGCCGACGAAGTGCGCGATTTCATCCACGGATTGCCTTGCAAGCTGGGCGACCTCGGACTCGCTGTTTCGACCGGTCCTGTGGTGGATTTTCGCCTCAAGGGTTCTCTCGCGGCCGAATGGTCCACCGGGCGGGTACCCCTGATCTATCCGCATTGCGTGAAGGCGGGCCGCGTTTCGCCGCCCTTGACCCGGTCTGCCGATTACGGTGATGCCCGGATCGGTAAGAAGGCCGTGGCCATCCGCGACGATTCCGAGAGCCATCGCTGGCTGACTCCGGTCGCTCGATTCGTCTTAATCAAGCGTTTCTCCTCGAAGGAAGAGAAGCGCCGGCTGGTTGCGGGCGTCCTTGAGCCTGCCGACTTTCCGGAAGGACTGATCGGTCTCGAAAACCACCTGAACTTCTTCCATCGCAAGCGGGCCGGTCTTTCCGAAGCGTTGGCGAAGGGTCTTGGTCGCTTCCTCAATTCCACGGTGGCCGACCGCTACTTCCGCCAGTTCAACGGCCACACTCAGGTCAACGCCTCCGATCTCCGGGCTTTCCGCTATCCGGACCTCAAGTCTTTGGAGCGATTGGGCAAAGCCGCCCTGGACGACGCCGACCAAGGAGCCATCGATCTTGCCATGTCCAAGGTGCTCGGCGCACCCTCGCTTCAACATTCATGAAGCCAGCCGCCGCCAAACGAGTGAAGGAAGCCCTGAACCTGCTCGTTGCCGTCGGAATTCCCAAAGAGCAACAGAACGAACGGTCCGCACTGACATTGCTTGCCCTCGCGAACCTCGCTCCCCGTGCACCTTGGAATGATGCCTCCTCGCCGCTCCGGCGGAGTACCCAGATGATGGGCTGGATGACCGAGCAGTATGGTGTTCGCTATGCCCCGAACACCCGCGAAACCATCCGCCGACAAACCGTCCATCAGTTCGTCCAACACGGCTTGTTGATTGAGAATCCCGATAATCCTGAGCGGCCCATCAACAGCCCTCATTGGTGTTACCAGCTCTCACCGGTGGCCCTGAAGCTAGTTCGAAGCATCGGAACCCCGGAATTTGCCGGAGTGCTTTCGGCCTTTCTATCGCATCCGGCGGCCGGTGCACTTCAAGCCCGGCATCGAGATTTGCCACGTGAGACAGTTCTACTGCCGGATGGCGTGACGATCGAGTTGTCCGCCGGGGGCCAGAACGCGTTGATCCGCGCCATCATCGAGGAATTCATTCCCCGCTTTGTCCGCAAGCCGCGGGTGCTACTGCTGGGTGACGCGGCGAACAAGGAAATCATCAGCCATGCCTCGCCGTTGGAGGAACTGGGTATTGTGCTGCCGGAGCGGGGCAAAGCTCCTGACATGCTCATTCACGATCAGGAGCGCGACTGGTTGATCGTGATTGAGGCGGTAACCTCCCATGGGCCCATCGACCAAAAGCGAAAGAACGAGCTTGAGCATTTGCTCACCAGCGCCCGGCCGGGACTGGTCTTCGTGTCAACCTTCCCCGACCGCAAGACCTTCACCAAGCATCACGCCAAGATTGCCTGGGAGACCGAAGTATGGATCGCCGATGCGCCGGACCACATGATCCACTACAATGGAGTCCGATTTCTCGGGCCGTATTGAGGCCTCGCCACTCCGTTTGCTTGAACAAAGGCTGCGCATAGCTGCACGAGAAAGCGCGCTGCTTTTCTCATCAACCCCGCAGGCCGTCCCTCCGGATCAAATCCGCGCGACGTCGAAGGCGAAAGGCTCCTGCCACGCCGGCGGCCCGCCCTCCCAACCGACGAGGAAATGGCGGCCGCGGTCCTGGCGGCCGCGCAGCCCGTGCAAGGCGGCGGCAAGGGGATCGGCGGCGGACATCCCGACCAGCAGGAGCTTGCCGTCGTCGTCCATCAAGGTGCCGGCCAGCAGGGCGCGGAGGATGGCGGGATCGTCGTTTTCACAGGCGACCGCGGTGGCTTTCCGCAAGGGCAGCGCGTCGCCCGGCTTGGGCAGCGCGACCCCGCCGCTGACCACCGTGCCGGCATTCCACAGCGGCCGGAGCAGGGAGACCACCGGCGAGTATCCGGCGATCCGCAGGCGCTGGAAGGCGGATTGGTCCCAGCGGCCGATCATTCCGGCGATGCGCCCGGCCTTTTCCGCGACGAGGAAATCCTCGACCGCGAGGTGGTGCCAGGCGGGGCCGCCGAGGTCGGCGAGCGCCAGCCGCGGGGCGAAGCTGCGGCGGCGGGCGGAGTCGTCGTAAAGGCGCTGCATCTCGCCGAGGTCCGCGCGGGTCGCGCGGCGGACCGCGCTCGAGGGGTCGGCGGCGACCGCTTGGGACGGCAGCAGCCAGGTGACATAGGTGCCGGCGGGCCGGTATTCGGGCAGGCCGGCCCGGTGGCTCGAAAGGAGTTCGATCGCCTGGAGATTATCCTCGAGGACCAGCGTCCGGGCCCATTCGCCCGGAGCGAAAATCTCGCGCTTCAGCAGCCGGAAGCCGCGGGCGAGCAGGGTGGAGCGCTGCCAGTCGCGGTGGATCCGCAGGTCGCAGAGGTAGCGGACCTCGCGCTCGCCGCCGAGCCACACCCGCCGCTTGCCGGCGGACAGCATGCCCACGGCCCGGCCGCTTTCGTCGAAGGCCGCCCAGACGCAGGGCTCGTCGGCCTGCACCCGGGCCCCGGCGAAGTAGTCGGGGTCGCGCTCGATGTTGAGGCGGATGCTCGAGCCCATCGAGGTGGCGCGGAACAGTCCCTCCAAGGCCTCATGGTCGCCGGGTCCGGCGGGACGGATGGTCAGGCCAGCCATTGCTCGACCTCCTCCGGACTTGAATTCGAGATGAGCAGCGGGAGTTTCACGTCGCCGAGCCTACCACCGCGGCGGGTGGCAAGGGAAGCCGGGAGCTTGAGCAGCCAGCCGGCGGGCAGGCGGCAGGCCCGCGGCGGCGCGAGCTGGCCCAGCCGGAGGGCCTGGGCGAAGTACGAGTTTCGTCGTAGCAGGTGGACGATCTGCGCCGCCTTGCCCTCGTCCTCCAGCCCAAGGTCGTAGCCCGGCCGCCGGGGATCGGCGACGAGAAATCCGCGGCTTCCGGATTTCAGGAAGGCGTCCAGCAGCTGGTTCTCATCGAGCTTTTCCCCGACCAGATCGGACACCGCGCCGGAGCGGCCGGTGAAGCGGAGGCGGGGGCGCCCGCCGGTCGCGGTGACCCGCACCCGGGCGCCGCTCCGCTAGCGGAACAGGCCGCCGGCGGTGGTCAGCAGCAGCTCGTAGTCGCTGCCGGGTTTCAAGTCGCGGAGTGCGGTGAAGCGCCCGCCGGCATCGAGGAACTCGTGCCAATGGCACTCCGCCGCCAGCCGCGGGCTGCCGTCCACGGCATCCGGCAGCGAGGTGATGCCCTCGGTGGCGAGCAGGCCTTACTTCCTCAGCCGCAGCCCT
Source organism: Akkermansia muciniphila (assembly GCA_945883695.1). Taxonomy (GTDB): domain Bacteria; phylum Verrucomicrobiota; class Verrucomicrobiia; order Verrucomicrobiales; family Akkermansiaceae; genus Haloferula; species Haloferula muciniphila_A. The sequence goes on along the minus strand of CAMCYK010000036.1, from coordinate 6,621 downwards.
TGCAAGACCTTGCCCTGGCTTTCCCAGAGCAACTGGAAGTCGGTCTTGGGATAAAAGAACGCGTCCTCCGGCCAGTCGAGCCGCGCGAACTTGCCGAAAGCCGTCACCTTGTTCTCCGCCCACTTGAAGTACTCCGGGTGGTCGGTCTTGAACAGGAACTCGCCGCCGGGTTCCAGCAGGTCCCAGACCGCTTGCAGGAATTCCTCCTGGATCAGCCGCCGGCGATGGTGCTTCAACTTCGGCCAGGGGTCCGGGCAGAGCAGGTGGAGCCGCGACACCGATTCCCGCGGCAGCAGCCACTCGACGGTGTAGCGGCTCTCGAGGCGCAGCACCCGGGCGTTGGTCAGCCCGAGCTTGCCGATCTTCTTGCAAACCTTGCGGACCCGTCCGAGCAGCCGCTCGACGCCGAGAAAATCGCGCTCCGGATGATGCGCCGCCATTTCCCACAGGAATCGCCCGTCGCCGCAGCCGAGGTCGATCTCCAGCGGCCGGCCGGCGCGCGCCAGTTCGGATTTCGCCAGGCGCCGGAAGTAGTCGTCCGGGGTGAATTCGTGGGCTTCGGGGAGGCGGGCCGGGCGCTGCATTTCCATCGCAGGCGCTTTCCAGCCCGCCCGCCGGCCCGCTGGCAAGTCCGAAAGTCAGAAACCCTGAAAGACCGGGTCTCCGGACCGGGTTCCCGCTTGACGCTGTTTCCACCCGGTCCTTAGCCTCCGCAATCGTGGCACCCGCACCGGGACGCGCTCTTTGTTTCGCAATCGAACCCTTCTCACCACCGTGGACCTCAAGGAAATCCGCAAGATCGTCGAGCTCATGAACGAGCACGAGCTGACCCTGTTCGACATGTCGAAGGAGGGCTTCCATCTGAAGCTCCGGAAAGGTCAGGACCTCGACGCCCTGCGCGGACTTCTCGGCAACCTGCAGCTTGCGGCCCCGGCGTATTCCGCGGCCGCCGGTCCCGCCGCTCCCGTCGCCGCCCCGGCAGCGGCCGCGCCGAAGGACGAAGGCAGCGCGCTCACCTCGCCGATGGTCGGCACCTTCTACCGCAAGCCCGGTCCCGATTCGCCGACCTTCGCCAACGTCGGCGACGTGGTCAGCGAAGGCCAGACGCTCTGCATCATCGAGGCGATGAAGGTGATGAACGAGATCAAGGCCGAGAAATCCGGCACCATCACCGCCGTGCTCGTCGAGGATGGCACGCCGGTCCAGTTCGGCGACGCCCTGTTCCGCCTCAAGTGACGGCTTCGCGATCGTAGATGGCAGATGGCGGATGGCAGATGTGAAACCGGCGGCCCCGCCGCGATCCGGCATCCGCTCTCGAAAATCTCCCATCTTCCATCTCCCATCCACCATCTATTCTTCCCATGTTCAAGCGCGTCCTAGTCGCCAACCGCGGTGAAATCGCCCTGCGCGTCATCCGCGCCTGCCGCGAGCTCGGCGTGGAATCCGTCGCCGTCTATTCCGAGGCCGATGTCGATTCGATGCACGTCCACCTCGCCGACGAGGCGGTCTGCATCGGTCCCGCGTCGAGCAAGGAAAGCTACCTCAAGGCCGACCGGATCATCGCCGCCGCCGAAATCACCGAGGCGGAAGCGATCCACCCCGGCTACGGCTTCCTGTCGGAGAACGCCCGCTTCGCCGAGATCTGCGCGAGCTGCAACCTCCAGTTCATCGGGCCTTCCGCCAAGGTGATCTCGATGATGGGCGACAAGGCCACCGCCCGCGCCACGGCGGTCGCCAACGGCGTGCCGATCACCCCCGGCTCGGAGATTCTCAGCGATGCCAGGGAAGGCCTCTCCGAAGCCAAGCGCATCGGCTTCCCCGTGATGATCAAGGCGACCGCCGGCGGCGGCGGCCGCGGGATGCGCCCCTGCTTCAAGGAGGAAGACTTTCCCGCCCAGTTCCAGGCCGCTTCCAACGAGGCCGCCGTCGCCTTCGGCAACGGCGAGTGCTACCTCGAAAAACTGGTGCTCAACCCGCACCACATCGAGTTCCAGGTCATCGCCGACCGCCACGGGAATTTCATCCAGCTCGGCGAACGCGATTGCTCGATGCAGCGCCGCAACCAGAAGGTGATCGAGGAATGCCCGTCGCCGCTGCTCGGCCCCGAACTCCGCGCCCGGATGGCCGAAGCCTCGGTCAGCCTGATCAAGAACATCGGCTACGAGAACGCCGGAACCATCGAGTATCTGGTCGATGCCGAAGGGAAGGACTTCTACTTCATGGAGATGAACACCCGGATCCAGGTGGAGCATCCCGTGACCGAGGAAGTGATGGGCTGCGAGCTGATCAAGGAGCAGATCCGCATCGCCGCCGGCGAGCCGCTGTCCGGCCATGTCCTCAACGCGACCCCGCGCGGCCACTCGATCGAGTGCCGCATCAACGCCGAGGACCCCTTCAACAATTTCTGCCCCAGCCCCGGCAAGATCGACATGTGGTACGCGCCGGGCGGCAAGGGTGTCCGCGTCGACACCCACGTTTACTCCGGCTACACCGTGCCGCCGTACTACGACTCGATGATCGCCAAGCTGATCGTCACCGGCGCCAACCGCGAGATCGCGATCGCCCGCATGAAGCGCGCCCTCGGCGAGTTCATGATCCGCGGGATCAAGACGACCATTCCCTTCCAGCAGGAAATCATCGCCCACCCCGATTTCGCCGCCGGCACCTACGACATCGGCTGGGTGGCGCGGTATCTGGAAGAGCGGAAGGGGTGATTCATCCGAGGCGGCCTTCGGTCGCCGTGCTCCATCCGATTCCCTATCGCTCCACTGCTTTGGAAATCACCATGGGCGTGTCCGGGTTGCTGGCGATCCTGCATCTGGCGTTCTCGCTCAAGAAGGATTGGTAAACGGCTGGCGTCTTGCCCTGCGCAACGAGAACTGCTAGCTTCCCACCATGGCCGCGACCGCTTCACTCAAGCTGACCGTGGACGACTACCTCGCGTTGCCGGAGGATGGTCGGCATTATCAATTGATCGAAGGAGATCTCGTCATGGCTCCCGCACCGCTTCGATACCACCAGCGCATCGTGCTTCGCCTCGGCCACTTGATCATGATCCATCTTGATGATCATCCGTGTGGTGAGCTGAACGTCTCCCCCTTCGACGTCCACCTGGACAAGTACAACGTCTTCCAGCCGGACCTCTGCTGGTTCTCCGAAGACCGCCGCAAGCTGCTCTCCCGCCGCGGGGCGGAAGGGGCGCCGGATTGGGTGGTGGAGGTGCTGTCCGAGTCAACCGCACGCACCGATCGCCTTCCGAAGCGGACGCTCTACGCGAAGTTCGGCGTGCGGGAATTGTGGCTGGTCGATCCGGAGAGCGATCTGATCGAGCGCTACCTGCTGCAAGAAGATCCGAGCCAGCCGGAGGGGATCTACCGCTTGGGCGAGCACGGGACGATCGTGCCGGCGTGTTTGCCGGAGCTGGCCTTGCGGCTTGATGGCTTCCTCGGCGAAGGCCGGTCCTAGTACTGGACCGCGGATCTTTAGTCCGCCGAAGCTAGGGGAAATGCGTGCCCGCCGGTGATGCTGAAACCGGCCCTTATCTCCGCTTACCTGTCTCTAAAATTTTCGTCCATTTCGCCCCTTTCGTTGTTCAGAATCCGGCTGCTGGGATCAGGGCCAGACGAAGGACTAGCGGCGATCGTTGGACCGTTCGCGCGGACTAAAGATCCGCGGTCCCGGTAAACTACCGCGCCGCCCGCACGTCCTGGATGATGATCTGCAAGGTCGTCCGGCCGCGGAAGGTGTTGCGGTCGATCGTGAACGCGATGTCCCACGGCGGATCCGGCAGCGCGACCTCGCCGCCGCCGAAGAAGACCGCGTCCTGCTCGGCGTAGCCTTGCCGCAGGTTCAGCCGCAGGTGCTGGTTCTTCATGTGCACCGGCGGCCGGCTGAGATGGACGCCGCGCGCCATGAAAATCGGCTGCGGGTTGCCGTTGCCGAAGGGCTGGAGCAGCTCGTAGTCGGCGAGGAATTCGAGCGAAAGCTGGTCGAAGGTGATCTCGGCGTCGACCCGCAGCTTCGGCTGGCGCTGCTCGGCGACGGTGGTGTTCAGCACATACGCGGCGAAGTCGGCGCGGAAGGCGTCCAGCTTGTCTTCCCCGATCGACAGCCCGGCCGCCATGTCGTGGCCGCCGCCGGCGATCAGGTGGCCGCGGCACGAGTTGATCGCCTGCACCAGCGAGACTCCCTCGATGCTGCGCCCGCTGCCCTTGCCGATGCCTTCGGCATCGATCGCGATGATGACCGTCGGCTTGTGGAACTGCCGCATCAGCCGCGACGCGACGATCCCGACCACGCCGGGATGCCAGCTCCGCGAGCCGAGCACGATGACCGGATCACGCACCGGATCGAAGGTCGCGACGAGCATTTCCATCGCCTCGCGGCGGATCTGGTTTTCGTGGGTCTGGCGGCGCTTGTTGTATTCGTCGAGCTTCTCCGCCAGCTCGCGGGCCAACCGCTTGCAATCGGTCAGCAAGGTCGCCAGCGCGTCCTCCGGCACGTCCATCCGGCCCGCGGCATTCAAGCGCGGGCCGATCCGGAAGCCGACATCCATCGAGGTCGCCTTGCCGTTCATCCCGGACACTTCCTGCAGCGCCTGGAGGCCGGGATTGAGCGTCTGCGGCAGCCGCTTCAGCCCGTGGCGGACCAGCAGGCGGTTCTCGCCGATCATCGGCACGATGTCCGCGATGGTCGCCACCGCCACCAGGTCGAGCAGCTCCTTGAGGTCGAAATGCGGGGTCGGCCGGGTCTTGATCATGGCGTGGGCCAGCTTGAAGCAGACCCCCGCCGCGCACAGGTAGGCCGGGCCGCCGCCGCACTTCGGATTGACCAGCGCGACCACGTCGGGCCGGCCGCGCTGGCTCGGTTCGTGGTGGTCGACGACGATCACGTCGATGCCGTCCGCCCGCAGCCCGGCGATTTCATCGATCGACACCGTGCCGCAATCGACGGCGATCAGCAGGTCCGGCTTCGGGCCTTCCCGCATGCAGCGCTCCAGCGCCGCCTTGCTCAAGCCATAGCCTTCGCTGCTGCGGCGCGGGATGAAATGCCGGGGCTCCATGCCGTAGGCGTGCAGCATCCGCCGGATCACGGCGATCGAGGTCACGCCATCGACGTCGTAGTCGCCGTAAATGCAAACGTGCTCGCCGCGGTCGATCGCCTGCAGGATGCGGGTCACCGCCTCGCGCATCTCGCCGATCTCGAACGGGTCGCCGAGATCGCGCAATTTCGGCCGCAGGAACGCTTCCAGATTGTCCCCGACCGGCAGTCCGCGCTGGCGGATCAGGTGTTCGAGGATGGCGGGAAAGGGGTGGCCCCGGCCGCTTCCATGGGCATGGAAAGGGTCGCCGCGGAGGATCCAGTCGGCAGGCGGGGCGCGCATGTTGGTTGCGCATCCTAGGAGCGCGCCACGTGCCACTCAAGCCCGCATCTCCGTCAGTGAAGCGGGGTCGCCAGCCGCGTTTCCGCGGCACTGGCAAAAGCCTGCTTTTCACAACCCCTCGCTTCCCTGCGGGCGACCTCAATCTGTCCCGGCCGCAAGATTCTCCGGGTGACCAACGAGCGGTCTGGGCGCCGATGCGCTGAATCGTGAGAACGACGAAGCAAACGAAATCGACCAAACCGCACTAGGAATGCCAGCAAGCGGGTCCTCCGATGCGATTCTTCGGATTTCGTCCATTTCGCCTCTTTCGTCGTTTGCTCCTGCATTTGGAATCCCGGTGTCAGGCCCCGGCCCCGGCCCGCACGAGCCGAAAACTGGCGAGGTCGCCAGTGGCCGCCTCCTGTAGGATCTGGGCGATCCGCTTGAGCCGATCCGCTCCGAAATACCGGGCGGATTATTGGATTTAACAAACAGATAATCAAGGATATACGGGTGATTTGTCAAATCAAAATGGCTGTCAAATTATCTCGTCAAATTATCTCGACGCGTGGTGGCGCGGCCACTGTAGTCGGGAAACGATGATCCGCCCGTGGTACCGCTCCCGGCTCTTCTGGCTCGGCATTCCGGGGTTGATGTTCCTGATGTGGCTATGGTGGTTCTTTCCGCCCCGCGTGTTCTCGTTGGACGTGAACGGCCGGACTTACGAGGTCCGGGCATTCCGCTTCGTGGTCGAGTTCACGTGGTCGGAGTATCCTCATACGAAGACCGGGGATGTGGCCGTCTTCCCCATCGAAGAAGAGATGGATCGCCTGGAGACGGGAGATCACCTGCTGAAGCGGGACTTTCAAGTATGGCCCGGAGGTCACCAGATCGACTACGTCAGCATGCGTGCTTGGTTGCCTTGCGCGGTTTATGCGGTGTGCTGGTTGATTCCCCTTTCGCTTTGGCAGCGCCGCAAAGCCCGGCTCATCCGGCGGGCGGCGGCGATTGCGGGATCTTGAGTAGGCGGGACGGAATCCCGGGCCACTGACCTTGGCAAACCGGAAACTGATGCGCGGGTCCGCCTGGTGCCAATCCCTGCAAGGCTTGTGGCCGCGCAAATTTTTTTCTGTAAAAGTGTCTGGTTGAGGACTGGGAAGCTGAAGGCTGCTGGTTGGTTCAGAGGCTTGGTGTTTTGGTGTCGGGCTGGAGGTAGACTTTGCCGGTTTCCCATTCCTCGGAGATCTCCATGATTACGC
>CAMCYK010000035.1 GCA_945883695.1 Akkermansia muciniphila | reverse complement strand
GTCCCCCCCCCCTGTTCCCCCCCCTGGTCCCCGCCCTCAGGTCCGCCCGAATGGCCCTTGCAGGGGCCTCCCGCAAAAAGCAAATTCCCGGCGGCCGGTGTTGTGCTCGGATCAACCGGCCGGGGCGCACGATGCGACCGCGACCGCTCAGGACCGAAAAAAAGGCCGGGAGACGAGCTCCCGGCCTTGGTAATGGATGCTCCGCTCAGCCTCGCTTCATGATCACTGCAAGGCCCTTACCCGCACGAACAGCGCCGGCTGGGCCAACTGGGCGGCAGGGACCTGGATCGTAATGGTCTCGACCGGAGTCGCATCGTCACTTGCCGGCGGGCTGGTCACGGGGGTGAACGTGTTCCAAGTTCCCGTGAGGGAGGTCGACCACTCGTAGGTGTAGGTGAGCCCGGTCGTGGCCGGGGTCGCCCGGCGGGTGTACTTGAAGATGCCGGTTCCCTTGTCGAGCTGCTGGCTGATTGGGTCCACTGACGAACCGCTGGTCGGATTGAGTCCGAAGGCATATTCATCGAAGTTGCTCTTGCCGTCGCGGTCGTCATCGTCGGCGGCACCGCCCACCAGGCCGAACCCATCGGCCCAGGTCTGAAAGTCTCCACCACTGCCGGTAAAGCTCCAGGTAAGGAGGATGTTCTCCGCCTCCTGATTCTCAAACCCGACCAGCTGGATGAAGTAGGTCGTTCCGGCCGTAACTGCCTTGGTGATGACCTCCTCAAGACCGGTATCTTGCGGCGTTCCAGGAAGCGAGGCCAGGTTGGCAAGCGCCGTCCCCGTATAAATGCCAATCACCGCATCCCATTCACCGTCACCGGGGTTCGTCGAGCCCGTGGTATTGATGGTGAAATCGCCGTCCGACGGGCTGGTCCACTTGAACCACACCGAGCGGGTGACCCCGCCGCTATTGGGTTCGTCCACTTCCGTGGTGGCGGAGACGGTGCCGCTCCCGGTCCGGGTGCCGGCGGCCGCCGGCGCCAACGCGATCGCGTTGGCGAAGTTGTCATTCGCGGGTGGCGGTGGCTGCACGGTGACCGTCACGGTGTAGGCGTTCACGGTGTCCGGATTGGTTGCGGTGTCGGTCACGGTGTAGGTGGCCGGGTTGGCAACCGCGAAGGTCGGCGACGGCGGGGATTCGCTGGTCTGGTCGCAGGTGCCGCCAGACAGCGTGAAGGTTGGCGCGAGGGTCGCCAAATTGGTCCCGAACGGCACGCTCAGGCTGATCGTCTTGGCTCCTTGGTTGATCACCCCGTCGCTACCGGCGATGCCGAAGGTCCTGATTTGCCCGGGAAGCGGATAGTTGGTGTTCAAACCATACTTGGCGGTCAGATACCCGCCCATCGCCATGTTCTCCTCAGCGGTTAGAACCCGGTTGAAGAGAATGAACTCGGAGATGTCGCCATTCAGCGCCTGACCGCCGTTCGGCCGGTTGGCGATGACCCAGTTTTGTCCCGCACCGTTGTTGTATTGCGCCGCGGCGCTCTGGGTCGGGTTGCCGTCGATCGTGTAGGTGTAGGGATCCGAAGTGCCGCTTTGCATCGCGATGATGTGGGAACCGGACTGCGGCCAGAGGTTGAAGGGCCCCATGTTGGCGCGATCATTGCGGAAGGCTCCGGGCACGGCTTCGGTCCAGGTGTTGGCCATCCACCGGGAATCGTTGGTCCGGTTGTCGAAGACGTTGTAGCGGCCGTCATTGCTGGGTGTCACCACCGCGAACATCGTGGCCCCGGTGGGGAACTTCGCACTCAAATCCCCAAGGAAGAGGCGATCCCCGTTGTCGTCGTTGTCCTGCGCGAAGCGGATCGCCGGCAGCGAGTTCGCGGCGACGGCCACATAAGTCGGCCGGTCGCCCGTGGCGGCATTGGCCGCATTGTTACCCTGGCCGCTGGAGTCCTTCCACTGGACGACCGAACCCAAACCGTCCACTTGAGCGGGATCGGAGGGATTCACATCATCGGCTTTCAACCAAACGGTCAGCCCGCTCAAGACCATCGACGTTTCGACCACCGTCACCGTGTAGCTGTTCACCGTGTCGGGATCGCTGGCGGTGTCGGTGACCGTGTAGGTGACGGGATTCTGCGCGGCGAAAGTCGGCGAAGGTGCCGCGCCGCTGGTCTGGTTGCAAGTTCCGCCGCTTAGCGTGAAGGTCGGCGCGAGGGTCGCCAGATTCGTTCCGACTGGCACCAAAAGCTTGATGGTCAGCGCACTGTTGTTGATCTGGCTCGAAGAGTTGGGAGCCGTGAAGCTGGTAATCACCCCGAAGGAACCGCGGGTGAGCACGCCGTTGGCCTCGTTGAAGATCCAAGTTGCGGGACCGACCGTTTTCTTCCAGATGTTGGCGGTTTCCGTCCAACCCGCCCCGGCGATGCTGAAATTGCCGGTGAAGGCCTTGACGGTGGTATCGACCAGGGTCCAAGAGCCGGTAGCAACGGTCACCGCCGCGGTGTCGATGGTGAAATCGCCATCCAAGGTGGCGGTGCCCGCACCGGTGATCTTGGTGGCGGAGCTGTCGGTGATCGCGAAGGTCATTCCGCCATTGTCCGCAAGGATCAGCGTGCTGCCGGCGCTGACAGTCGTGTTGGCGGTGTAGGTGTTGAGGCCTGACAGGGTCACCGTGCCGCCCCCGCCCACGACCACCTTGCCCGGGCCGGAGATCACGCCGGACAAGGTCTGAGCGGCGGAGCTGAGGTAGTTGAAGGTGGTGTTGACGTCGAGGGTGATGGCACCCGGATAGTCGCCGCCGCCCAGCCGTCCGGTGCCGGGGATGGTCTCGGTGTTGGTGCGCACGCCACCGATCGTCAAAAATCCATCGTTCACCGCATTGCCCTTCAACAGGGTGAGCGGACCGGTGAAGGTGTTGTTGCCGGGCAAGTTGACGAAGCTGGTGGAACCGGTCTGGGTTTGAAACCTCGCTTGAACCGACATCGGGCTGGCGTCTCCGACATCAGGGATACCCGAGTAGAAGGTGACCGACTCGCGGTCGCCATTGCCAATATCGCCGGTATAGATGGCGAGGGTCTGGGCACCGGTTCCGATCGATTTGATCGGGCCGGTCAACTTGAAGTGGGTGTCGTTGTCGTTGAACCTGAAGTTGTAAGTGCCACCGTTGCCCGCCAGGATGAGGCCGGCCCGGTTGAGAACCACATTGTTCTGAGGCGGCTGGGACCACAGCGTGGCACCGTTTTGCATCGTCAAGGGACCGAGTTCGTTCCAGGTGGTGAGCTGCCCCTCAACGGTCACATTTCCGCCGTTGATCGTGTAGGTCTGGTTCTCGGGGATCTCCAAGCCGTCGAGAACCACGGCGGTCACGGTGTAGATCGCCGTCGAGACACCGTCCTGAGCGGTCACGGTGTAGTTCACGGGCGCGGTGAAATTGCGGGCGACTCCGGAAGCCGGGGAGACGGTGGCGAAGGGAGAAAGCGTGATGATCGGGGTGACCGGGTTCAGCGGAGTGCCGGGCGGGAGGTAGAATGTCACATCCGTCCCGAGAATTTCCGACATAGCGAAGGGGTCCGCCGTGCCGATCGACAGCATTTCATTGGCTTCACTCGGAGGCCCCAGGACGGTCGAAACCGCGTAGATCCGCTGCGTGCCGTCCTCGGCGGTGACGGTGTAATTCACCGGGCCGAGCGAGAAGTTTTGGGTGCTGCCGGAAGGAGGGGAGCACGTCGCGCCGTCCGCCAGGGAGAAGGTCGGCGCGAGGGTTGACAGATTCGCGGCGAACAGCACGGTCCAAGCGATGCTGTCGCCGGTCCCGTTGGCGGAAACCACCGACGATGTGCCGGCAACCGCCGGCGTGCCAAAATCATAGATGGAGGTGTCCGGGCTCTGCCAACCGGTGGCCTCGACGATTTGGAAGCCGTTCAGGGTGAGACCGCTGAAGGCCCCGCCGTTGCTTCCGGCCTGACCCAGGCCGCGGACGTCGATGCTGCCCGAGCCATTGGTCGGGACATCATGGAAAACCACCCAGTTGTCGCCGGGTCTCCACGTCTGTGAGTCCCGCGTCACGGCGCTGTTCCGGATTTCCTTGGGGGTGCCGGACGGACCGATTTGCCAAGAGCACTTGACCAGCGGAGTTTGCGAACTGGCAATAAAAAGGTCGTAGACCTTGGCGTCATCCAATCCGGTGACGGTCAGACGATTGTGCAAGAGATTACCGCTCCCCGAATTCCACACCCGGCGGTCCCCGCCGTTGAGCAGCGTGGTATCCGGGTGGTCGGAGAACGTATACGGTCCATCAAAGTCGAACGGGGTGGTCGTGGAAGCGGTCGTGAAGCCGATGGTGGTGGCGCCGCCAGTGCTATCCAGCAGGTCCGTCCGGGTGACCGAGCTGCCGGGTTCGGTATTCGAGGCAATGACCAGCTCACGAACCACGTCGTTCCATCTGGTACCCGGGTAAGGGGCCGGGGCCTGTTGGAAACTGGACGAAATGAACGGTTTCCCGTCCATCTCGTCGAGGGCACCGGTGAGGGCCAAGTTGACATTGACGGTGGTGCCGGGGGCCGCCATCGCGGTTTGACCAAAGACTGCGGAGGCGAACACCGCCAGGGCAGTTCGACTTATCCAGGTTCTTGCTTGTTTCATGGTTGTGGGGATCGGTTGCTCCCCGCTTGGGGATTCGTCAGTTTGCGCCGCGGCGATTCTCGACAGATCGTCGCGCTTTCGGTGGACCATGGGGGCCCGGGGCGCGATTCGGGGACGACCCCTTGTCAGCAATCCGCGATCACAGATTGCTGACAAGGGACAATCCGAGCAAATGCAAACAGGCCGGCCCGGGCAAACTCATTCCGGTCCATCACGATTTTCCGCTTCTATCTACCTTGTTTTTCAGAGTAGCTATCGAGCGCGCGAACCGCCACTTTCATGAAGTCCTTCCACCGCCTCTCGCTGGTCGATCAAACCGCCGAACACCTGCGTGAAAGGGTGCGGTCCGGGCAGTGGAGCGAAAAACTGCCTGGCGTGCAGCCGCTTTGCGAGGAGCTGAATGTTTCCGAATCCACCATGCGTCCGGCGCTGCGGAAACTCGAAGCGGAGGGACTCCTGGTTTCCGGCGGGCATTGCCGCAGCCGCAGGGTGGCACCGCAGCCGGGTGTCGGACGCCCGCGCAAGTCGATGACCGTGGGGATCCTCACCCACGACTCGAGGCCCGTGGGGCAGCCCAAATCGTGGCCGGCGCATCGCGATTCGGTGACACTCGAAATCCAGCACGCACTGGAAGCCGCCGGCCACCAGGTCGTTTTCGCCAAGAAGTCCCAGGTCGAACTCGGGCACAGCGTGACCCGCATCCGGCAGGAGATCGCGAAATATCCGGTGGACACTTGGATCGTGCTCGCGGGATCGCGCGAGTTGTTGGAATGGTTCGCCGGGCAGCCGATCCCGAGTATCGCCGTTTACGGCCGTACCGACGGTCTGCAGATGGCCAGGACCGGTCCGGACCATCTCCCCGCCATCCTTGCCACAACTCGAGCACTTATCGCCTTGGGACATCGGCGCATCGTGTTCATCACCCTCCGCCCGCGGAGGAAGCCGATGCCGGGAAACGTCGAACGCGCTTTTCTGGACGAGCTCGAAGCCCATGGGATTGCGACCGGGGACTATAACCTGCCTGACTGGAAGGAGAGTCCGGAGGGGTTCAGCGAACTGCTGGCGGAACTGTTCCGCAACGCGCCGCCCACGGCCATGATCCTCGATGGACTGGCGCGCTACATCGCGGCGCTGCAATATCTCTCCCGCATCGGGGTCCGCGTGCCGGACCAGGTTTCGCTGGTTTGCGGGGACTACGACAATGCGCTCACCTGGTGCCATCCCGCCGTCTCCCACACCACTTGGAGCGCGGCTCCGGTGATCCGCCGCATCGTGCGCTGGGTCGCTGCCGCCCGGCGCGGCCACCCGGATCGCACGCAGATCAACTTCCCGGCCACCTTCATCCCGGGTGGCAGCATCGGCCCGGTCGATCCGGAGCGGGAGCCTCGTTCGTAAACCGGGAAGGGTGGTCGAGAGTTGCTATCTTACTTCACTTCCGGATTCGCCTTGAGATAAGCGTCGACATCCTTGGTGACGATCAGCCTGCCCTGCATGATCGCCCAGTGGCCAGGGCGGGTGCAGAGGAACTCGTAGCTGCCTTCCTGCGCCGGGGCTTCGATGGCGAGGGCTTCCTTCAGGCCGGCTTCGAGCAATCTCGAGGCGGCAAAAACCGGTGGATCATTCCGCGGGACATAGGCGCGGCGCCGGCGGTCGAGCTTGTCGGGGGCCTCTGCCCGCACCGATTCCCCCACCGCCTGCGGGGTGCCCGGCCGTACGAACAAGGTGTTGTGCGGGAGCCACACCGGCGCGCGCGGCCACGCAGCACCTGGCGGGCGGCGGCGGCGCGATCCCTGCCAGGAATCTCTTCGATAGCAGTTCGTTGAAAGACTATTCCGTCACTTCCCGATAGAGGAAGGCGTCGGAAGTGAGAAGGGATGTCAACAATGCCTTCATGCTGCCACTGCTGTCGCGATAGGCCTTGTAGGCATCCTGCAGGATCGGCGCGTCATTGATGGTTTCATTGCGTCCCATCCAGAAGCGAAACACATGGCGCACAAAGACCTGTTTGACCCGTTCGCTGGCCGCGAGTTTCTGAATCATTTCCAAGGGGTCTTTCACCGGCCCATTCAGAGCGGGATCGCCGCTGAGGACAATTTCGCCGCTGGTGTCAACCGGCTTTCCCTTGTCGCTGTCGCGCAGCATTCCCAGATGATTGTACATTTCAAATGGCAGCGCGAGCGGATCCATTTTCTGATGGCAGCGCCAGCATTCCGCCTCCCGGGTGACGCGCATCCGTTCACGCAGGGTGGACTCGGGTTCTTCCGGCAGCTTGGCATCGACCGTGATCGGAATATCCGGCACGGCGTCGCCGAGCAGCCGTTCGCGAACCCAGCGACCGCGCGAAATCGCATGGTTTTCCATCGCATCCGAGTGCGCGACCAGCCAAACAGGATGGGTCAAAATGCCGAGGCGCTCATTTGTATCGACCGTTGTGATTGCCTTCAAAGCATCTTTGGCAGGCGGGAAAATGCCATTGTCAAATTGTGACTGACGCACATAAATCGGCTGGGCGGGATTCGGCAAAATGTGATGGAGTTGGTTCCCGTTGGTGACCTCATGTTGCTCCTTTTCCTCCTCTCCCTTTTTCACCGCATCCGCATTGTATGTCTTGATCTGCGCAAACGGTTTCTTTCGGTTGATAAAATAGGCGATGTCGGTGGTCATGCCACGGGGAATCCGCACCGACGTGTAGGGTTGATAGATCACACGATTTGTCGTCAGCAACTCCTTGAGAACATCTTTGTCCTCCCGCAGGATCAACTCGATCAGACCATCGGTGTTGGCGATCATGCTGTTCATGACTGCGGGATGCGACTCATAATGCGCTCCTTGTCCCTCGATCGACTCCCTGGTCTTGCAGATCGTTGCGGCGCGATCGTAGTCGAAATATTCCCTGAAAAATTGCAGAATGCGCGGCTTGCGGATGCTGTCGTCGTTCAGAATGCGGGTGACTTCCCGTTTGACATCCTCGCGGGTTTTGAGTTTCCCCTCGGCCAGTGCCGTTCGCAGATGATCGTTTTCCGGGCGGATGTAAGAGAAGGCCGCGTTGATCGCAAGGGCGAGTTCTTCCCCTTGCAGTGGCACGCGACCATACTTGTCCGGGTCTCCATGTCTGCCGAGTTCCGGGCGAAAGAGCGCGTCGCGGTCGAGAAAGATCGGAACCAGTCCCAGGAAGACCCCTTCTTCCTTGCCGAGTTCCTTGATGGATTTGTTGGCTATTTCCAGGTAAACGGCGGTCTCCGCATCACTCGGCGGGCGCAGCGTTAGGGACTCAAACAGGAATGTGATCACCTCCTTGAGGCGCTCATCGCTGACGCCTGGCGTTTTCATCAGCTCATAAACGGGTGTCAGGGGTCGATAAACCCCCTTTTTGTAGAAGATGATATTCATTCCCCTGTATTCCCCGGGGACCTGTTCGATATCATCCGCAAATTGGTAAGGCTCGGCTGCGGGACCGTAAGCCATGAAACGCAGGACCCTTTCCGCGATGCCGGCGATCTGCAGGGACTCCGAGCTATTGACGGTGTAGAGGAAAGGGTAGTTGCGCAGGCCGTGATCGCGGATCATCGACAGACTGGACTGGAATCCGCCGACACCAAAATTATATGCGTCCCCGAAACTTCCCAGATAGCCATCAAGGCCGAAATAGACCTTGGTCTCCCCTTCGAGATTCGACGGGATATGATCGCCATGGGTCAAGAGTCCCGGACGTTGCGGATCGTATTTTCTTCTCAGGCTAACGAGATCGTTCAGGCGGACCATTTGTTCCTGGGGATGAATGCGCCAGATGCGGGCCGGTGTGGACGCGGGTTCGAGGCTCTTGGGCAAGTCCCCAAAGAGCAGGTCGTGATCCAGATGATTGCCCTTGATGGGACGCATGTGGTCGGTGAATCCGCCTTTGTCTTTCATCGCCGTGGTCAATTCATCGGTGATCCACGTCGAGAGTTCCAAGCGCTCCATCAACCCCGGTTGGTTCGACTTCCTCCGCGGAGGCATTTCCTTCAGCGCCACTTGTTCCCAAATCCGCTTCCACATGCTGGCATTGTCGGCCGAAACATCGCTGAGACCCTCCAGTGAGACTTTTCCTTTCTGAGTCTCTTCGTCGTGACAATCAAAGCAGTAGCTTTCGAGAAAGGGCCTGACCTTGGCGGTGAAGTCCGTTGCGTCACCGTGCCTTGTTTGAGGATGGCTCGCAGCAGCCAGCAGAGGGAAAAGCAGGCTTGGCAGTACCGTGCAAGAGATCAGTTGATGGATCGACGCCATGAGTTGATCGATATGTTTAATTTTTGTTCATCTTTCGATATAGAAAAGCATCTGAGGTGAGCAGGGATGTCAGCAAAGCCTTCATGCTGCCATTGCTGTCGCGATAGGACTTGTAGGCATCCTGAAGAATCGGAGCGTCGTTGATGGTTTCACTTCGTCCCATCCAGAAGCGGAAGACGTGGCGAACAAAGACCTGTTTGACCCGCTCGCTGGCCGCGAGCCTGCGGATCATCTCCATCGGATCTTTTACTGGACCATCCAGAGCAGGGTCGCCGCTGAGAATGATTTCGCCGGTGGTGTCAACCGGGTGGCCCCAGTTGTTGGAAGGGTTGGTGTCGAGGAGGATGCCGAGTTGATTGTACTTCTCGAAGGGCAGTCCGAGCGGGTCCATTTTCTGATGACAACGCCAACATTCCTCTTTCCGGGTGACCCGCATCCGGTCGCGCAGGGTGGACTCGGGTTCCACCGGGAGCTTGGCATCCACCGTGATCGGGATGTCGGGCACGGCATCGCCGAGCAGACGTTCGCGGACCCAACGTCCGCGCGAGATGGCGTGGTTGTCCATGGCATCCGAATGAGACGCCAGCCAGACGGGGTGGGTGAGAATGCCGAGGCGGTCTTTCGTGTCCACGGTGGTGATGGCCTTCAAAGCATCCGTGGCGGGCGGGAAACGGCCTTTGTCGAATGGCGACTGCCGGACGTGGATCGGTTGAGCGGGGTTGGGGAAGATGTGATGGAGCATGTTCTGGTCGTAAGCTTCCCGCTCTGCTCGTTCGATAACCAGTTTGTTGTCGTTGGTGGGCTCGATCTGCTCGGCTTTTATGAACTCCTCGAATTTCTTTCCCCTATTCATGAAATAGCCGATGTCGGATTTGAACAAGATGCCGTCCCGAAAGTTCGCGCCGGAGGTGTAGGGCTGGTAGATGACGCGGTCGGTGGTGAGCATTTCCTTCAAGACGTTTTTGTCTTCCCGCAGGATCAACTCGATGAGAGCGTCGGTATTGGCGACCATGCTGTTCATCGCTGCGTAGTAGGTGTCGTAATGCCCCCCGTCTTTCTCCAGGAACGTGCGGTCCTTGCAGATTCCGGGAGCCCGATCATAGTCGAAATATTCCCTGAAGAACTGGAGGATGCGCGGTTTGCGGATGCTGTCGTCGTTCAGGATGCGGGTAACCTCGCGTCTGACGTCTTCGCGGGTTCTGAGTTGCCCCTCGGCGAGAGCGGTCCTGAGACGATCGTTATCAGGTCGGATGTAGGAGAAGGCGGCGTTCAGGGCGAGTGCGAGTTCGTTGCCTTGCAGCGGCAGGCGTCCGTGCGCGTCGGGCTCCCCGCCCTCACAAAGTTCCGGGCGAAAGAGCGCGTCGCGGTCGAGGAAGATCGGCACCAGCCCGAGGATCACGCCGTCCTCCTTGCCGAGTTCCTTGATCGACTGATTGACGATGTCGAGATAAACAGCGGTCTCTTCCTTGGTCGGCGGGCGCAATGTCAGGGCTTCAAACAGAAATTGGATGACACCCTTCAGTTGTTCATCGTTCACCCCCGGGGACTTCATGAACTCGTACACGGGTGTCAGCGGACGTTTGACTTCCTTTGTATAAAAAATGAGGTTCAGGTTTCGATATTCTCCGGGGATGGACTTGATGTCATCGGCAAACTGGTAGGGCTCGGCAGCGGGGCCGTAGGCCATGTAACGCAGCACCTTTTCCGCGATGCCGGCAATCTGCAGAGCCTCGGAACTGTTGGCCGAGTAAAGGAACGGATAGTTGCGCAAGCCATGGTCCCGAACCATGGAAAAGGAGGACTGGAACCCGCTGACACCAACACTGTATGCATCGTCGAAAGCACCCAGAAATTGATCGAGGCCGAAATAGACCTTGGTCTCCCCTTCGAGATTCGATGGGATGTGATCGCCATGGGTCCAGAGTCCCGGACGTTGCGGATCGTATTTTCTTTTCAGGCTAACGAGATCGTTCAGGCGGACCATTTGTTCCTGGGGATGAATGCGCCAGATGCGGGCCGGTGTGGACGCGGGTTCGAGGTTTTCGGGCAGCGGTCCGAAGAGCAGATCGTGGTCGAGATGATTGCCCTTGATGGGACGCATGTGGTCGGTGAACCCGCCTTTGTCCTTCATCGCCGTGGTCAGTTCGTCGGTGATCCACGTCGAAAGTTCCCAACGCTCCATCAACTGCGGTTGGTTGGTTTTCTTCCGCGGCGGCATTTCCTTCAGCGCCACCTGCTCCCAGATCCGCTTCCACAAACTGGCATTGTCCGCCGAAACATCGCTGAGACTCTCCAGTGAGACATTGCCTTTTCTGGTCTCTTCGTCGTGGCAATCAAGGCAGTAGTTTTCGAGAAACGGTGCGACCATCTTCTTGAAACCGGCATCCCCCGCTTCTACTTTGTGAACGACATCAGCATCCGGTTTTTTTTTGCCGGGGTGGGCAAATTGTTGAACATAGGCATGGTCGGCGGCACTCAAGATACCCAGTTCGACCTGCCATGTCTTTCCGTGTTTGTCTTGCAAATAGACTTTGCTGCCCTCGAGCCGGACGAATTCGGCTTCGACGGTGCTGCCGTCGGTGTCAGTCCAGTTTCTGGATTCCGCGATGGCCTGCTGAATGCCAGGAGTCGCGCCGGCATGACGAGGTTCGTCCGCACGGGCTTGCGAGAAAAGCAGGGAGGCGAGTACCATCGCAAAATGGAGCGGCTGAGGGGCTCTCATACCACTACGCCAATAATTCCTCGATCGGGCCAACCATGCTGTGATGGAGCGTGGCCATGTTTTTTTCCATGTTGAAGCGGTCAACGGGCGCGCCAACTCCATGTAGGAAGGTGGCATAGAGATCGTTGATCGGCCGCTCTTTGATGTGCGTGTATTGACCTGTTTTGAACCGGCCACCGGCATTGCCGAGAAGCACAAAGGGCCATGTTGCACCTTCGGAATGCTGCTTCTCCGCATTGTTGCTCGAATAGACGATCAAGGTGTTGTCCATCATCGATCCCGCGCCTTCCGGAGTCGCCTCCAGGGCTTTCATGAGCTTGACCAACATCTCACAGTTGTATTGACGAATTTTCGTCCAGATTGGATTGCCAGGTTGATCGATGTGACCAAGCCCGTGGCCGGTTTCCGTGATACCCAGTCCTTTCCAGGAGCCGAAATACTCACCGCATCCGGAAGCGATCGTCAGCACGTTGGTCAGATTCGCCTGGAGAGCCGCGATGCCGACATCCAACAGGGCATCGTGCCAGTCGGTTTCAAATCTGGGATTGGTGTAACGATCATCAAGTTTCGGGGCGAATTTCTTAAGCTGATCCGAAATCTTGGACAATTTCTCATTCAATCCGTTCAGATCGCGAAATCCGCTGACATACCTGCCGTAGCGCTCGCCTTCGCTCAAGGGCAATCCCTTCGCCTTGAGTTGCGCCACGCGTTCGACTTCAAGCATGATATGGGAGCGTGCCTCGTAGTGCTGTTTTATGGCACCCTTGGCAATGCTGCCGAAGAGCAGTTGAAACAGCATGGTGGGGTCGCAATGCATGAAGATCGGCTGATTCGGCCCTGCCGCCGAAAGAGTGGCTAGGGTTGGTCGGGCTCTCATGCTGTCGAGCGATTCCATGCCGATGCAAAGCGGCGGCAGGATGGTTTGCGGCAGTGACTGGCTGAGCACATAATCAATGGTGGCCGCGGACGGCGGCACACCGGTCCCCCCGCGATACGCGCCAAGGGCTCCGAAATAAGCGCTGTGTCCCGGGTTGGTGTGGCGGCCATGCAACCCGGTGATGATGTGCATTCTGTCTTTGTAAGGCTCCAGAGCCTTCATGGGTTCCGCAAGGGCCAACCCGCTGAGCGCGCAGCTTTCCTTAAGCTCCTTGGGGATGCACGTCAGCGGGTCGAAACCATGGTTTTGCAAAAAGAAAACAACCCGCTTGGGACCGCCCGCTGCTTTAATCACCGGCGTGTCAGCGGCCTGGGCAAGGTCGGGGAACAAACTAGTGCCAAGCAGCGCACCGACACCGGTTGCCATTCCATGAAGCATTTCTCTGCGATTGATCATAATCGATGGTTGCTAGGAATTTGCTTGGGGCGGGGGCTCTTGAAACAGCCGTTCGGCCGGCCCGGAGGACCGGGAAAAGGGGGTAGCGGGGGAAATGGGAGCGGAAGAGGTGTTACGCGGTGACGGGCGGCGGTGGTTCGGTGAAAAGATCCCCGGTTCAC
This sequence comes from Akkermansia muciniphila, assembly GCA_945883695.1. Classification (GTDB taxonomy): domain Bacteria; phylum Verrucomicrobiota; class Verrucomicrobiia; order Verrucomicrobiales; family Akkermansiaceae; genus Haloferula; species Haloferula muciniphila_A. The sequence continues at coordinate 23,888 of CAMCYK010000035.1, read as the reverse complement.
CCTGAAATGGGGCGGGAGCTGGATCCTTGACGACCGTTTTCATTGGTGGCGACGTTAATCTTCCGGGCCGCTTTGCCAAGATCGTTTTTGGCAGCGGTTTCTCGGCAACCCGATGGGCGGCCTCAGGAGTTTTCGAGAACCAGGGCGTAACCTTCTCCGAACGGGACTTCGGATGCCTGCCATGCAGGGCTTTGATCGAAGCAGTCCTGGCCATGACCTGGCGGACGGGTTTGATTGCGCCCTTGCAGCACGGTCATTCCACAGGATCGCCGCCCCAGACCTGGAGGATGAGATCGCGCCAGAGCGGGCGCAGGTCGCGGGCGGATTGTTTGGGAGGGGGAGGAATTAGCAATGGAGATCGGGAGATTGGGTCATTTGGAGATTGGGTTGCCGGGCATGGCGGAGGCGGAGGGAGTAGGCAACTCGACTTGGGGTGCCAAGAAGTCCGCAGGTTTCGGATTCGCGGAAACCAATGGCAGCTTGTCGCCAAGACGCTGCTGCTCGGCTTTGAGGAGCCCGGACAATCTCCCGATTTCCCAGAAGCGCCCCGCCCGGACCAATACCTTCAGTTGCCCAAGGTGTGGAGCGGAGACGGGGTGGGAGGGAGCGGGGTCCGCCCGGGTTACTGAAAGGTGACTTGCAGTCTGAAAAACCGTGGCTTTTTGCCTGTGCCCAGCAACCGGGGAAAGCGCACCGTCACGGCGTCAATCTCCGTGTCGGAGGCGACCACGGTGGGCGTTGCCACGCTGTTCTCCCAAGTGTCCAGGTCGGCACTGAACTGCAACGTGTAAATCAATCCGGCGGTCAGGTGGTCCTTTCGCCGGCCGAAAACCGCCCGGCCGTCCACGTCCGTCGCCGTGTGGGTCACGCTCACCGTGGGCTGGCCACGCAGGATGATGGACTCTGCGGCAAAAGTGATGCTGCCAGGGCCGGACGCGGAGTCGGTCGGATTCGTCCCGAAAGCATACTCCATCAGGTTGTTGTAGGCATCGCCATCTGGATCGGCGGTGTTGGCGGCGTCGCCTGCATTGGCGATCACGCCAAAGTGCGCAAGCCGCCAACTCTCCACCGGACCAAGACCGAGCCCGCTCACGGCGAAGGTATAGCTGCCTTGATCGGCGTCGTTCGTCGTAAGACTGACCGTGCCGGTCGCCGCGCCCGCTGCTGTCGGCGCGAACGTCACCACGAACGTCGTGCTGCCCAATGGTGCCACGGTAGCGTCGGGGGGCGTCGTCATCGAGAATCCGCCGCCGCTCACCGCGGTGGCGCTGAGCGTGAGCGGATCGGCACCCGGGTTGCGGATTGTGAATGTTCGCGCGACCGGGCCGCCGGTGATGGCGGCCATCCCGAAATCGGTGCTATCGACGGTCTCCGGAGTCATGTCGCCGGAGGCAATGATGAGGCCGTTTCCAAGCACGTTGGCTTGCGGCCCCGGGACCGTCAGCTCCACCGGCACGGAAAGCCGCGCCTCATCCGGGTCATTCGAATTCACATTCAGCAAGGCGAGGTAATATCCCGGCGACAAGCCGGTGCTGTCGAGCGTCGCGTCCAGCCCCTGCGACCCGCCGGGCAACACGGTCCCGGCACTCACGCCCGATCCCAGCCACGAATAAAAGCCTGGCGGCACAATGCGGACCGCCATCTGAGCCTGGGCATAGCCGGCGTTGAAAGCCACCTGCAATCCCTGCGTTCGCAACCCGTCCTGAATGCCGACCGCATACTCGGTGAAGGAGGGAGGGACTTGCTTGTATTGGAGGGTGATCTCGCCGGTCTGGCGCAGCACGATTTCACAGGTCACACGGGCCGCCGGGAAGCCGAAACGCGGAATGTTCTCAAACTGGATGACAAACAAATCGCCAATCGTTTGGATGTAGATGTGGCTGGACTCGTCAAGGATCAGGTCGTTGGCGAACGCTGCGATGATGTTTCCCGGCGCCTCGATGCTGGGCAGACCGGTGCCGTAGTAAAACGGGGTGGCGCCGCCAAACGCGATGAAGCCGTTCGTGCCGACACTCAGCGACGTGAAGTTGGTTCCGAAAAACGGGAAGCTGAACCCAATCGGGATCATGCCGCTCACCGCATCATCGGGGTTGCTGAATCCGGTGACCTCCGTGCCTGTCGCGCCGATCTCGATCCATGCGTAGCCAGGGCCGCCGAATGAATTGGAATCGCGGAAGGTGTATCCGGTTTGCGAGGTGCCGATGGTGTGGTGAAGCGCGCCCGCACCCGTGTTGACGATCGTCACGGGCGATGTGGCCGAGGCATCCGGTGCCAGCGTGCGGGCGATGAATGCTGGCACAAGGTCGATCTCGGGCGATGGCGCAAGGCCGGTGCCCGCGATGACAAAGGGATAGGGGGTCTCGTCAGGATCGTTGCTGGCAATGCTCACCGTCGCCGTGCTCGCTCCGACGACCGTTGGAGCGAAGACGATTTGGAAAGTGATGCTGCCCGAACCCGCGATCGAGTCCGCTGGCTGGGCCACCACGCTGAAATCCCCGGCTCCGGGCCCTCCAATCCGCACCACAGGCGTTCCCGTCAGGCTCAATGGGTCCGTGCCACTGTTCGCGATGGTGAATGTCCGTGTCACCGTTTGCAGGTTGGCCTCCGCGCTGCCGAAATCCGATCCGTTCGCGACTTCCGCCAGCGTGCTTCCACCCGGGATCGCGCGGCCGTTCCCCGTGACTTGGATCTCGCGACTCACCGGTCCGGTGAAAGCGCCACTTCCAAACACGCCCTGGCTGTTGTTGAGATAAGTTCCACCGGCGCTTGTCTCCAACTTCACCGCGCGCACCTGATAGCTATAGGTCTGCCCTGGCGTTCCGGTGCGATCGACGAAACTCGCCCCCGTCACCAATGACCCGCCGATACTTTCGAAGGGTCCCTCCGCCGTGTCCAAACGCAGGACGGAATAGCCTTCGATATTGCTGTCCGCGGAAGGTGTCCACGTCAGCAATGGAGTGCCCGAAGTGGAATTCACCACGAAATCCGTGACCGGAAGGACGGGATGAAGTCGCAGCGTCGGGTCGCCCATCAGCGCGATATGCACTCCCCGTCCGCCGAAATTCATCGTGTAGCCGCCGGTTGAGAAGCCCGCGTTGTTCTGCGTTGTCCGCGCGCCGTCGCCTACCGTCCCGCCAAGTGCCATGTCATACAGATGCCAATGCGGACGACCCGCCCAGATGCTGACGAGCCCGAGGGAATCCGCCCGCCCGGCCAGCGGCGCGCGCAGGAAGCTGTCGGTCACATCCCAATCGCCAAAGTAGCTCCCAAACAACATGTTGAAAACCGACAGGCTTCTGGTGGTCGCGAAGTCGCTCGTCGATCCCACGCCGGCCGCTGAAGTATAGCTCCCCCCGCCACAGCCGTAAGCCCACAAATAGCTGTCGTTTTCCAACCCGGAAAGCCAGGCCTGCGGCACGACAGCTCCGGGCGCGGAACCGAAGAAGGAAGTGAAGTTCCGCCAACCTGAAGCTGCGAACGCCTCCCCGTTGAAGTACCCAAAGTTATCGGAGATAAGGCCTCGGCGCACGACATTCGAATAGGGTCCGGTTTTGTGGCGGAACGCATGATTGCGATCCAAATACTGCCGCAGCAGATCAAGTTCGCTCAAGCCCGCGGAGGCGGAGGGCATGGATGCCAGGTCGATGCGGCCCACCCCCAGCTTGACATCACCCGGAACACCGCTCTGGTCGAACTTTCCGTCGCCGGGAATGTTCCGATTCTCAGCCCGCGAGGCACCCGCATCGTCGACGCTCGAATCGGTCCAGGTTCCGTTCATATCGCCATAATAGACATCGGCGGGCCAGGCACCGCGATGATCGGGATGACCATCGGGATACAGGTTGCCGGAATACGGCACCGGCACATGGCCGATGAGAATCAGACTCCGCGTTTTTTCCGGATCGGCATTGAAAAGCGTTTGAACGACCGCCTTCGTCGCTGCCGCTGTCGCGGTGCGCGGCACATCCTGCCGCACCACGGTCCAGCCATCGCCGACAAGATCCCCGGCAAACCGGGTCAGCTCCGTCGCGAGACCCGCGGCCATGGTGTCATCGACGAGCAGGATCGCGCGACCGCGCGCAGGCGCGAGCGGGAGGCGAATACCGGCATTCAGATAGCCCGACGCCGACCCTGGATCGGTCGTCCTGAAAATGCGGAGCACGAAGTATTCGTAAGAGACGCCGACCATCACCGCGGAATCGATGTAGCCCGTGGCCGCGTTCGGGAGTGTCGCGATATCGGTCCACACCGGCGCGCCCTTGACCTTTCGAAAGAGCTTCTGAAGTGTGACGGGATCGCTGGTCCCCGGCCAGGCCAGGGTGATTTGCGCGGGCGATTCCTGGACCAAGGCGCTGACTTCGATCACCGTGTCCCGTGAACTTTGCGCCCGGGCGAAACCGTCGGAGAAAAGCACGAACAACAGCAGAAGTTCCAAGCGGAAGCGGTGCACTCCGGCAGTTTCGCCGAGAGGCTGCGCCGCGTCAATCACCGGCCCGCACCTACCGGGCAAGGCCGGCGGTTCATTCGGGTTTCAAGCCCGACAGCACCCAGAAGCGCCAGCGGAAGCGACGGGAGCGTGTCGCCAGCTTTCCCATTGCATCGCCGGAAACTTTGGCCTAGCTCTCGGGACGTCATGAAACATCTTCGAATCATCGCCTTACTGTCGGCAAGCCTCGGACTCGCCCTGTCCACCTCCTGCAGCACGACCCGTGGTTTCGGCCAGGATCTCCAGAAAGTCGGCGACCGCATCGAAAACCGGGCAGAGGCCACCGGCGGAACCGCGCCGGCACCCGCCGCGTCCAATCCGGCGGCTCCGGCAGCCTATTGATGGGGTAGTGATGGCCTTGGCCGCCGACTGGCCCGGCTTGACCTATCAATGGTTCCTAAAGCACATACCTTTTTGTATTCCAAGGGACGTTCGAGCGCTTCGAGCCGGTCAAAAGACCGGCAGTCAAGGCGCTTCGAACGAGCCTGAGGACCGGCCACTGGGGACCGTTCGAGCCGGCGGGAAGACCGGCAGTTGGTCGTTGTGCGGATAGCTGCCGGAGTTCGTGCGCCAGATCACGGTGCCGTCGTTGGCGGTGAGGGTGGCCTCGACTTCCATGATGATCTGCATCTCGCTCGAAAAGGTCTGCAGCGGCATCAGGCCGAGCGTCGTGGGATCTTCGACGCCTCGGCGCGCCGGGCGGGATCCAGGCTCACGCTGTTGCCGCAGGAGGCAAGGAAGGCAAGGCCGGCCAGACCGCTGGAGCGGAACAGCGTGCGGGACAGGGACATGACGTTCATGCCAGGATCTGGTCCAGCACGTAGGGCAAGATCCCGCCGGCGAGGTAGTAGTCGACCTCCGCCGGGGTATCGAGGCGGACCTTGAGCGGGATCTCGATGCGCGAATGGTCGGCCAGGTGGCAGATGAGCAGCGCGTCCTGCATCGGCTTCAGCTCGCCGGCGATGCCGGTGATGTCGAAGCGGGCGTCGGCGAGGTGCTTCACCTTGTCGTAGTCCCCGGCGTTGATGAAGTTGAGCGGAAGGACGCCCATCCCGATGAGGTTGGAGCGGTGGATCCGCTCGAAGGACTTGGTGACCACCGCGGAAACCCCCAGCAGGCGGGTGCCCTTGGCGGCCCAGTCGCGGCTACTACCCATGCCGTAGTCGTCGCCGCCGATGATGATGAGCTTGGTGCCGTCCGCCTGATAGGCCATCGACGCGTCGTAGATGAAGGTCGGCTGGGCACCTTCGATGGCCTCGAAATTCAAATCGGGAGCGGAGACTTCCCGGTCGCCGAAGTACTGGGTGTAGCCGCCTTCGATGCCGGGGCACATCAGGTTCTTGATCCGCACGTTGGCGAAGGTGCCGCGGGTCATCACGCGGTCGTTGCCGCGGCGCGCGCCGTAGGAGTTGAACTCGGCCTTCTCGACGCCGTTCTCGATCAGGTATTTGCCGGCCGGCGAGGTCGCCTTGATCGAGCCGGCGGGCGAGATGTGGTCGGTGGTGACGGAGTCGCCGAAGATGCCGAGCGGGCGGGCGCTGAGCAGGTCGCCGACCACGGTCGCGCCGCCGTCGAAGAAGGGCGGGGACTGGATGTAGGTCGACTTTTCATCCCACGCGTACGTCGCGCCGGTGCTGCCGGAGATCTCGGCCCACTTCGGATTCGCGGAGTCGAGGTCGCCGTAGAGCTTCTGAGAGTCGGCCGGCTGGAGCGCGGCGGCGAGCTGCGTTTTCACCTCCTGATGGGTCGGCCAGAGGTCCTTGAGGAAGACCGGATTGCCATCGCTGGCGATGCCGAGCGGCTCGGTGGTGAGGTCGAGGTCGACGCGGCCGGCCAGCGCGTAGGCGACCACCAGCGGCGGGCTCATCAGGAAGTTCGCCTTGATCGAGCCGTGGACGCGGGCTTCGAAGTTGCGGTTGCCGGACAGCACCGAGGCGCAGACCAGGTTGCCTTCGGCGATGGCGCCTTCGATCGCCGGGTGGAGCGGGCCGGAGTTGCCGATGCAGGTGGTGCAGCCGTAGCCGACGGTCTGGAAACCGAGCTGGTCGAGTTCCTTTTGCAGGCCGGTCGCCTCGAAGTAATCGGTGACGACCCGCGAGCCGGGAGCCAGCGAGGTCTTCACGTACGGCGCGACGGTCAGGCCGAGGGCGTTGGCCTTCTTCGCCACCAGGCCGGCGGCGATCATCACGCTCGGGTTGCTGGTGTTGGTGCAGGAGGTGATGGCGGCGATCAGGATCGAGCCGTGGCCGAGGTCGAGGTTGCGCGGGCCGTCTTCGAAGAGGTCCGGGTCCCGCACGTCGGGCGTGGGCCGGTTGGAAACCATCTCGGTCTCGTTGCGCGGGCCACCTTCGAAAGCCTTGTGGCTGCTGTCGGTGGACAGCAGGGAGTCGATCGAAACGCCGGCCTTCTCGCGCATCGAGAGCTTCACCCGGAGGCCGCGCTGGGCGGGGTCGAGGCCGAATCCGCCGGCGGACACCGGCGCGGTGAAGAGGGTGTCGAAGGACTCGCGCAGGGCGGTGACGTCGATCCGGTCCTGCGGGCGCTTGGGCCCGGCGACGGCCGGGACGATGGTCGAAAGGTCGAGTTCGAGCAGGTCGGTGTAGTCGCACTCGCCCTTGTCCGGGATGCCGAACAGGCCCTGGGCCTTGTAGTAGTTCTCGACCGTGGCGCAGAGCTCCTCGGAGCGGCCGGTGCCGCGGAGATAGGCGATGGTTTCCCCGTCGACCGGGAAGAAGCCCATGGTCGCGCCATACTCGGGAGCCATGTTGGCGATGGTCGCGCGGTCGGGCAGGCTGAGCGCCGTCGCGCCGGGGCCGTGGAACTCGACGAACTTGCCGACCACGCCGTGCTTCCGCAGGACCTGGGTGATCCGCAGCGTGAGGTCGGTCGCCGTCACGCCTTCCTTCAACTCGCCGGTGAGATAAACTCCGACGACTTCCGGAACGAGGAAGGTCACCGGCTGGCCGAGCATGCCGGCTTCCGCCTCGATCCCGCCGACGCCCCAGCCGACGACGCCGAGGCCGTTGATCATGGTGGTGTGCGAGTCGGTGCCGACCAGGGTGTCGGGATAATAGACGCCGTTCTTTTCAAGGACGCCCTTGGCCAGGAATTCGAGGTTCACCTGGTGGACGATGCCGATGCCCGGCGGCACCACCGAGAAGGTTTCGAAGGCCTGCTGGCCCCACTTGAGGAATTCGTAGCGCTCGCGGTTGCGGATGAACTCGATCGCCATGTTGCGGTCGAGCGCGAGCTGCGAGCCGGCGAAATCGACCTGCACCGAGTGGTCGACCACGAGATCGACGGGCACCAGCGGCTCGATCTTTTCCGGGGCGGCGCCGCGTTTCACGGCGGCGTCGCGCATCGCGGCCACGTCGACGAGCAGCGGCACGCCGGTGAAATCCTGGAGGACGATGCGGGCGACGGTGAAGGGAATCTCGTAATCGCCGGGCGACTTGGCGTTGTAGTTGGCGAGGTTCGCGACGTCCTTTTCGGACACCTTGCGGCCGTCGACGCAGCGCAGCACGGACTCCAGCACGATGCGGATGGAAACCGGCAGCTTGGCGAGATTCGGGAAGCCTTGTTCGGCAAGGGCGGGCAGGGAGTGGAACTTGCCTTCGGTGCCGGAGCCGGTGGTGAAAGTGCGGAGGGTATCCATGGTCGGTGTGCGGAATACGGGACGGATCGGATGCAGGGCTTTTGCGCTGCGGGCGGGAGGTTAGGAAGCGGCGGGGAAATGTCAAAAAGGTTCCCCGGGCCCCGGGGCGAAGGGGCTTGCCGTGACCGGTGATTTGGCGAAAGTGCGCGCCTCACCATGAGCCTGCCCTCCAATCTCGTCACCATCCATCCCTACTTCAAAGCGCATGCCGGCAAGGGGGAGCAGGTGGAGTGCCTGCTGAAAAAGTTCGTCGAGACCACCCGCGGCGAACCGCTCTGCCTGTTCTACGAGTTCACCACGCTGGAGGACCAGGTTTTTTGCCGCGAAGGCTACGCCGGGGCGGCCGGGGTGCTGTACCACCTCGAGAATGTCGGCGCCGTGCTCGGTGAAATGCTGACGATCGCCGACCTGACCCGGCTGGAATTCCACGGGCCGGCGGAGGAGATCGACCAACTGCGCGGGCCGCTCGGCCATTTGAACCCCGCCTGGTTCGTGCTCCGTTGCGGGATCGGGCGCTGAGCGCGGATAATCAAAATATCCGAAATTCAAAGCGCTGGCTTCCGGCGCGGATTCGTGCTTTTCTCGGTTGCTTGTTTCAGATGCCCCGGGGCCGCCTCCCGCGTCCCTCGCGACCGGACCCCCGACCGGCACCCCCATGACCGCCCCCCCGTGTTTTCCTTTCCCTCCTGCTGCTGATCACCGGCGTGTTGCCGGCCCTTGCCGAGCGGACCAAGGCCTGCTGATCGAGGGGGCCAGCAACCACGATTGGCAGCACCGCGAGGACATCCTGACGGCGATCCTGTCCCGCGACGGCAGCCTGGACCTCGATGTGACGGTCACTCCCGGCGCGGCGGCGGACCCCGGCTGGACCACCTGGTCGCCGGACTTTTCCGCCTACGACGTGGTGCTCTCCGCTTACAGCAACGGCTTCGGCGGCGAACCGCGTTGGCCGGCGGCGGTCGAGACGGCCTTCGCCAGCTACGTCAGCGGTGGCGGCGGCTTCGTCGCCTTCCACGAGGCCTGCGACTCCTTCGTCAACTGGCCGGCATACGGCGAGATGCTCGGCCTGCGCTGGAATGAAGCCGGCTCCGGCACGGCGGTCGTGGTCAACGCCAACGAATCGCTGCTGATCCACCCGCCCGGCCAGCCCGGGCCGGCCGCCTACACCAGCCATGGTCCGAACGTCGACGTGCTGGTCAAGCGGCTGGGCAACCACCCGATCCACGCCGGCCTGCCGTCGTCCTGGATGGCGGCCAACCTGGAAGTCTGGCGCTATGCCCGCGGCCCGGCGCAAAACCTGAGCATCCTTTCCTATGCCAAGGATCCGCAAACCCAGCTCCAGTTTCCCGTCGAGTGGACGGTCAACTACGGCAGCGGGCGGGTCTACGCTTCGACCTACGGCCATATCTGGGAGGGCGATGCCGAACCCGCCGGCCTGCGCGCTGCGCCGCCTTCCAGGAAAACCTCGTGCGCGCCCTCAAATGGTGCGCCGGCATCAATCCGCCGGCCACCGTGCCCTCCGACTTTCCGACCCCCGCCGCGATCTCGCTGCGCGCCCACGCCGAGGGCACCAGCGGCTTCGGCGGGCCGCGCCCGGTCGCGCCCTTCGCCAACGGCGCGCTGCCCACGCTGTCGGTCGTCCCGACCGGCGTCGCGGTGGTCGAGGCGTTCCCGGCCTTGGACTGGGAATCGCCGATCGATGCCAAGCCGTGGCCGGGCCAGGCCGGGCAGCTGATGGTCGTGGAAATGGACGGCCGCGTCTTCAAACTGGCCGACCACGACGCGGCCACCACCCGCAGCGAGGTGCTCAACATCACCGATCGCGTCTGGTATCTCAACTGGGACCAGGGCGTTTCCTCCCACAAGCACGGCGGCATCTTCTCGACCGCCTTCCACCCCCAGTTCGGCACCGGCCAGGGCAAGGACCACCTCTACATCTACTACGCCCACCATCCGGCCAACGACTCGCCGGACGCGCTGGTCGACAACAACAATCCCTTCTACAACCGCCTCGCCCGCTTCACTTGGAACGGCAGCGCTTTCCTGCCGTCGAGCGAGCAGATCCTGCTGCATCTCCACGACGTCGCCAAGGGTCACGAAGGCGGCGGGATGTGCTTCGGCGCGGACGGCTTCCTCTACCTCGCGTTCGGCGACGGCGGCGAGGAAAGCGCCAACGCCATCGATGACGCCCAGAAGATCCACGAGCGCGCCCGCTCCGGCGTCTGGCGGATGGACGTGGACCTGCGGGGCGGTTCCGTCAGCCACCCGATCCGCCGCCAGCCGGCGGGCGCCGGCTCCTACAGCCAGAACTACTATATTCCTAGTGACAACCCCTGGGCCCAGCCGCATGTCGGAGGCACGGCAACGGTGCTCGAGGAATTTTACGCGATCGGCCTGCGCGAGCCGCACCGGATGGGCTTCGACCCGGCCTCCGGCTTCTGGATCGGCGACGTCGGCGCGCAGCCGCCCGCCGCGGCCAGCCTCGACACCTGGCGCTCGAACCTCGTCATCAACGAGGACAACACCTTCACCAACACCACCGCGAATCCGATGACCGTCACCGTGGAGCGTTTCCGCTTCCACGCCTCGCGGCAGGGCGATCCGGTCACGCCGTTCCTGGTCCGGGTCAACGCCGACAACGACTTCACGGTGCGGGCGATCGGCGGCACCCGCACCGGCTACAGCCTCGGCGACAACGACCTGCCCTTCGCCGCCGCGCCGGTCCGCCTGACCCTCGCCCCCGGCGAGAAGATCGCGCCGGGCTTTGTCGACGCCTACCCCGACGGCAGCGGTGGCAGCGGCCCGGGAGTCGTCTCCTACGAATACGACGGGACCGACCAGATCTACTACAGCTACGACGTCACCGACGTCGCCAGCAGCATCGCCGTCGGCGCGGCCCCGGTGATGAAGGGCTACCAGCACAGCGACTTCACCCGCGACTACTACTTCTCGATCTCGTTCGGCTTCGGCGGCAAGGAGGACGAGGATGGCGACGGCCTGCCCGACAAGTGGAAACTCGCCTGGGCCGCCTCTCTAACAAGCCTGTCCGGCGCCGCCGACAGCGACGGGGACGGCATGACCGACGCCGCCGAGCGCGAAGCCGGCACCGACCCGACCGATCCGTCCAGCGTGCTGCTCGCGCTCGGCCTGACGCCCGGACCGTCCGGACCGTCCGGCACCTCGGCGATCGCCACCGTGCAAACCGTGCCCGGCCGTTTTTACAAGATCGAGACCTCCACCACGCTCCAATCCTGGACCGTCGCCGGCACCTGGAAAGCCGCGAACTGGCCGGCGACGAGCACCGCCTTCGCGATTCCGCAGAACCTGCTCCCTGGATCCGCGATTATCCCCGGAGCATCCGTCACAGAGGCATAAACAAGAAATCCCTCAGCGAGCGCGACATCTGCTCGAAATTCATCACGCCCAGCCTCGTGGCGGCCGGATGGAACCTCGACACCCAGATCCGCGAGGAGTTGAGCTTCACCGACGGCCGGATCTATGTCCGCGGAAAGATCCACGCCCGCGGCGAGAAGAAGCGCGCCGACTACATCCTCTACTACAAGCCGAACATCCCGATCGCGGTCATCGAGGCGAAGGACAACAGGCACACGGTCGCCGCCGGGATCCAGCAAGCACTCGGCTACGCCAGGACCCTCGATCTTCCCTTTGTCTTCAGCAGCAACGGCGACGCCTTCCACTTCCACGACCGCACGGTTCAGGACGGCGATATCGAAACCGAGATTCCCCTCCATGCCTTCCCCGGACCCGAAGAGCTCTGGCGGAAATACTGCGCCTACAAAGGCATCGCGGCCGCCATCGAACCCATCGTCTCGCAGGACTACTTCGTCGACGGTTCCAACCGCTCGCCGCGCTATTACCAGCAGACCGCGATCAACCAGGCGATGACGGTCAACAAGCACAAGAAGATCAACACCGCCTACAGCATCTACCTCGCGCTCTATCAGGGACTCTCCGACCACAAGAACAGCGACGACGACGCCTACAAGCAGTTCAGCCCGGACTTCTTCGACCTCGTGATCGTGGACGAGTGCCATCGCGGCAGCGCCCGCGAGGACAGCAAGTGGCGGGAAATCCTCGACTACTTCCACGGGGCCACCCACATCGGCCTGACCGCCACGCCCAAGGAAACGAAGGAGATTTCCAGTTCGGAATAGTTCGGCGATCCGCTCTACACCTACTCGCTCAAGCAGGGCATCGACGACGGATTCCTCGCCCCGTACAAGGTGGTCAAGGTCACGCCCGACATCGACGCCGAAGGCTGGTGCCCACCCGCCGGGTTCACCGACAAGTCCGGCAAGGTCGTCGAAGACCGCATTTACAACCGGACCGACTTCGACAAGCACATTATCGTCGAGGAACGCCGCCAGATCGTGGCGCGCAAGATCACCGAGTTCCTCAAGGGCAACGACCGCTTCGCGAAGACCATCGTCTTCTGCGTCGACATCGAGCACGCCGAAGGCATGCGCCGGGAACCGGCGAACGCCAACGCCGACCAGGTCGCGGTGAACCCGAAATACGTGATGCAAATCACCGGCGACAACGAGGACTTCGGGAAACACTATTTCACCATCATGGACTTCCGGAGCGTCACCTCGCTCTTCGCCGACAAGGACTTCGACGGCGATCCCGTCCGGGTGAAGGAAGCCCGCCAGGACGACGACCTCTCCGGCACGGAGAGCGAAAGCGACGACACCCCGGTGGTCGACGAGCTGACCGGCGAGGAGATCGACTTCCCCATCGATTGGAGCTCCGCCACCACCGGCATCGCGGAAGGACCGAGCCCCCCTCCGGCGTCCCGCAAGATCACGGTCAACGGCGTCGAGGTCACCGTGATCAAGGAGCGCGTCCAATACCTCGGCAGCGACGGCAAGGTCATCACCGAAAGCCTGCGCGACTACACCCGCCGCAATGTCCGCGCCACCTACGCCTCGCTGGACTCCTTCCTCGCCTCGTGGAACCAGGCGGAAACCAAGAGCGCCATCGTCGCGGAGCTGGAGGCCCGAGGCGTCCTCTTCGCCGCCCTCGACGAGGAGGTCGGCTCGGCCTTCGATCCCTTCGACCTGATCTGCCACGTCGCTTTCGAGCAGAAACCGCTGACCCGGAAGGAACGCGCCGACCAAGTGAAGAAGCGCGACTATTTCACCCGCTATGGCGACCTCGCCCGCAAGGTCATCGAAGCCCTGCTCGACAAGTACGCCGACGACGGAGTCCTCGATCTGGAGAACCCGGAAATCATCCGTCTCGATCCGCTGAGCAAGCTCGGTTCCCCGGTCGAGATCATCCGTGCTTTCGGCGGCAAGCCGGCCTACGATGCCGCCGTCCACCAGCTCAGCGGCGAACTCTACCGCTCCGCATGAGCCCGCAGCCCCAGCAGGACTTCGGCGATTACCTGGTCTTCGTCGATGAAAGCGGCGACCACAGCCTGACCCGCATCAATCCCCAGCACCCGGTCTTCGTCTTGGCCTTCGTCATCATCCGCAAGTCGGACTACATCGGTACCCTTTGCCCGGAGCTGCAGCACTTCAAAATGCGCTACTGGCGCCACGATGAAGTCGTCCTGCACGAGCATGAAATCCGGAAGCCGCAGGATGCTTTCTCCTTCCTGCTGAGACGCCCGGTGCGCGAGCGGTTTCTGGAGGAACTCACCGCATTGATGGAAGCCATGCCCGCCACCATCGTCGCGGTGCTCATCGACAAGCCAGCCTTCGCCGCCGGGCCGGATGATCCGGCCACCGGCGTTTACGACCATGCCATGAAGATCGGGATCGACGCGGTCTTCCGTTTCCTCATCGAGGCCGGTCAAGCGGAGCAGCGCACGCCGGTCATCGTCGAATGCCGCGGCCGCAAGGAGGACCGGGAGCTGGAACTCGCTTTCCGGCGACATTGCGACGTCGGGGGTACCCATGCCCGGCCGCTGCCCTTCGACCTCGTCATGGTGCCGAAAACCTCGAACTCCGCGGGACTCCAGATCGCCGACTTGGTCGCCCGCCCGATCGGCATCGCGCACCTCCGGCCCCATCAGGCGAACCGTGCCTTTGACATCATCCGCACCAGGTTCTACCAAAGCCCGGCCGGTGAGGCGGATGGCTGGGGATTCCACTCCATCCCCTAGACATGCGAATGGCCCCCGGACATTTCCAGGAGCCAGACGCCGGGCGGACATTTCCACTCCGACTTGCCGGCAAGATCCACCCGACCGGCCCGCCCGTCAAGACCCCGTTTCCATTCCCAACATCTCCGCAATCATCAAGAATGTCCGCAACATCATGCGGAACGAGGACCAGGGCATCTCCGGCGACGCCCAGCGGCTGGAGCAGCTCGGCTGGATGCTTTTCCTCAAGATCCTCGACGACAAGGACCAGGAACTCGAGCTGCTGCGCGCCGGCTACCGCTCCGTCATCCCGGAGAAATTCCAGTGGCGGAACTGGGCGGCGGATCCCGAGGGCATCACCGGCGACGAGCTGCTGAACTTCGTCAACCACCCGACCTACGGCCTTTTCATCGACCTGAAAACCCTCCACTCCGCCCAGGCCCCGCAGCGGGCCGCGCTGGTGCGGGAGGTCTTCGACGGCTCGAACAACTACATGAAGTCCGGCTACGCGATGCGCAAGGTCATCAACCAGCTCAACGGCTTCGACTTCAACAACAGCGACGACCGCCACATCTTCGGCACCATCTACGAGGCCATCCTCGTCGAGCTCCGCGATGCCGGGAACAAGGGCGAATTCTACACCCCGCGCGCCATCACCCAGCTGATGACCCGCATGACGAATCCGCGGCTCGGCGAAAAGGTGCTCGACCCCGCCGCCGGCACCGGCGGCTTCCTCAGCGCCGCCATCGACCACATCCGGGAAAACGACGTCCGCACCCTCGTCGACGAGGCCGTGCTCCAGAAGTCCATCACCGGCTGGGAATACAAGCCGGTCTCCTACGTCCTCGGCCTCACCAATCTCATCCTCCACGGCATCGACGTCCCGGACTACCACTACCGGGACAGCCTCAAGACCGAATACAACTCCATCGGCCCCAAGCAGCAGGTGGAGGTCATCCTCGCCAACCCGCCCTTCGGCGCGGGCATCGCCGAGGGCGTCGAGGACGAACTTCCCCGCCTCCTTCCGCTGCCGGGAATCCGCCGACCTGTTCATCATCCTCCTTATCCAGCTCCTCAAGCCCGGCGGCCGCTGCGCCATCGTGCTGCCGGACGGCTGCATCACCGGCGACGGCTACAAGGAGCGCATCCGCGAAAAGCTCCTCACCGACTGCAACCTCCACACCATCGTCCGCCTCCCGCAGTCCACCTTCCACCCCGCCACCGTCTCCACCAACCTGCTGTTCTTCGAGAAGGGCACGCCGACCCGGGAAATCTGGTACTACGAGCACCGCCTGCCGGAAGGACAGAAGAGCTACTCCAAGACCAAAGCCATCCAGTTCGACGAGTTCGCGCCGATGATCGGGTGGTGGGACAAGCGCGAGGAAAGCGAGGTCGCGTGGAAGGTGAAGGTCGGGGATTTGAAGCGAGGATTTGATCTGGATGTGAAGAATCCGAACTCGGCGGTCGAGGAACGCGAGATGAGCGTGACCGACTGTTTCAGCGAGTTCCGAAGATCCTTGGAGCGCGTGGGCAAGGCGCTTGCAGCCGTGGAGAAGGAATACAATCCGTGATGCCCATGTCCGGTTTTCCGAAAGATGCCGGAGGCATCCCAGCCTGTAGCCGGTGGTTGAGCGAAGCGACACCACCGGGACACGTCCAACAGGGAGCCGGCACCCCGGCAGGGGTGCCATCACCTCACACCCAAGGCATAGACGTGCTCGCGGCGGCACGGGTATCCGGGCGAAGCGCCCTTGCTCGCGCCCGGCGGCATCGCCTCACTCGCCGACCGGCTGCCAGCTGGCACCCCTGCCGGGGTGCGAATATGAGCGGGGCATCGTTTCCGGTGTGTCGCTTCGCTCAACCACCGGCTACAGGCTCGTATCCCTCCTGGATGAAGGAGGGCTCCCCCGATGAAACGCATTGGCGACATCCTCACCCGGAACAAAACCGCGGTGGTGGTCGAAGACGACACCCGCTACAAGCAGGTCACCATCCGCACGAACTACAAAGGCGTCGTGCTGCGCGGCACCCAGGACGGCGCGACCATTCTCACCAAGAACCAGTTCGCCGTCTCGGCCGGGCAGTTCATCCTCAGCCGGATCGACGCACGCAACGGGGCCTTCGGGATCGTCCCGGACGAGCTCGAAGGCGCGATTGTCACCAACGACTTCCTCGCCTTCGACATCAATGAAGACGTGGTCGAACGGGAGTTCTTCAACGTCTTCCTCCAGTCGCCCGTGTTCCTGGAAGCCTGCATCAAAGCCAGCCGCGGCAACACCAACCGCAAGCGCGTCGATGAAGGCTTCTTTTTGAACTACGAGGTCGATCTCCCCGCGCTCCCCGAACAGAACGAGCTGATCAAAAAGATCAACAAGGGCCGCGCCAAACTCGCCCTCGCGCAGAACGGGATCACCCGCTAACAATCCCTCCTCGCCAAGCTCAAGCAAGCCATCCTGCAGGAGGCGATCCAGGGCAAGCTGACCGCCGACTGGCGCGCCGCCCACCCGGCCGTAGAACCCGCGAGCCAGCTCCTCCACCGCATCCAAACCGGGAAAGCCCGCCTCAGCGCCGCCAAGAAACTCCGCCCCGAAAAGCCGCTGCCCAAGATCACCGCCGCCGAAGTCCCTTTCGAGATTCCGGAGGGTTGGGAGTGGTGCCGTTTTGGTCAACTGACGAAAGCTTACGAGGCTGGCAGCAGTTTCAAATGCGAGGATCTTGAAGCAACAGGCGATGAGTGGGGTGTCATCAAAACCAGCGCTATCACCTCTGGAAAGTTCATTGAACGTGAGAACAAGTTCTGGCGTGCTTCGCCGCCCGAGGACAGATCCGCACAAGTCGTCGGCGGCGATCTGATCTTTTGCCGAGCCAGCGGATCGAAGGGACTCGCTGGCAAGTGTGCAATCGTTCACGGTTGTGACCGAAACCTGTTGCTCTCCGACAAGACGATCCGCGTCGTCTTGATGGAAGGGGCGGACACAAAGCAGGTAGCGCTTTACAACGATTCGGACCAAGCGCGGGCGTATTTTGCAGGGCTTGGAATGGGCAAATCGACCTCGATGAACAACGTGCCGCGAGACGACCTTTACCTGAAACCCATCCCCCTCCCTCCCCTCGCCGAGCAAGCCGCGATCGTGGAGCGGGTGGAGGCGCTGATGACGACCTGCCGGGCGCTGGAAGCGGAGATCGAGCAGGCCCGCCGCCACGCCGCCCAACTCCTCCAAGCCGTTCTCAAGGAAGCCTTCGCCCCGGCCACCTCATGAGAGCCCGCTCCAAGGAACTTCTGGATCGAGCGGTTGCCGCGACGGTCGCGGCGATTGAGATCTACAACAAACCCGACTTCCTCTACCGTGAGGAAGCCTTCGCCGTGCTCGCCATCAACGGCTGGGAACTGCTGCTCAAAGCAAAATGGCTGGCCGACCACGGGAACAAGGTCAGCTCGCTCTACGTGATGGAGCCCCGCACGAAGAAGGACGGCAACAAGAGCAGGAAACTGAAGGTCAAAACCACCCGCGCCGGAAATCCGTTCACACACAGCCTCGACCACCTCGCGAAGAAACTCGTCGACTCAAAAGCGTTCGACTCGAACGCCTGGGCCAATCTCCAGGTGCTTCTGGAAATGAGGGATTCCGCGATCCACTTCTACAACCGATCCGGTGCGTTCCCCGTCCGCCTTCAAGAGGTCGGAACCGCCAGCTTGAAGAACTTCGTCGCCGCCACCAAAAGCTGGTTCGGGCGCGACATGACCGAGTTCAATTTCTACCTGATGCCCCTCTCCTTCGTCGCTCTACCGCAGCAGATGGAAGGCATCGTTCTGAACCACGAAGAAAAGCGGTTCCTCAGCTTCATCGACGCCCTCGAACCGGACGCCGACGACGCATCCTCGCCTTACTTGCGCTGAGGGATCCATCCCCGCAGATAATTCCGGCCGATACGAGCCGCTGCCATTTGCCGCCGCTTCAAGAACACGCCAACCCACCCCATGAGATTCTTCGCTTACATTTTTGGCACGTTGATCCTCATCGGGGGCCTCGCCTGGGGGGCGATCGAACTGGGAGCGCCCCAGTTGTGGGTGACGATCGGGTCCTTGATCCTCCTTGGAACCGGCATCATCGCGGGAGCCAGCCGGACTCGCATTCACCGGCCAGCAGGTGACGTGACGGTGGTGCGGGCGGATGACGAACTCTGAACGTCACGCAGAAGAAGAGGTCGCCCCCGGCCCAACGCGGCAAGGCGCGGGCGGTGCCTCCACGCGATCTCCTGCAACATCCTGTTCTTCGGCGCCGGGATCGCGAAAAACCACGCGCGCAAATTCGGTTCCGGAGTCATCCCCAACAGCCGCGCCGTGCTGATCGATGACTTGCTCCGGGCGAGGTTGGGAGTATCCGCCGCCACCATCGTGGCCGCCTCGACGCCGCCCGGCATCCCGCCGCCCCCCGGGCATCCGCCCGAGGAGTGACCACGCCCCCGCCGGTGAAATCCGACCACCCCGTCCGCCCCCCCGGCGACACTCCACGGCCCCCATGGCCCCCATGGCCCCCATGGGGTCAGGTCTCGCGCGCTCACATTCTTGCAAGCTTCGCCGGGAGCGCGGTGACAAGTCCTGCCCGTTACCCACCTCGTTTGATTCAAGCCCCAACGGGGCGTGATGAGATAGCCCGGGGCAAGGCTTGGCGCAGCCCCGGGTCCGTGGGTCCGGGATCTGGCACCCTGAAAGGGCGCGATGGGGCCGGTACGACGAGACGTCCCGTGCCACCCGCCCCATCCCGCACTTTCAGCGCGGCGCCGAGACTTCGCCCGATCCCGGGGCTGCGCGTTGCCGGCCCCGGGCTATCTCGTGTTGCCCCGTTGGGGCATAAGACGGGAGGCACCCGACTTGTGGGTAACGGGCAGGACAAGTCTCCGCCCGGGACTCCAAAAGCGAAATTTGTGGGTAACGGGCAGAGCCTGCTGCCGCTCTGTTGCCACAGCCTGCTGTGGAGTCAGGTCCCGATGCGCCAGCAGGCTGGCGGACGAAAGCGGCAGCAGGCTGCACGCAGTCCAAGACCGGCGGCCCGATGGTGCCCGGGGCCAGGGGTCCGGCTCCCTACCGGTGCTTGGTCCAGAATGAACCCTCAGGCCCGTTTTCATTCAGGTGAAGCAAGCCTGCTCACGCCGCCCTTTGCTCCGCGTTGAAGACCTGCCGCCAGTCGACCTTCGCGGTGAGGATCATCAGCAAGGCCAGCGTCAGCACCGAGACGACGGCGAGGGTGATGCCGGTCAGCCCGTCGAAGAAAAACGAAAGGCTGAACAGCGTCAGGTAAATCAGCTGCGCCGGCACGGCCACCCGGAACAACAATCTGCCGCCGACCGCGCGGAGGTAGCCGGCGACCAGCAGCAGCGAGACGGCGGTGGCGATGCCGAAGCTGGCGTAGGGATCCAACAGATCCACCAGATAGGCGAACAGCAGGTGGAAGGCGAAGAAACCGGCGCTGACAAAGAAGACATGCATCGGATGCAGCGGGATCCGTTTGAGGGCCGCGATGATCATGATCACGGCGACGAAGAACAGCAGCGACACCGGCGCGAACAGGACGATCCGCAGCGCCACCGGACCGGCATTGAGGAGCTTGGGCATGTCCATCCCGATCGACGGCGCCGAGAGCACGTCGGGATAGGTCCACGCGAGGTCCCAACCGCCTTCGTCCTGCATCCTCTCGTCGGGCGATCCGGTGCCGACCGGGAAGTTGATGTCGGCGAAGTTCACCCGCATCCGGAGCTCGAAGCCGGTGATCCGGCGGGCGTCGGTGAAGCGGTAGTTCCAGGAGTCCGTGCCGCGGGTGCGGTAGGCGACTTTCATCGGCACGGATTCCCCGGCGGGCACGACGACCGCACGGGTGACGACGCCGTCATCCGCGGCGGTGTTGGAAGCCGCCTCGTCTCCCACTTGGAAGACGAACCCGTGCAACCCGGCGCTGTCGGCCGGCAGCGGGAAGCGGAAATAGAGCGTCTGCGGGATCGGGGTGGGATTGGTGAAGACATAGTCGGCCTTGAAATCGACGGCGTAGGTCCGGTGCCACAGCAGCCCGCGGCGCTTGGGTTCGGAGTCGAGGCGAACCGTCGCCTTGCTGGCGGAAGGCAGCACCACGGCGCGTCCTCCCGGCGCGTTCGGCGTGAGGAAAAAGGCATCCGGATGGGCCTGCACCAGCGCCGGCCCCCAGACCCCGGAGACCTCGTTTTGCATCGTGCCGGTGGAGACCCGGGTGCGGTTGGTGATGGCGGAGCCGAGGATGAACCAGGCGATGCAGGTGCAGGCGACGATGCTGGCGGAGAGCAGGAGATGGGATGTTTTCATGATATCGGCGGAGAGCTGTTAGGGCCGGGCGGAGCCGGCGAGATCGCCGCGCTGATAGAAGACGGAGACGGCGGGGACCTCGTCGCGGCAGAGGTTTTTCCGCAGCCGGATCGCCGACGGCGGATCCGCGGACGGGAGGGGGTCGCGGATCAGGTTGCCGTGGACTTCGGCGCGAAAGGCGGCAGGCAAGTCGATCCGCCAGGTCAGCGAGCGGATGAATAGCGGGGTGCGCGGCAGGGCGAGGGCGAGCGTGCCGGCGACCGGATCGAGCGGCTTGCCGGCGGCGGTGAACGAGAGCTGGATCTCGCTCGCTTCTTTCCCGCCGGGCGGCAGGGGAACCTCCAGCCGGCCCTCGCCGCGGTCGACCGGCCGGGTGTCGCGGCCATCGACGGCACAGCGGAGCAAGGTGAATCCGGCGGGGCTGTCGAAGGCGACGAGCAAGGGCTGGCGGTGCTCGACCTTGAGCAGTCCCTCCACCAGCAGCGCGCCGTCGACTTCCTGACGGAGGGTCCAGGTGGCCTCCGGAACGACGGCCTCAGCGGTGGCGACCAGCGGCAGCTCGCGGGCTCCGAGTTCGGCGATCGCGGTGGCGCTTTCGAGCGTGTGATAAGTCGAGCCGGCGAGGGATTCGCGAAGTTTCGCGGGCAACCCTTCGGAATCGAACGGTCCTGTTAGACCCTCGGCTTCGAAGGCGCGGCGCGGGTTGGCGGCGATCAGGAAGCGGGTGCGCGAGGGTGTCTCGCCACTCCCCTGCGGCGCGGCGAGCTGCCACACCGCATCGAGCGGACGCAGCGGGCGGCGGTAGCTCAGGACGACCTCGCGCTCGAGCAGGTCGCGGCTCTTCCACTCTAACAAGAGGCGCGTCGTGCCATCGGCGTTCCGGCTGGCGCGCCAGGACGCGAGATCGTCGCCCGCGGCTTCGATGTCGCGGGCATCGGCCGGCAAGACCAGCTCCGCGGACAGCCCGGATCCGGTGGTCGCGGAGGCGCGGGCGATGACGAGGTGTTCCAGTTCACCATCCGCGTCGCGGACCAGCGCCTGGTGCTGCCAACTCCAGTCGGAGGGCTGCGGCGGGCGGAGGGATTCCTCGGCCTCGCGGGTGGACAAGGCGCGCACGGTGACCGTGGCACCGGCGGCAGGCAGCGGCAGCGGCTGGCCGGGGAGCAAGGCATGCTCGCGATCGCCGGCGACCACGACCAGTCCCTGTTCTGCGGTTTCAAGAATCAACGAGGGGCAAGGCGGCAGGATCAGCTCGACCTCCGCCGCGTCTGCCAGGAAGCGGGCGGTGAAGGACGTGCTGCCCGCCTCGGCCGCGGCGTGGCAGACTTGCCCGTCCTTCACCAGCAGCGCGAGCTCCGCCGGTTCGCTCCTCTCCAGCCCCACCGCCCCGCCGATCAGGGGGACCAGCGCCGGCTGGTCGGAAAAGCGGAGCGTGCGGAATGCCGCGTCGATCACCAGCCGGCCTCCCTCGCGGCTCACCATGAAACGGGCTGACGCCAGCGAAGGAGGCAGCACCGCCGGCGGGGGCGCTTCCTTCCGCTCGTCGAGCAGGCGGCGGATTTCCGAGTAGGGCAGCCGCACATCCGCTTCAGCGAGCGGATCGGCGGTGACAAGGAGGGGCGTGGCAAGGAGCGCGGCAATCAGCGGATGCTTCATGCCTTCACGATCCGGGGCCCGGATGAAGCGCCGTTGAAGCCGCCATGAAAAGCCGGCGCGCGCTTCGTGAAAATCGCGCCACGAAAAAGCCGGGGAGGTTTCCCTCCCCGGCTTTGGAATCGTTGTGACGGACCGATCAGTCTTCCGACGGGCTCCACTCCTCGGTCGCGAGCGCGGCGAGGTTGAAGGCCTGCTCGAGACCCACCATTTCGGAGGACGGGCGCAGGCTTTCGAAGCTGGCGCTTTCCTTCTTCAGGTCGGCTTCGTTGTAGTTCACGGCCTTGATCGAGAGGCCGATGCGGCGCTCGACCTTGTCGACCTTGATCACGCGGGCTTCGACCTCGTCGCCGACCTTGATCACGTCCTTGACCTTCTCCACGTGGTCCTCGCTGAGCTGCGAGATGTGGATCAGGCCGTCGATGTCGCCATCGAGGCTGATGAAGGCGCCGAACGAGGCGATCTTCGCGACGGTGCCCTTGACCAGGTCACCGACCTTGAAGCGCTCGTCGATGTGGCTCCATGGATCGTCCTCAAGCTGCTTGAGGCCGAGCGACACGCGCTGGTTGCCCTTGTCGATGGAGAGCACGATCGCTTCGACCTCGTCGTTCTTCTTGAGAACCTCGGAGGGGTGGTTGATCTTGCGGGTCCAGGACATGTCCGAGACGTGGACCATGCCGTCGATGCCTTCCTCGAGTTCGACGAAGGCGCCGTAGGCGGTGAGGTTGCGGACCGGGCCCTTGATGGTGGCGCCGATCGGGTAGCGGCTCTCGATTTCGTCCCAGGGATTCGGCTCGAGCTGGCGGACACCGAGGGAGATCTTCTGCTCCTCGATGCTGATGCCGAGCACGACGGCCTCGATGACCTGGTCGAGTTCGAGCACGTCGCTCGGGCGGGTGATGCGCTTGACCCAGGAAAGCTCGGACACGTGGACCAGGCCTTCGACACCGCGCTCGAGTTCGATGAACGCGCCGTACGGCAGGAGCTTGGTGACCTTGCCCTTGACGTTGGAGCCGATCGCGAACTTGCGCTCGATGTCTTCCCAAGGATTGTCGGACATCTGCTTCAGGCCGAGGGAGACGCGCTCCTTCTCGCGGTCGACGTCGAGGATGACGACATCCACCGGCTGGCCGATGATGAGCATTTCCGAAGGGTGGTTGATCCGGCCCCACGACATGTCGGTGATGTGGAGCAGGCCGTCCATGCCCTGCAGGTCGACGAAGGCACCGAAGTCGGTGATATTCTTGACCGCGCCGGTGACCTTGTCGCCGACCTTGACGCTCTGGAGGAAGTGCTGGCGCAGTTCCGCGCGCTCGGCTTCGATGACTTCGCGGCGGGAGAGCACGATGTTCTTCCGCTCGTCGTTGACCTTGACGATCTTGAATTCGTAGACGTTGCCGACGTATTCGTTGAGATCTTTCGGCGGGATGATGTCGACCTGGGAGCCGGGCAGGAAGGCTTCGACACCGACGTTGACGGTGAGGCCGCCCTTGACGACCGCCTTGACCTTGCCGCGGACGAGACCGCCGTCCTGGAAGACCTTGACGATCTTTTCCCAGTTCTGCTTGTGGGCGGCTTTCTCCTTCGAGAGGACGACCATGCCCTCGTCGTTTTCGAGGCGCTCGAGGAGCACTTCGACTTCATCGCCGGC
>CAMCYK010000034.1 GCA_945883695.1 Akkermansia muciniphila | reverse complement strand
TCACGGTGAGCTTCGTCTTCTGGCCGGGGGCTTTGCGCAGCGAGGAAAGTAGCACCGCCAGCGGCGGCGGGGGATTGCCGTCGATCTTCAGAATCGCCGAGCCGGGCAGCAAGCCGGCCCGCGAGGCGGGGGAGGCGGGCGCGATGTTGGAGAGATAAGGGCCGTCGTCGCGGACGCCGATGATCAGGCCGAGCGAGGGCAGGGAGGGATCGAGCTGCGGGTCCGCCTCCAGCGCGCGGGCCATCTCGGGGTGGATGAAGCTGGAGAAGGGATCGAGGCTGGCAAGCATGCCTTCGAGCGCATGGTTGACCAGGCGGTCGTAGGCGACCTGGTCGGCGTCGGGGTGGCGCTGGCGGACCTGCTCGAGGACCTTCACGAAACGCTCGATCGCCGGGTAGGCGGCCTCGTCGGGATCGGGCGGGGTGGCCGGTTCGGCGATGGCGAGGGCGGGGATCAGGGCCAGCAGGAAGGCGCGCATGGCGCGAGGCTAGCGGGGGGAGCGGAGCTTTGGAATCGGGAACTTGCTTCAGGTGAAGCGACCGGCCTGCGCGATGGCATCCGGCAAGGACGACGCGAAAAGCCGGTTCCCGAGCGGATATGAGGCATTGCCGGGATACACCACATGGAGTTCGTCGAGCCGGAGGTCTTCCAGCGCGACGTGCATCGATCTGGAAGTCCGGGGGGCGTCGCCGTATTTGAATTCGAAACCGATGCGTTTCGAGCCGCGGACCACCAGCAGGTCGAGTTCGGCACCGGCGTGGGTTCCCCAGAAATAGGCGTCGCGGGCACCGGTGACCGCGAGGATTTGTTCGATGCAGAAGCCTTCCCAGGAAGCGCCGCATTTGGGGTGCCCGCGCAGTTCGTCCAGGGTCGCGAGGCCGAGCAGGGCGTGGAGGATTCCGGAGTCGCGGACATAGACCTTGGGCTGCCGGACGAGGCGTTTGCCGAGATTCTCGAACCACGGCGGGAGCAAGCGTGCCATGAAGGTGCCGGCGAGGATGTCGAGGTGGCGCTTCGCGCTGGGCGAGGAAATGCCCAGGGCTCGCCCGAACTCCGACGCGTTCCAGACCCCGCCGTGATAGTGTGCCAGCATCTGCCAGAGTCGGCGCAAGGCCTCCGGTGGCGTGCCGATGCCGAAGGCCCCGATGTCGCGTTCGAGGAAGGTGCGGATGAATCCCTGCCGCCAGACGAGGCTGTCGGTGTCGTTCGCGGCCAGCCAGGAGAGCGGGAAGCCGCCGCGGACCCAGAGGCTTTCCTGATTTCCGGCTCCGGTTTCGCCGAGGTCGAAGCCGCCCACATCGACAAACTCCACCCGTCCCGCGAGGCTTTCCGACGAGCCGCGGACCAGGTCCGGGCTGGCGCTGCCGAGAATGAGAAATTTCGCCGGAAGCGGAACACGGTCCGCGAGGACCCGGAGCAGAGGCAGCAGATCGGGGCGAAGCTGGATTTCGTCGAGCACCACCAGGCCGCGGAGGCTTTCAAGAGCCAGTTGGGGCGCGGAGAGCCGGGCCAGATCGGTCGGGTTCTCAAGGTCGAAGAGGGTTCCGTCCTGCTCCGCGGCCAATAGCCGTGCCAGCGTCGTTTTTCCGGACTGGCGCGGGCCGAGCAGGGTCACCACCCGGCTCCGCTTCAAGGCGGTTCGGACCTGATCGAGGAGGGTAGAGCGTTGAATCATCCTAGAAATATAAACATCACGTATTCAATTTTCAAGGATTATTGCAGGTTTTGCGGGCGGATCAATCGATCCGTGGCGGGAATTCCGGGCAGAGGAGGGATGCGGGGAGCAGGGCGTCCCGCGTGGAAAAGGTCATCGATCCGTCTTCGCCGCAGAGCCAGAATTCCTTCGCACCGGCATCGAAGTAGAGTTGCTTCTTCTCTTCGATCTCGCCGCGGGTGTTCGAGGGGGAAAGAATCTCGACGCAGATTTCCGGGGCGTGGAGGAGGCAGGATTTGCCTTCGGATTCGCGCCAGATTTCCGGGGAGCACCAGGCGACGTCGGCGGCTTTGACGCCTTTGCGGGTCGAGATGGGGCACTCGGAGATGACTTCTCCGCCTGGAAAGAACCGCCAAAGCAGGCTGGAAATCTTTGACTGCTTGTTTCCGTGGCTTGGGGCGGGAGGAGGGGACATGATGATTTGGCCGTGCTCGTCGGTTTCGAAGCGATAAGGCATGGCCGCGAACTCCGGATTCGCGACGATCTTGTCCCACACGGCCAGGTTGAAGGCGGTGCGGTCGTGCTCCACCGCAGCGAGTTCGGGGGCTTCGAGAACCGTGCTCATGGGTTGAAGGTATCAGGATTTCCGGTTGTGGCAATCTTGCGGCCGAGTTTCGGCTGGCGGGGTATTGCGCCACCATTCATTCTGCCAACGGATGAAGAGGGGGTTCATATCTTTGATCGGGATCCTGGTTGGAGGCTCGGTGCTTTGGAACGCTTCGAAGGGCGGCTTCGAGTCCGCCAGGTCGCCGGGGGATGCGGGGCAAAGGCTTGAAGGCAAGACCCAAGCCCCGGAGTCGCGGGCGGATTCGCTTGAAAAGATCCACGATATCCTGGCCGGCCGGCGGCCTTTGCCCGGCAAGTTCGAGGAATTGGAAGAGTTGGCGCGGGGGCTGTCCGACCTTGAGGTCCGGGGCTTGCTCGACCAGCGGCAGGATGTCGGGGTGGAGGAACCGTGGACATGGGTCCGCTGTGCCTTGTGGAGCATTATCGGGGAAAGATCGGACGGTTTGGACGGGATGCCGGAGAAGCCTTCGGCGGTGCCGGACGAGATTTCCGGCGAACCGTTGTGAGAATGCGGATGCCGGTTCCAAGGAGGTTCTGGGCGACCGGCCCGTCACGAGTCTCTTATACCGGCGCCCCCGCTTGGCGGCGGCTCTGGTGGAGGACGAGTGGAAGATGCAAGAGTCACCGGATTGGGAGCAGCTGGTGAGTTCCAGGCAGCCGCTTTCTCCGGAAGATCCGGGAAACTCCCATACCCGGCGGGCACCCTGGTTGGATTGGAACCTGACCGACGAGCAATGGCGCCCGGATTTCCGTCAGGCGCTGCCGGTGTTCGGCGTTCCGGAGGCCGTTCAGAGGGAGCTGCTCGAGGCGCTGGATCAGTATCTGATGAAGAGCACGAAGCGGGACGATGAGGAAGAGGATCGGTAGGCTGTCAGTGACCGCGAAGGAGAAGTCGTGGAGGCCGCTGCCGCGCGGGCCGGAGGTTCTCGGGAGGCTTCGGATCATCGGGGTGCGATGGGCCGCCCCAAGCACGCAACTTGCAAAGTTGCGCTACTTCCGACGGCTACGCCGGGCCCTTCAAGGTCGCCCCGTTGAGACGTGGACGGGAACCCCAGAGGGTGCCCGCCCCTCACGCCGCGTCCTTGTCGGCGCGCTTGCGGCGCATCAGGGGCGGGCGTTCGCCGAGGACGACGGGGCGGTTGAGGGTGACGGCTTCGACGTCGCCCTTGGACGGCACCTCGTACATCACGTCGAGCATCAGCCGCTCGAAGATCGAGCGCAGGGCGCGCGCGCCGGTGCCGCGGCGGACGGCTTCCTCGGCGAGGGCGCGCAGGGCGTCGCGGGTCACGCGGAGCTTGACGCCGTTGAGGGCGAGTTGCTTGCCGTACTGCTTGACCAGCGCGTTCTTCGGCTCGGTGAGGATTGAAACGAGCTCGTCCTCGGTCAGCTTGCGCAGGGCGGAGATGACGGGCAGGCGGCCGATGAATTCGGGGATCAGGCCGAAATGGAGCAGGTCCTCCGGCTCGGCGAGGTCGAGGATGTTGCCGCTGGCCGGGGTGGCGTCGCCGCTGGTGCCGTGGAAGCCGAGCGTGCTGCGGCCGAGCCGGCGCTGGATCATGTCCTCGAGGCCGACGAAGGCACCGCCGCAAATGAAGAGGATCTTCTCGGTGTTGACCTGGATGTATTCCTGCTGCGGGTGCTTGCGGCCGCCCTGCGGCGGGACGTTGCAGACGGTGCCCTCGAGGATCTTGAGCAAGGCCTGTTGGACACCCTCGCCGGAGACGTCGCGGGTGATCGAGACATTGTCGGTCTTGCGGCCGATCTTGTCGATCTCGTCGACGTAGATGATCCCGCGTTCGGCGCGCTCGACGTCGAATTCGGCGGCTTGCAGCAGGCGGAGCACGATGTTTTCCACGTCCTCGCCGACGTAACCGGCCTCGGTGAGCGTGGTCGCGTCGACGATGCAGAACGGCACGTCGAGCACCCGCGCCAGGGTGCGGGCAAGCAGGGTCTTGCCGGACCCGGTGGGGCCGAGCAGCAGGACGTTGGACTTTTCAATCTCCACGCCGGCGAATTCGTCGCCGAGCGAGGCCTGGTCCTGGCGGAGGCGCTGGTAGTGGTTGTAGACGGCGACCGACAGCACCTTTTTGGCGTGCTCCTGGCCGATCACGAAATCGTCGAGCTTGGCGCGCAGCTCGGCGGGCGAGGGGAGGCGCTTCGACGGTTGGTTGCGGCGGCTCTTCGACGGCTTGCCGGACGCCTCGGCCAGTTCCTTGTCGAGGATGTTCGAGCAGACCTCGACGCACTCGTTGCAGATGTAAACGCCGGGTCCGGCAATCAGCTTTTTGACCTCCGAGTGGCTTTTGCCACAGAAGGAACACATCGTGAGGTTGGAAGCGCGTGCCATGGGAATGCGGGGGGTTAAAAAAGAAGGCGTCGGGCCAACTAGCCCGACGCCTGAACATAGCGGAAAACAACTCAGACGTCGTCCTTTTTTCCGTCATTCGCGTCAGCAAGCGCGGCGACGGCGTCGGGAAGCTGCTTGCGGCTCTCGAGAACCTTGTCGACCAGGCCGTAAGCCACCGATTCCTCGGCGGTCATGTAGTTGTCGCGGTCGGAGTCGTGCTCGACCTGCTCGATGGTCTTGCCGGTGTGCTTGGCGAGGATGCCGTTGAGCCGCTTCTTCAGGTTGAACATGAAGCCGATGGTCCGCTCGACATCCGACGCGGTGCCGGAGGCGCCGCCGGAAACCTGGTGGATCATGACGTGGGAGTTCGGCAGGCAGAAGCGCTTGCCCTTGGTGCCCGCGGTCAGCAACACCGAGCCCATCGAGGCGGCGATGCCGATGCAGTAGGTGTTCACGTCGCAGGTCATGAACTGCATCGTGTCATACATCGCCAGACCGGCGGTGACGGAGCCGCCGGGGCTGTTGATGTAGATGTGGATGTCCTTCTTCGGATCCTGCATCTGCAGGAACAGGAGCTGGGCGATCACCGAGTTGGCGACGTAGTCATCGATCGGCGTGCCGATGAAGATGATGCGGTCCTTGAGGAGCCGCGAATAGATGTCGAAGGAGCGCTCACCGCGGCCATCGGATTCGATGACAATGGGGACGTAGTAGCTGTTTTTCGGGGCTCCGCCGGCGCGGATGGAAGTCGGGAAATCACTCATCGGTGGTGGTCGGTTCGTCTGCGATTTCCTCGACGGTGGCGTGCTCCAGAACGAAGTCAATGGCCTTGCCGACCAGCATCGAGTTGCGGATCCCGGGGATCCGGCCGCCGCGCTGGAGGTCCTTGATGAACTTTTTCGGGTTCTGCTTCCGCGACTGGGCGATCATCGCGAGATGGTTGACCAGTTCGTTGTCGCTGACGGCGATGCCTTCGACGCGGGCGATCTCCTGCAGGATGAAATTGGTCTTCAGGTTGGTGCGGGCCTGGTCGCCGGCGGTGGCGATGATCTCTCCCTGCTGGGCGGCGATTTCCTCCTCGGTCATGCCGGATTTCACGCCGCGCTCGACCAGGGCGTCGGCCTGGCCCTGGGTCTCGTGGCGGAGCAGCTCCTCGGGCAGGTCGAATTCGACCAGCGAGTTGAAGTGCTCGACGATCTGGTTGACCTTGTAGTCATCGATCCGGCGGCGCTTCTCGACTTCGATCTGGCGCCGGGCGAGGGTGCGCAGCTCGTCGAGGGTTTTGCCGCCGGTGACCTTGGCCGCGAATTCGTCGTCGAGATCGGGCAGCACGGCTTGCTTGAGGCCTTTGAGGGCGACCTGGAAGACCACCTCGCGGTTCTGCAGGTCGGTCAGCGGGAAATCCTCGGGAATCGTCAGCGCGACCTCCTTCTCGTCGCCGGGCTTCAGGCTGGCGATCTGGGCGGCGAAGCCGGGGAGGAAGCTGGCCTCGTCGAGCTTCAGCCAGAATCCCTCGCGGCCCGCGAGGTGGCCGGCGGGCTTGCCCAATGCTTCCTCGAGCGGCTGGCCGTCGAGGGTCGAGGTGTAATCGATCACCGCGAGGTCGCCGGACTCGGCGGCCCGGTCCTCGATGTCCGAATAATCGGCGAAGCGCTCGCGCAGGCCTTCGAGCTGGGCGTCGAGTTCGGCGTCGCTGACTTCGGCCGACGGTGCCTTGACCGCGATTCCCTTGTAGTCCGGCAGCTGGACTTCCGGGGCGAGGGTCAGCACGGCGTGGAAGGTCAGGGTGCCGTCGGCATTGTGCAGGAGATTCTGCGGGTTGCCGAAATTGAGCACCTTGAGCGCTTCCTGGCGGAGCGCCTCGTCATAGGCCTGGCGGACCAGGCGCTCGTCGAGCTCCTCGACAATGGCGGACTGGAACTTCTTCTCGATGACGCTCTTCGGCGCCTTGCCGGGCCGGAAGCCGGGGATGCGGGCTTGCGAGGCGTAGCCGGAGACGATTTTCGCCCGCTCGGTGTTCACGGTGTCCGAGGGGACTTCAACGCGCAACGTGGCGCGGCAATTCGGCTGCTTCTCAACGATGATGTTCATGACGGAAAGTGCGGCGCGGGAAAAAGGCGGTCGTGCCGGGGGCGGGAAACTAATGGGGCCGGTCGCGGCTTGTCAAAGCGAAGGTGCGGCCGTTCGCCGCCCGCTTCGCGACATGGTCCTTGACGCACCCTGCCCTGAAACGGTTCTATGCGGTTCGTTAGCCGATACACATGGATATTTCATCCCTCTTAAGTACTTGGGGCGCGTCCTTAGCGGCACGCCGGGTGGTTGTGGCGACGCTTCTTTTCCTCGGTCTCGCCGCGACGTCGGTGAAGGCGCAAGACATCGAGGGAAAGAACGTCACCGAAGTTGCGCTCCAGTACACCGGACCACCCACCGTCGACGAGGCGAGGCTGCGCAGCAACATCTCGACCCGCGCCGGCGAACCCTACCGCAGCGAGAAGGTCGACAACGACATCAAGTCGCTCTACGAATCCGGCCTGGTCGACGACGTCCGCGTGCTCGCGGAGCCGGTCGGCGACGGTCTCAAGGTGATTTACGACGTGACCACCCGTGGCACCATCGTGGCGGTCGGATTCGTCGGAAACAACCCCGACAATTTCAGCGACAAGAAGCTGGCCCAGGAAACCAAGCTCAAGGTCGGCGGGGCGCTCAGCGACGAAGCCATCCTGTCGGCCCGGCGCAACCTGGAGACCTACTACCGCGGCTACGGCTACCCGGACGTTTCGATCACCCACCGCACCCAGCCGAGCGAGACCGGCCAGGGCTACGACCTGATTTTCGTCATCGAGGAAGGCGGCAAGAACGAGATCCGCGAGATCCGCTTCGAGGGCAACAACACCTTTGACAGCCGCACCCTGCGCAAGCAGATGGACATCAAGGAAAAGGGCTGGTTCGCCTGGTTCAATAAGTCCGGCCGCTTTGAAGTCGACCAGCTCGACGCCGAGGTGGAGAAGGTGCTCGATTACTACCGGACCCGCGGCTACCTCCGCGCCGGCAGCCCCGGTGCCCGCCGCGAGCCGGTCGGCGACGGCCGGGTCGACCTGGTGATTCCGATCAACGAAGGGGAGAAATACACGGTGGCCGGGGTCAGCTTCGGCCGGATGTCGGTCTTCAAGCCCGAGGAACTCTACCCCTCGCTCACCCTGAACGGCGGCGACGGCTACTCTTCGAAGAAAATGCGCGACGATATCCGGACGATCCGCAACTTCTACGGTTCCCGCGGTTACGCCGATGCCACCGTCACCCCGGATATCCGCGACGCCGGTCCGAACCAGGTGAACATCGTCTACCGCGTCACCGAAGGATCGTTCTACCGGGTGGGCCGGGTGAACATCGAGGGCAACACCAAGACCCAGGACCGGGTGATCCGCCGCGAACTGCCGCTGAAGCCGGGTGACAATTTCAACTCGGTCGAGCTCGAGACCGCCAAGGCGCGCCTCGAGGGCCTGCAGTATTTCAACAGCGTGCAGGTCGACGCCCAGGCCGGCCGCGGCGGATACCGCGACATCAACGTGCTGGTCGACGAACGCAACACCGGATCGATCAGCGCCGGGGTCGGCTTCAGTTCGATCGACAGCATCGTCGGTTTCGTCACGCTTGAGCAGACCAACTTCGACATCATGAATCCGTGGGCCTTCACCGGTGGCGGCCAGCGTTTCGGCGCCAGCCTGCGGCTCGGCAGCGAGCGCACCGACTTCAGCATCTCGCTGGTCGAGCCCTGGTTCATGGACCGCCAGCTCGCGCTCGGCGGCGAGTTGTTCTACCGCGACTCGCAGTATTACTCGGACTTCTACGAGCAAACCAACGGCGGCGGCGCGATCTTCCTGCGCAAGCCGCTCAGCGAGAAATCCTCGGTCAAGCTGGAATACCGGCTCGAGCAGGTGGACATCGAGCTCGAGAGTTCGGTGGCCGTCCTTTCGCAGAACTCGATCGACAACGGCGGGCCGCCCTCGCTGCTGCTGCCGGAAGACGGGGACTACATCCGCAGCGCCCTTACTTTGAACTACGTCTACGACAATCGCGACGCGGTGATCGAGACCCGCACCGGCGAGAAGTTCGACATCGGCATGAGTGTCGCCGGTACGCTTCTCGGCGGCGACGTGGATACCATCGGCATCACCCTGCAAGGCCAGAAATACTGGAACCTCGCGTGGGATTCGATCTTCTCGCTCAACGGCGAACTGGCCTTCGTCGATGCGACCGACGGCAACGTGCCGATCTTCGACCGCATGTTCCTCGGCGGCGGCCGCACCCTGCGTGGCTTCGAGTTCCGCGACGTGGGTCCGCGCGATCCCGTCACCAGCGAGGTCATCGGCGGCCAGTCACTGGGCTTCCTGTCCGCGGAATACACCGTGCCGGTCATCGACAACGTCCGCGCGGCGGTCTTCTACGACCTCGGCTTCGTCAACGGCGATTCCTGGGATCCGAGCCCGAGCGACCTCTACCACAGCATCGGTGCCGGCGTCCGCCTCAAGCTGCCGATCAGCCCGGTGCCGATCGCGCTCGACTACGCGTTCCCGATCGAAAGCCCGGATCCGGTCGCGGACAAGGGCGGTCAGTTCAACTTCTACCTCAACTACCAGTACTGAGGTCGGCTGAGGTCGGGATTTCCCGGAAGGCCGCGGGTGACCGCGGCCTTTTTCGTGCCCGGATGGCTCACACGAAGCCGAGCCGCTGGGCCACCCCGGGCTTGCCCTCGAATTCGAACTCCAGCGTCTCGAACGCGGATTTGTCGAGATAGCCGAGGGCGGCATGGAGTCCGGCCTCGTTGGGCCAGGGCGCGACGCTGGTGAGCGTGCCGCAAGGCCGGGAGCCGCCGGCGAGCCGCAGGGGATCGCCGGGCGCGCAGCCGGGTTCGACCAGGAAAGCGGCCAGCTTCCGGTTCAGGCGACCGGCGCTCTTGATCCGTGAAAGCACCTCCTGGCCGATGTAGCAGCCCTTGTGGTAGGAGATCGCGTTGCGGTCGAGGCCTGCTTCCGGCGGCAGCATTCCGGCCGTCAATTCGGCTCCCCAGGCGGGAATCCGCGCGTGGATCCGCCGGGTCTCCGCTTCGGCGGCGGTGAGGGTGCCGTGCCCGGGCAGGTCGGGAGCGGGCAGCCACAGGTCGTGGCCGCCGTCGCCCAGACGGGCCGCCTCGCGGACGAATCCGGCGGCCAGGGCGGGCGCCTCGCCGGCATCGATCGCGTGGGCCAGCCACCAGTCCGCGGAAAGGTTGGCGGCTTCGACGTCATCCGCGATCAGGTAGCGGGTCAATCGTTGCTCCAGCTCCGCCTCTTGCTCGGCCGGCCCTTCGACCCAGATCCCGTCGTCCGGGCCGCGGAACACGTGGACCAATGCTTGCAGGCGCCCTTTGGCATCCGTCACGCAGGAAAGCAACGCGCGGTTGCCGAGGCCGCGGACGTCCTGGGTCAGCTGGCCGTTGAGATAGCGTTCGGCGTCCGGCCCGCGGAATGAAAACAGGCAGCGACGGGCCGGCGGCAGGCAGCGGAAGGGGAGGATCATGCGGGTGCCAGGTAAGGAGAGGCCAGGGCCGAGTAATCGTGATCCGCCAGACCGTTCTCGCAAAGTTCGGCCATCCGGCCGGAGACCGCCCGCAGGGCCGGCGTCTCGATCCCGGCCTCGGCCGCGAGTTCGAGCGCGTAGCGGCTGTCCTTGAGCATGTTGGAGAGCGAGAAATGGGTGTCGAACTCGCCCGTCGCCATCGTCGGCAACTTCATCGCGGCGAGCGGCGAGCCGCAGGCGTTGCGCGCCACCGCGTCGATCAACTGCTCCGGCCGGATCCCGTGGCGGGTGGCCGTCGCGAGGGACTCCGCCAGCGCCTGAACGGTGCAGGCGGAGATCAGGTTGGTCACCAGCTTCAAGACGGTCGCGGTGCCGGCCACCCCGCAGCGCAGGACCGACTTCGCGGTGGCGAGCAGGACCGGTTCGAGCCGGTCGATCAGTTCGTCCGGCCCGCCGGCATAGTAAACCAAGGCCCCGCCGGCCGCGGCCTCGCGGCTGCCGGTGAAGGGGCAATCGAGGAAGCCGATCCCGCGGGCGGCGCACTCGCGGGCCAGCCAGCGGGTGGTTTCCAAATCGACCGTCGAGTGATTCACCAGCACCCGCCCGCCGGGCGGGAACGCGAACACCCGGGTGGCCACCGCCCGGACGGCGGCGGCATCTTTCAGGTAGAGCACGACCACAGCGGCCTCCGAAGCGGCGGCTTCAAGGCTTTCGCGCTCGCCGTCCAGCCCTTTCGGGGTGCGGTTCCAGGCGCTGACCGTCCCGACCCCGGCGTCTTTCAACAAGGCAAAAGCCCGCGAGCCGATGATCCCCAAGCCCAGCACCGCGATGTCCGGAGCGCTCATGGTCCTTCCTCGCGCTGGAGGGCCAGTTCCGCGAGCTTGGCGGCCTGCTTGCTGATCGCGGCGATGGTTTCCTTGGTGACTGGTTTCTCGTCGAGGGTCATTTCCGTCCGCAGGCCGGAGAGGATGTCCCGCATGGCGAGGAAGCTCGGCCGGTCGGCGACCCGCGGCTCGAGGCCGCTCACGATCGCCGAGTAGTAGTCGGCGATGTCCTCGCGCATGATGTGCTTGGACCGGTCCTCGCTGAACTGGGTCTCCACCGCGGCTGAGGAGACCTGGAGCGCGCGGATCCATCCGCCCAGGGATATCAGGTGCGCCAGATCGGCGTCGCGCAGGGTGACCAGCTCCAATTCGACGTCTTTCTGGGTCGAGGAAAGTTCCGTTTTGAGCTGGGCGACGTTTTTCTTGCGGGCGCTTTCCAACAAGCTCGCCGCGTGGCGGTTGACCCGCTCGCCGGCGCCGAGGGCCTTGCCAAAGCGGGTCAGTTCCGCGGCCAGCGTCTCGACCCGCCCGAGCTCCCCCGCTTGCACGACCAGGAAGCCGTCGGCGATCAGGAATCCCAGCTCGACCGCGAGGTCGGCCCGGTTGAGCGGCATTTTCTGCGGTGCCACCCGTTCGAAATTGAGCATCGGCAGCGGCGCGAGCGCTTCCAGCGATTCGAAGATCTTGGCGATCGAGGGCGCGGTGAACTCGTTGATCGCGAGTTCCTCGCGAACGTGCGGATCGTCGAGCAGGTCGGCCGGGATCGCCGGTTTTTCGGCTTCCTCGGCGAATGCCGGGAAGCTGCTTGCCACGGCGCAGAGCAGTGGCACCAGGAGGGGGCGGATCAGGTTCACGGAAGAAATCTTGCCATCGGATGGTATTTCCCGCAACCGGCAATCCGGCGACTTGTGACTTCCGGTCGCGATCTCGCGGCTTGACTCTCCATTCCGATCGTGATGGCCTCCGGCCGCCCGGGGTGGCTCCACCCCGTGCTCAAGCCCCGGGCATTCAGGTTGACCGAATTTCCCCGATCCCGATTTTTCCGATTCCCGTTTCCCCATCACGAGCTCATGGACCTGACTTCGCCCCTTTGGTATCTCTCTTACACGCTCGTCCTGTTCGGACTGGCCGGCTATGGCTTTCATCGCCTGTGCATCGTTTACCTCTACCTGCGTCATTCCCGCAACAAGCCGGAGCCCAAGGAATTGTTCCGGGAGCTGCCGCTGGTGACGGTGCAGTTGCCGGTCTTCAATGAAATGCACGTGGTCGACCGCCTGTTGGATTCGGTCGCCCGGCTGGATTACCCGAAGGACCGGCTGCAGATCCAGATTCTGGACGATTCGACCGACGAAACCACCGAGATCTGCCGGCTCGGGGTCGAGCGGCTGCGCGGCCAGGGATTCGACGCGGAAATGATCCACCGCAGCGACCGCACCGGCTACAAGGCGGGCGCGCTCGAACACGGCACCCGTTTCGCCAAAGGGGAATACCTGTTCATCCTGGATGCCGATTTCGTCCCGAATCCGGACGTGCTCCAGAAGACCATCCATTACTTCACCGACGACAAGATCGGCTTGATCCAGACCCGCTGGGGCCACCTCAACCGGACCTACAACGTGCTCACCCGGATCCAGGCGATGTTCCTCGACGGGCACCTCGAGCTCGAGCAGACCGCGCGCAACCGCAGCGGCCGCTTCTTCACGTTCAACGGCACCGCGGGCATCTGGCGCAAGTCATGCATCGCCGACGCCGGCGGCTGGGAACACGACACGCTGACCGAGGACATGGACCTCAGCTACCGGGCCCAGCTCAAGGGCTGGCGCTTCATTTTCCTCAACGACGTCGAAACCCCGGCCGAGCTGCCGGTCGACATGGACGGCTTCAAGAGCCAGCAGCACCGCTGGACCAAGGGCTCGATCCAGGTCTGCAAGAAGGTCCTGCCGGCGATCTGGAAGGCCAAGGTGCCGCTCTTCATCAAGCTGGAGGCCACCGCCCACCTGACCTCGAACTTCGCCTATCTGGCGCTGATCTGCCTGTGCTTCCTGATCTACCCGAACCAGAAGGCCGCGCCGGACTTCGGTTCCTGGTCGACCTACATCATCAATATCCCGATCTTCTTCTTCGCCTCGGTCTCGGTCGTCGTGTTCTACGTCACCGCCCAGAAGGCCCTGCGCCCCGGCTCGTGGTGGAAGGAACTGCCCTACCTGCCGCTGCTCCTCGCGCTCGGCATCGGGATGTCGATCAACAACGCCAAGGCGGTCATCGAAGCGATCTTCAACCACCAGTCGGGCTTCGTGCGGACCCCGAAATACGGCATCGACCAGAAGCCCAAGGGCGATTGGAAGCGCAGCAGCTACAAGGCGATGAAGACGCTGACGCCGGTGGTCGAATTGCTGTTCGGCTTGTTCTTCCTTTACGTGGTGGTGGAAGCCGCCGGCGATGGCCGGATTGTCTCGGCGATTCTTCTGCTTCCCTTCCCGGTCGGATTCTTCTATACGTCGCTTTCGTCATTGGCCCGCTTGCTGCCCTCCGGCCGCGGTGCCTTGGACTCCACCACCGACATTACCAAGGAATCCTAGCCGCACCCATGATCAGGCGAATCCTGAACTCCGCCCTCTTGTTCGCCTTGGCGCTCCCGGCCTCGCTCTTATTGAGCAGCTGCGGCACCAGGAAAGACACCCGCAACCAGATGTACGTGAGCGTCAGCGACCAGCGGATGCTGCTGGTTCACGATGGCAAACCGGTGAAAACCTACACCGTTTCCACCTCGAAGTTCGGGATCGGCTCGCGTTCGGGCAGCAACCACACCCCGCTCGGCCGGCTCGAGGTGGCCCGCAAGATCGGCGACGGCGCTCCCGCCGGGATGGTTTTCAAAAGCCGCCGGGCCACCGGCGAAGTCCTGCGCCCCAATCAGCCCGGCCGCGACCCGGTGGTCAGCCGGATCCTCTGGCTGAACGGCAAGGAATCCCACAACCGCAACACCATGGGACGCTACGTCTACATCCATGGCACTCCGGAAGAGTCGCGTCTCGGCACGCCGGCTTCCTACGGCTGCATCCGGATGGGGATGAAGGACGTGGTGGATCTCTACAACCGGGTCGGCGAAGGAGCGGAGGTGCGGGTGATCCGCGGTTCGCTGCTGGAAACCGGGCCTGGCCAGGATTACGCACGCCGCCATTCCTCCGAAGCTTTGCTCGGCGTCGCCAAAAGGTAGCGCGGAATTTGGC
The DNA here is from genome assembly GCA_945883695.1 of Akkermansia muciniphila. GTDB lineage: Bacteria > Verrucomicrobiota > Verrucomicrobiia > Verrucomicrobiales > Akkermansiaceae > Haloferula > Haloferula muciniphila_A. The sequence goes on along the minus strand of CAMCYK010000034.1, from coordinate 23,034 downwards.
GGACGAGCTTGACACCTCCAGCCAATTCCCTAGCTTGCCGCCCCGCGCGTCTCTCATCGCGCCCACCGTCCCAATTCTTTCACCATGGCCAATCACAAGTCCGCCCTCAAGCGCGTCCGCCAGACCAAGGTCCGCACCGAGCGCAACCGCGCCCGCAAGATGACCATCAAGACGCTTCGCAAGAAGACCCACGCCGCGGTTGCCGCCGCCGACAAGCCGGCCGCCGGCCAGTCGCTCTCCGAGTTCTCATCGGCCGTCGACAAGGCCGCGAAGAAAGGCCTGATCCACAAGAACAAGGCATCCAACCTCAAGCGCAAGGCCGCCAGGGTCCTCGCCACCTTGGCATGAGCCCGGCTTCCGGACGGTAACAGTTTTCGAAGCGGCTCCGGGTTCCGGTGCCGCTTCTGCTTTTAGAGACCGAGACATGTCCGCTCCATCCCAAGAACCCGACACCCGCGAGGCGAAAGCCGCCCGCATCGCGGCCAATCCTGCCGGCTACAAAGTCTGCGAAGGCTGCGACTCGATCGTCGGAGCGGCCGTGGTGCTCTGCCCGAACTGCCACAGCTACCGCTTCGACGGGGCCCCGGAAGCCGTCCGGCGGCAAGCGCTAGCACTTGGCTCGCGCGAACAGACCTCGGTTACCGCCGGGGATTTGAGCTGATCCGGACCGCGGGAGCGCGCCGCCCGCCATCGGCCGGAACCTGTTCTTCCGCCGGCTGGCGGTCCAATTTGCAAGGTCGCGACCGGAGAAATCGCGCCTGATGAAACGAAAAACCGCTCTTTGAATTTTTTTTGCAGATTCCGGGAACAAATTCCTCCTTGCCGGGTTCTAATTCGAGGTTACTGAATTCAGCGATCCAACGACAACCATCCACAAACCATGAAACTGCTACTTAGTTCGTTCTTTGCCGCCCTCCTGTTCACCCCGCTCGCCTTCGCCGATTGCAAGAAGTGCGACAAGGACAAGGAGAAAGAGGAGAAAAAGGAAGAGGTCTCCCTTGCCGGCAAGTGCAAGGAGAAGGATTGCGACAAGGACGAAGATCCCGCCCTCGCCGGCAAGTGCAAGGACGGCGAATGCGACAAGGACAAGGACACCGCCCTCGCCGGCAAGTGCAAGGAGAAGGATTGCGACAAGGACGACGAGCCAGCCCTCGCTCATTGTGGCAAGTGCAAGAAGGACAAGGAGCACGACGAAGAAGAGGAGAAGAAGGAACTTGCCCTCGCCTGAGCCGTTTCGCTTCTGATATTGATTTCCAAGGCCGCCGGTAACCCCGGCGGCCTTTTCTTTGCCGATCCCCCCTCGACAGCTGCCGGCTCCCGCCCATGGTGCGGCATGTCGAAGCACCATCTCCTGATCGGCGGCAGCTCGGGCATCGGGCTGGCCACCGCCCGCTTGCTGCTCGCCCGCGGCCACCAGCTTGCCGCCGCCGCCCGCCATCCCACCCCGCTCGCCGCTCTCGGGGTGCCGGTCATCCCCTTCGAGGCGGCCAACCCGGTGCTCGATCCCGCCCTGCTGCCGGAACAGCTCGACGGCCTCGTCTATTTCCCCGGCTCGATCACCCTGAAGCCGTTCCATCGGCTGACGGCGGATGATTTCCTCCACGACCTCCGGGTGAATTGCCTGGGCGCGGTCGCCGCCATCCAAGCCGCGCTCCCGGCGCTCAAGAAATCCGGCAGCGCCTCGATCGTCCTCTTCTCCACCGTCGCGGTGGCCCAAGGGATGCCCTTCCACGCCTCGATCGCCGCCGCCAAGGGTGCCATCGAAGGACTCGCGAAATCCCTGGCCGCCGAATTCGCCCCGGCGATCCGGGTGAATGTCATCGCGCCGTCGCTGACCGACACCCCGCTCGCCTCGCCGCTGCTGAACAGCGACGCGAAACGCGAGGCCGCGGCGAAACGCCACCCGCTCCAACGGGTCGGCGGTGCCGAGGAAGTCGCGGAACTGGTCGCGTTCCTCCTCTCCGACGCTTCGAAATCGATGTCCGGCCAGATCCTGCGCCCCGATGGCGGGCTATCCTCGATCCGACTCTTCGCATGATCACCATCTCCTCCCGCGATCTTGAAACCATGGACCCGCGGGTCCGCGTCCAGTTCGCGACCTCGCTGCCGGGCGTCAAACCGGTCTGCCTCGTCGGCACCCGCGGCGCGGACGGGGTCGCCAACCTCGCGCCTTTTTCGAGCGTCCTCCACCTCGGCTCCAACCCCGCCTTGCTCGGGATGGTCACCCGGCCCGACGTGGTGGAACGCCATACCCTGGCCAATCTCGTCGAGGCCCGCTGCTGGACGCTCAACCACCTCCATCCCGGCATCGTGGAAGCCGCCCACCAGTGCTCCGCCCGCTATCCCGCGGGCATTTCCGAATTCGACGCCACCGGCCTGACGGAACACCGCGAGCCGGACTTCGCCGCTCCTTTCGTCGCCGAGTCGCGGTTTCGCATCGGCCTCGAGCTGGTGGAGATCGTGGATATCACCGCGAACGACACCAAACTCATCGTCGGCCGCGTGATGCTGGTCCAGCTCGACGAGGGCCGGCTGGGCGAGGACGGCTCGATCCACCTCGATGGACTGGACGCGGTGGCCTCCACCGCCCTCGACACCTACTTCGGGATCACCCCGCTGGTCCGGCTGCCCTACGCCAAGGCGGCCCCCTGACCTCGGGAATCGCCGCCGCCGCCATGAGCTCCCTCACCCTGGTCTTTCCCCATCAGTTGTTCGACCGCCATCCGGCGCTGCGCGCCGGCCAGGCGGTCATGCTGATCGAGGACCCCCTTTATTTCGGCGGCGACCCGCACTGGCCGCTGGCGGTCCACCAGCAGCGGCTGGTCCTGCACCGCGCCTCGATGAAAGCCTGGGCCGCGGGGAAGGGGAGCGTGCGCTATGTGGAAGCACCGGCGGACGGCCTCGATTCGGTGGGCCTGCTCGAGCGCGAAGTCCCCGCCGGCACGAGCCGGATCGAGGTCGCGGATCCCTGCGACGAGATTCTTTCGCGGCGCCTCCGCCGCTTCGCCCGGCGTCGTGGCATCGAGCTCGTGGTCCACCCGTCGCCGAATTTCCTGACCCCGCCCGAGTTGCTGGAAAAATTCACCGGCCGCTCCCGCAAGCGGCCGTTCATGGCGGACTTCTACAAGGCCCAGCGGCAGCGGATGGGTCTGCTGCTCGATAGCGATGGCACGCCGCTCGGCGGCAGGTGGTCCTTCGACGAGGAGAACCGCCAGCGCTTGCCCGAGGACCGCCTCGCCCCGCCGGAACCGCGCGTCGCGCCGAATGACCACGTCCGCGAGGCGCTGGACTACGTCGCCCGCCGCTTTCCCGGGAATCCCGGCCGGGTGGGGGATTTCCACTACCCGGTCACCCGGGCCGATGCCCTTGACTGGCTCGGGCGCTTCCTGTCCGAGCGCTTCCACGATTTCGGGGCCTTCGAGGATGCGCTCTCGCGCAAGCACCGCGTGCTGTTCCACTCGGTCCTCACTCCCGCGCTGAACATCGGGCTGCTCGACCCGCGCGAGATCGTCGACCGCGCGCTCGCCCACGCCGCCTCCCGCGAGGTCCCGCTGAATTCGCTCGAGGGCTTCCTCCGCCAGATCGTCGGGTGGCGCGAGTTCATGGCCGGCATCTACCGCCACCGCGGCGGCGCGATCCGGACCCGCAACTACTGGAACCATACGAGAAAGATGCCGCGCGCCTTCTACGACGCCACCACCGGCATCCCGCCGGTCGACGATGCGATCCGCCGGGTGCTCGACCACGGCTACTGCCACCACATCGAGCGGCTGATGGTGCTGGGGAACCTGATGGTGCTGTGCCGGATCGATCCCGACGAGGTTTACCGCTGGTTCATGGAGTTGTTTGTCGACGCCTACGACTGGGTGATGGTGCCGAACGTTTACGGCATGTCGCAGTTCGCCGACGGCGGGACCTTCACCACCAAGCCGTATATCAGTGGGTCTAACTACATCCGCAAGATGTCGTATTATCCGAAGGGCGACTGGTGCGACATCTGGGACGGCCTGTTCTGGTCCTTCATCGGCGACCACCTCGATTTCTTCGGCGGCAACCCCCGGCTCTCGATGATGGCCCGCAACTGGGAGAAAATGCCCGCCGCCAAGCGTGAAGCCCATCGTGCCCGTGCCGAAGCCTTCATCGCGCGGCTCGAAAACTAGGCGCTCGCTGTCCCAGGGGGACTTCATAACACAGCCCGGGCTTGGCCGGACCTGCGGCCTATCCTGGGAATCGCTCGTGGGACCCAACCGACTGGCTGACCAGCGGCCGGTTTCCCGCCAACTCCGCGGGACAGGACGAAGGGGTGGATGCATCCGCACCGCTCTTCACCCGCCGCTTTCGCCGGGCGGATCAGTGGGGATTACCGCAAATACCTTGAAATCCCTCGCCGGATTCCCGGTGGAAATCGTCTGTAACAAAGACATGCGACCACCATTTCTGCTCCTTTTGATACTGTGTCTCCTGCCGCCGTCACTCGGCGCCCAGCAGGCGATGGTCTGGCAGCAACGGACCACCGTAGGCTCTCCGGGGCTCTACGAAGGCGCTGCGATGGCGTTTGACGGGCATCAGGGCGTGACGCTGTTGTTTGGTGGGGACAAATCGATGCCGGGTGTCGCGCTCGGCATGGTCTCCAACGATCTCTGGCAATACAACGGCACCACCTGGCAGCAAGTGGCGGTCACGGGTCCGCTGCCGCAAGCGCGCAGCGGTCACTCCATGGTGTATGACCCGGTGGACGAGCGGGTGCTGATGTTTGGCGATAACGGGAATCCGGTGTGGGAATGGAACGGAGCCGTGTGGAGCCGCGTGCTGCCGCCTCTGGACTACCGCGTCACCAACTCGGGCACGGGCAACGGCGCACCCTTCTACGATCCCGTGCGGCGCACGACCAGCATGAGCGTTATCGGCTACAACTTCTCACCCGGCTATGAAAGCAGCACGTCCTTCCTCGCGTGCTGGGATGGCAACCGCTTCGTGCGCGGCAGCACCAGCGTGATCGACGATGTGACAGGCACCGCGCCTGCGATCGGCGACCAGGTCCCTGATCCCAGTCGCGGTGACATGACTGTCTTTGACACCCGTCGGCGCTGCCTCGTGTGGTTCGACATGGGCGGTCTCTTCCTGAGCAGCGGCACGCCACCTTCCACCCGTGAGATGCACTTCAGCGACAAGGTCAAACCCGTGCATCAGCCTTACGAGGTCATCTTTGCCGCGAATCAAACCATCAGCTTGCGTGCCATCCACGCCGGCCGCCGGCCGCTCGTGCAGCAATGGTTCAAGGACGGCGCGCCGGTGCTGGATGACGCGCACTGGAGCGGTGCCGCCACGGCCACGCTCCGCATCATCGGCACCACGGCCGCCGATGCCGGGCTCTACACGTTGCGCGCGGCGAACATCCACAACCTGAGCGACACTCCGCCCGTTCGTCTTTCCTTTCAAAACGACGGCATCGGCCTTGTCGTGCAAGGCATCGGCCTCGTGCTCTCCTGGCCCGGCACCACCGGCATTCTCGAAACAGCCGCGACACCGGGCGGACCATGGACACCGGTCCACGGCGTCTCACCGCCCTACAGCGTCGCGATGGATGAAGCCCGGAAGTTCTTCCGAGTGCGCGATCCATGAGTCTCAAAGCCCGGGCGTGGATCTCCGCGGCGCGTCAGAGCATCAGGAGGCTGCGGGCGCGCCGGATGGCGGTGCGGCCGATCCTGACCGGCTCGAGGATGCCTTGCAGGCGGAGGTCGGCGAGCTGCCGGCCGACGGTTTCCATGCCCAGAACCGCCGCCGGGTTCACCAGCAGCGAGCGGCTCAGCGCGACAAAGCCTTTCCTGCCGAGCAGGCGGATCCAATCCTGGATGGGACGGCGCATCAGGAACTTCTGTCCCGCCATGAGGTGGATCCGGCTGTAGTTTCCATCCGCGAAGACCGCGGAAATGAATTCCCGCGGGACTCGGTGCCATTCCTTGGCATCACCCAGCAGCAGGCTCGTCGGCCCGTCCGGGGACGGCAAGGAACCGCCCAGACGGTCAAGGGTTGCCGCCAGCCGCTCCGGCTTGACGGGCTTGAGCAGGTAGTCCGCGGCCTTCTCGTCGAAGGCGCGGACGGCGTGATCCGCGTGGGCGGTGACGAAAACCACGCGGGTGGCGGCCGGCACGTGGGGCAGCAGGTCGAAGCCGTTTTCCGGCGGCATCGAGACATCGAGGAAAATCACATCCGGCGGTTCCCGCGCCAGCAGTGCGATGGCCTCCGTGAGATCACCCGCCTCCCCGGCGACGATGATGCCGGGCTGCTCGCGCAACAGTGCGGCCAGATGCTGGCGGGCCAGGCGTTCGTCATCGACCAGAATGACCCTCAGTGGATTCATGGAGTGGCGAGGGGGGCCGGTTGATGCGGCAGATCCGCCGGGAGCGGGAGCGGCAATGTCACCCGCAGGATCACCCTGCCGCTCGTCAGCACCGGCTCGACGGTGGCGCGATTGTCGTAGAGCAGCGCCAGCCGCCGGCGGAGATTCAGAAGACCGATGCCGGTCGAGGTCCCGGTTCCCGCCGCGACCCAGTGGCCGGAGTTTTCCACTTCCAGCAGCAAGTGGCCGGCCCCGAGCCGGGCGCGGACAACCACCCGCAGCGGTCGCGGGCTGGTGCGCATGCCGTATTTCACGGCGTTCTCCAGCAGCGGCTGCACCAGCGCGCAGGGCACCCGCTGAAGACGCACGGCGGGATCCACCACCAGCGTGTATTCGAAGCGCTGCTCGAAGCGGATCTTCTCCACCTGCAAATAGCTCTCCAGCACGTCGAGCTCCTCGCCCAGCGGATGCATGTTGCCGTCCTGGGCCAGCGAAAACCGGAGGAAGTCCGCCAGCAGATGGGTGATCGCGATCACCCGCTCCGGGCGCTCCGCCTCCGCGATGATGGAATTGAGCGCGTTGAACAGGAAGTGGGGATTCACCTGCGCGCGGAGCAGCCGCAGCTCGCTTTCGCGGGTTTCGGATTCCAGCAGTGCCAGCCGCAGGCGGTCCCTGCTGGTCTCGATGAAATAATTGATGCCGAAGTAAAGCGCCAGCCAACACCCGTAGGCCAAGGTGCGGAGCAGGGTGCCGGAATCCAGATAGAGCTCGAGGGCCTCGGTCGGGATGCTGCTGCTGGCAAGCGACCGGGACAGCCCGATCGACATGGCATGGGAGTCAGCCGCTCCCAGCGCCACGGCACCCACCAGCACCACGGGAATTCCCGCTGAAACCGAGAGCGCGCCCCGCCGCCGCACCCGCCGCAATAGGGGCCGCAATAGGAAAGACGTGACCACCATGCCGAACAGCGCGCGGAACGCGATGAACGGCAGCAATGCCACCGCATGCGAGCGCAACACCGCGGCGGCGATCACTGAGGTGCCGAACCAGCCGCAGCCTTGAAATATCCAGAACAAGCGCCTCTTGTTGGAGAGGTCAAACCAGTGTTGTTCGAAAGCGAGCATCCGCGGTTGTTCCTTCATTCCCAGATGTTCGCAGGTCCGTTCAAAATCGGGGGCGAGGTTGACGGTCAGCCCGGAGCCCGCCGGGCGGAAAGCAAATCCGAGACCTGAAGCTGCAGAATTTGCAGTGGGCGGCGCCGCCAGGAAAACCACCCCCACGCGATCCCTGGCAGAAGACCCGTGCCGGCGAGATCCCGTGCCGACCCGCGCGCGCCGCGGGGTGGCGTCAGGGCACGCCACTTCACCGCTCGGGCGGATTCGTCCCAGATTTGAGCCGGTTCGTCCCATTTGCCGTGACAAGGAAGGATCCGGCCGCGAGCTGGAAAGGTGAACAAGGACTCGAACTTTGCCAGGCAGGGCCGGACTGGTTTGGGCCGCTGCCGCGGGGCCATTCCTCCGATCGCGGTGATGGTGCTGCTCGCGGCCGCGTGGATTGCCTCCTCGACCGCCCTGCGGGCGTTTCCTCCTGCTCCCTATTACACCGTCTACGGTGACGTGCGGGACCAATATGGGGTCCTGATTCCGGCCGATGGCGCGGCGGTGCTTGTTTACAAGGACGGCAAGGAAGTCATGCGGCAAGCGCTGGTCGCGTCCGGGGGGACGGACTTCAACTATCAGCTGCGGCTGCGCATCGACATGCTGCGCTCGTCAACCACCACCTACAGCTCGGTCGCGATGGCGAGCGGCACGGCTTACTCCCTGGCCGTCAGCATCGGCAGCCAGTTGTATTACCCGCTTGAGATGACCACGGTTCCGTTGATCGGCAGCGCGTCGGTCCGCCGCCGTCTCAATCTTACGCTCGGGGTGGATGTCGATGGCGACGGGCTGCCGGACGCGTGGGAAGAGGCCCAGCTTCATCACGGCGGCCGGTTCCCGGGCGAGGATGGCTGGGATTTGTCCCTGATCGACAAGGACGGCGACTTCGACCGGGACGGGGTGAGCAATGGAACCGAATACATCGCCGGCACCTACGCCACGGACAGCAACTCGGTGTTGAGCCTCTCCATCAAGGAGAAGCTCGCCACCGCCGTGCGGCTGGAGTTTTACGCCTTCTACGGCAAGTCCTACACGCTGGAGTCCTCCACCGATCTGAAGGTTTGGAAGGCGACCCCTTTTTCCGCCGGCGATCCCGCCGCTCCGGAGGCCGCCGCCGCGCTGTCCTCGCTCACCTCCACGGTCACCTCCGTGATCAGCATTTACGCCGACGCCTCCGCCCAGTCCACCTACTACCGCCTGATCGCCCGATGAAATTTTTCCTGATTCCGCTTTGCGCGCTTCTCGTCACCGCTGCCAGCGTGCGGGCGCAGTGGGTGGATAGAACCTACACGCTTGTCAACGGCTGGAACGGCGTCTGGCTGGCGGGAGACGCCTCCTACACCACGGTCGAGCAACTCTTTGCAGGCAATCCGGCGGTGCTTGAAGTCTGGCGCTGGAATCCCGATCCGGACGAGACCGCCTTCACCACCTCGCCCGCCACCCCCAGCACCAACAGCGAGGAGTGGACGGTCTGGAAGTCCGATCACACCGAGCAGGCGCTCACCCAGATGATCGGCAACTCGGCCTATCTGATCCGCTGCAAAGCGGCGACTTCCGTGGTCATCAAGCAGCTTGCCATGCCACCCGCCGCGACCTGGCTGATCTCCGGCGCCAACTTCCTCGGCTTCCCCGCGGTGGCGGCCACGCCGACGATGAGCAGCTACCTCGCCAGCTACCCCTCGGCCAGCACCACGGTGCTCGCACCGGGAGCGCAGATATATAAATACATCGGCGGCGAGTTGAGCGGCTCCAACCCGATGCTGGTCTCCGCCAGCTCGGAGAGAATGGATCCGAACAAGGCCTACTGGTTTCAAATCCCCACGGTCGGGAATTTCACCGCGCCGGTGGAATACGAACTGCCCACCACGGGCGGACTGGCCTTCGGCCGGTCCCTCACGGCAATCTCCGCGGGAGTGACCAACCGCAGTACCACCGGCATGACCCTCACCGTCTCCGTGGAGGATTCCGCGACCGCGCCGACCGGCGAGGCGCCCGGGCCGGTGCCGCTCACCCGCCGGATTTTCAACAGCGCGACCAACTCCTACGACGAAACGCCGATCACCGCTCCCTTCACCGTCACGGTGGGTGCCTCCGGCCGCTTGAACCTGGATTTCGGGGTGAACCGCTCGGGAATGACGGATTCCAGCGCCCACTATGCCTCCATCCTGCGCATCAAGGATGCCGCCGGCCTAACGGACGTGCGGCTGCCGGTCAGCGCCCAGGCATCGACGCCGGCCGGCCTGTGGTACGTGCAGGTGAAGGTGACCAACGTGAAGAATGCCAAGGACCCGTCCAGCGGATCCACCACATCACAGCCGTTCCCGTTGGTGTTTCTGATGCACATGGATTCGGGCAACGTCGCCCATCTGCTGTCCCAGGCCTTTGTCGGAAAATTGACAACTGCCGGCAATCCGCTGGGAATCGCCCTCCGGGAATCGGGGATCCTCGGCTACACCCAATCCGACGTGAAACCCCAGCGCTACGTCGCTCCGCAGCTGCCCTTGTTTCAAACGATCACCCGTGATTTCGGCAGCTTCACCACCGGTTCCACCACGCAGTGGACCGTCCCGGTCGCGTTCGATGATGAGACCAACCCCTTCGTCCACACCTATCACCCGGATCACGACAACCTCGACACGAACTTCAAGACGGCCCTCAAGAACGGCGGGGAAAGTTATACGGTCACCCGCACCTGCGGCTTCACCTTCACCAGCAGCCCACCCGACGGCAGCACCATCGCCGGCTGGGGCACCACGGTGCTCGGCGGCACCTACGCCGAGACCCTCACCGGTCTCGGCGGCACCGCGCCGCCCGCCCCTCCCGTCACCACGCCGCCGACCCCCGTCGGCAGCAAATACCTCCAGGTTTCGGGCACCTTCGCCATGCGGCGGATTTCCGAAATCTCGGAGATCCAGCCATGATCCAACATTTTCCACTTCATTCCATTCACTCCCATTCCATGAAAGCCGAACTCGCGATCCTCGTCCTGCTGTCCAGCGCCCCGTGGGTCGCCGCTCAATCCACAGTTCCGAAACTGATGAGCTATCAGGGACGCGTCACCGACAGCGCGGGCGTCGCCATCGGCAGCACCGCTGCCGTTAACCGGGCGGTCGCCTTCCGCTTGTATTCGGTGTCCTCCGGCGGCACGGCGAGTTACAATGAAACCCAGACCGTCACCATCTCCGGCGGCGAGTTCAGCGTGTTGATCGGCAATGGCACTGGACTCACCGGCCTGCCGGGACCGACCAGCCCCGCGAGCCCGCTCAAGACCCTCGACACCATCATCAACACCGCCACCACCAGCGCCCTCTATTTGGGCATCACCGTGGACGATGGCAATTCCTCCACCGTGGATGCGGAAATCTCGCCGCGCCAGCAGCTGGTTACCGGCGCCTACTCGATGCGCTCCCTCATGGCGGAGAGCGTCGCCAGCGGTGCCGTGACCTCCACCATGCTGGGGGCCAACTCGGTGGACACCAACCAGCTGGCCGCCAACGCCATCACCACCGCAAAGATCAAAGACGGATCGGTGGGGGCGGATGACATTGGGGGCGCAGCCATCACCTCCGCGAAAATCGATACAACCACCGTCGGCATCTGGACGCCTTCGGGAAATAATATCTATCGGAACAGCAATGTCGGCATCGGCGTGACCAGCCCCGCGGCGGTCTTGGAATTGGCGGCAAGAACCGGAACCACTACCACCCCCGCCACCAACGGGCTTCGGGTGTATAACTCCACAAACTCCACCGGCAACAACGCCGTGCTCGCCGCCGCCGTGGCCGGCTCCAGCGCGGGCAGTCCCTTTGTCTCATTGGCATTGGATCTCACCGGAAGCAATGGCTGGTCCATCGGCGCGGACAATGTGGACTCGGACAAACTCGTCTTCAAGAACAGCTGGGACTTCGCGAGCAACGCGAAAATGGCCATCGATGTCGCCGGCAATGTCGGCATCGGCACCACCGCTCCAGGCTACAAGTTAGAAGTTTCCGAAGGAAATGTGAATATAAAAAACACCGACCCCTATTTATCCATCACGGATAGCTCCGCTCAGGGATTAGTTGGCGTGGCGACGACAGCTGGGAAATTTTCGACCTCGTCGGTGACTAACGACCTGGTGGTGAAGTCGGTCGTTGGGAAAGTGATCCTGCAGTCGGGCAATGGGGCGGCTGGCATCATTATCGATACTTCCAACAATATATCGACAAATAACTTGTCGGCAAATAGCTTGTCGGCAAGTTACCTGGCGGCCCGAGGTTCTTCCACGACACACAGTCAAGGGGCTTATTTAGAGTGGAACAAAAATAGCGGAGATGGATCAACCTGGCTTCTCAACCAGAAGGGTGGGGGAGGGGGCGGAATCATCTTTGGCGAAGTGTCTACGAGCAACACCGTGACTGAAAGAATGCGGATTCACAGCAACGGGTTTGTGGGCATTGGTACGACGACTCCGCTTGCTCCCCTGCACGTGTCTGGCTCGGCCCTGAACACGTTTAACCTTCAGTATTATCTGGACTCGAATGGTGGGCATGACTATAGCGGGGATCGTTCGGATTTTGCTTTTAGCATTGTTGCTGATGGCTATGTGCGCGCCCCGGCATATCACGTAACTTCTGACGAACGGATCAAAGAAGTGATTGGTGTTTCGAATGGTGCGGAGGATTTGGCGGTCCTTCAATCGATTGAAATCACCGATTACTCGTTCAAAGACAAACTGGCCATGGGAAGTCAGATTGAAAAACGTGTCATCGCCCAGCAAGTGGAGTCGGTCTATCCAACCGCGGTGAATTTGGATCGTGGAGTCATCCCTGACATCTTCAAGAAAGCAGGGGTTGAAGTGGGGTGGGTCAGGTTGGCGACCGATTTGAAAGTGGGTGAAAGGGTGCGTTTGTTTGATAGCGAGAACGACGCGGTTCAGGAGGTCCTTGAAATCCGTGGCGGCGCATTCAGAACTGGTTTTCCTCATCAGGACGCAGAGGTTTTTGTTTACGGCCGCGAGGTCGATGACTTTCGCTCGGTGGACTATGACGCCATCGCCATGCTCAACGTCTCCGCCACCCAGCAGCTATCCAAAAAACTCGGGGAGAAGGATGCGCTGATCGCCGCCCTCGAAGCGCGCTTGAGCGCTCTCGAAAAGCGGATGTCCGACGCGAAGTGAGCGGCCTAACCGACAGGACGATGCTTTCATTCAACGTAACTCCCCATGTACTGGATTTCAGGTGATTCAATGGCAACGCGCCGTGTGCGGCGCCTCGCCGCCTGCCTGCTGATCGGGCTGGGGGGCTGTTCCAGTCTGCTGGCGCAGTATGAGCTCAAAAGCGGCGTCTATAACCGCCTGAGCCAGCGGGTTCCCGCGAACAATACCGGGAAAATCGCCCCTGTCGGACCGACCGGTACGCCGCTTGGCGACCCGACCATCCTGCCGCAGTATTCCAATGTGGTCGAGGCGGCAGGCAGTGCCGGACCGATCGCCTCGGGCTATCCGAAAAGCACCAATGGCATCAAGCTGAGCCTCGCCAGCGTGGGCACCAGCTTTGCCTCGGGCGTGCCGCGGTATTTTTATGGCGACCAAATTGTGCCACCGATCGCGATCACCAGCACCCAAGGCGCGCAAACCGCCATCGCCTCGCCATCGACTTACTGGCGGGCGGAACCGGTGGCCGCGGGCGAGGTCCTCACCAATCCCAGCGGAGCGCCCGCCACCGACTATCGCACCGGGGAATCGGCGGCGATTGCGTCTCTCGCCACCGGGGTGCTTCCCAGTTACTATTACAGCCCGCACGCGAATGTCGTATTTGCGAATTCACCGGGGACAGTCGAGATCACCTGGCGTTCGGCCGTGCCGGACCCAGCAACGAACAGCTATGTTTTCTACAAGGAGCGCTTCAATGTCTCCTCGGCGACCTCCACGCCGGTGCGGACGATTTTCTGGACGGAAAAAAGTTACAACGGACCACGGGTGGCGATTCCCTCCGGCCGGATTGTCACGGTGAACCCGGTCTACAGCAACGTCTTCCCGGAGACGGTCGCCACCGAATATGTGGTGGCTGGCAGTTCCACTGCCGACCCCAACGCCGAGGCGACCCAGGTCCTCCGCACGCTCTGGTATGAGAAGTCCAACGGCATCGGCGAGCTGCACGCCTACAATCAAGTCGGCCGAATCCTCGTCGAATATCTGGGCGCGCTCCGCGAAGACGGCACCCATGAATTCCTCGGTGCCGACATTGTCAGCGTCGAGCAGGCGGCGGTTCCGACAACCATCACCACCTATCTCGGCAACGAGATCCGGCCTGAACCCGACGAGGATCTCACCGCCGTGCCGGTCACCTCGAGTTCCACCACCGATGTCGCCTATTACGGCTCCAACCCCCGGCCGGATGGCAGCCTCGCCTACTACGCGGAGCGTGAAAATGACATCGAGGACCGGGTCTCGTTCTATTGGCTCGAGAATCACGACGCGGAAATCGCCCTCACCGCGGGAGCTTCCCCGGGACTGTCGATTGATTGGCCGAAGTATCTCAACAAGTACCTCCAGTTCTGGCCGGATGACATCACCGAGTTCGCCTCATCCACCGTCGCCCAGGGCGGCAGCTCGACGGCTACCGGAACCGGCCTGAAATTTGAAGGCGGGAAAATCCCCAAGATCATCTATCAGGATGATCCGAACGGTGCCGAATCGGTGATTGATACGGTCAGCCAGCGCCTGCTCGTGGGGCTCGGGGTCACCCAGGACCAGCAGAACCGCACGCTGTTGAAATTCACCGGCGACAACGGCGGAATCTGGTATGTGCGGCTGGTCACCCAGGCGGAAGACCGCAGCTCCTATCAGGAAGGCGATGGCGGCAGCGCGTTGACGGGAGCCGCTTATGTCGGGGAGCGCATCAACCCGCCGTCGTCGGACTACACCCTTGCCGGATATGTTTCCAAAGGGACCTCCTATTCGCCCAATGCCTACGTCGATCCGTTCGCGGAGGGAGTCGAGGCGGCGGAAAAAGGCGCCATCATTCCGGTCAACGCCCTGCCAGGATCCGCCAATCAGTTGGCGGTGTGGTGGTTCAAGAAGATCGAGGCCCCGAGCGCGGAGTTTTCCGACTTTTATGTGCCGGAGAAGATCGGCCGCTACTCGGTGGCCTACCGGACCTCGGGAGACTTGGCGTCGGAGAATTTCGACAGCGGAGCCACCGGGTGGACGAACACCACCACCAGCACCGCCGTCGGCGTGAGCGGCAAATACCTCGGCCCCTATGCCACCGGCACCTCGCCCTCGACCCAGAAGACCTTTTCCATGGGAGCCGATGATGGGAACCAAGCGGCCGTTTCGTTCGTCTTCAATCGTCTCGACTCCTGGGACGGCGAGGTTTTCAAGGTCCTGATCAACGGCAATCTGGTGCTCCAGAAAAGCTTCGCTTGCGGCACGCAAGTCACCACTCCGGTTTCGGGAGTCTCCCTTTTCGGGTTTGTGACCTACAACTGGACCATCACGCCGGTGTCCGGCGGTTACTTCAATTTCTACGGCAACAGCAGTTGGCTTGACCAAAGTTTCAACGTGGTCATCACCGCGAGTTCCGCGGGCGGGGAGACGGCGTCGTCGCTCGAACTTGGCTTCGCCTCCACCCTCGACCAGGCGGCCTCGGATGAGGCCTATGGGATCGACAACCTGAAGGTCAGCGCCCCGCTGGCACAACAAATCATCATGGCCTCGAATTTCGGAACCGGCAGCCTGCCGTCCGGCGTCTCCGCAGGCTCGGTTTACAATCAGCCCGACCCGGCCAAAGCCGGCTACAATCCGAACGAGGAACACGCCCTGATCCAAAGCGGCGCCGGCTACGCCCTGCGCGATGATTTGAACGTGACCGGCGGCACCGGCGTCGGCGCCACCTTCACCTCGCTGCCGCGGGTCCTGATCGAATACACGGATCCCGCCGATGACCGTCCCGCCATCTCGGTCTATGAGGTGCTCCGGGAAAACGTGCGCTACCAACTTTCCTATCCGGTCACGGCCGGCACGATTCTGAACTCGCCGATGCCGTTGCCGATCCTGCCCCAGCCGCTCGACTCGTCAGGATTCGTCAAAAACGCCGAAGTCGTCCCCGGCGCCACCTACAGCGATCCGCCGGCCTCGTCCTCGGCTCCATCCACCTACACGCCGTTCACCTTCAAGGACCGCAAGGGCTACGTCTGGGTCTATCGCGGTCCCCACGACACCGGCACCCCCTCGCTGGGGATGCAGTGGTATTACACGATGCGCCCGGATTTCGTGTTTCCCAACATGACACAGCCTGTCGACGGGACGATCCTGCCCTACCTCCGGACCAAAAACGCGGATGGCACCTATGCCGGCGATCCGGTCACCGGCACCTCACAGACCGTCCTTTACTATCCGACATGGCCGGTCGACCCGCCGACCTTGAGTGTCGGCGAAACCCTCGCGCTGCCCAATCACGGCCTGCCCGCCGTCCGCGGCCAGTCGAGCGCCACCGTGCTCTACCAGCAGTCGATCGCCAAAACGACGGCAGTGCCAAGTGTCACGCTGCAAGACCCGACCCGCGCGAAATCCGTCCTGCTCAATGACGCGCGTGTCGGTCTCGCCGCACTGCCGGTCTCATTGAAGACCACCGCGCAGAACGGCAAAACCTACTTCCAGCTCGCCCAGCCGCACCTGCAACAGCGCTTCTACTTCGATCCGCTGCTCGGCGACATCGGTGGCCTGGTGCTGGTGGGTGAGTTCGTGGACGAAATCGCCGGCGAGGATTACATCAACCTCAATACCCTGAGTCCGGATGATGTGACCGCGCTCAATGTGCTGGTGGACAGCTCGAACGTGGATGACTTCAACAAATGGAAGAGTGCGATCCTCGCGCTCACCACCACGGTGGAGACCTTCAAGGAGAATCCTTCCACCAAGGGCAGCTACATCGTGGACACCTCCAAGTCGAAAAACGTGGGCAGCCAGGTCTTGCCGGAGATTTCCGATTCGAACACCGCCGTGGACAGTTACGCCCTGACGGCCTTGGGCCAGGGCAGTGGCTATGTCACCCTGCTGTTCGCCAACGGCGACGCCTTCACGCCGCAGGGCGATCCGATCGCGATGCAGGTCATCAAGGTCCTGCCGCAGCTCTATCAGGGCGACCTCAAGATGATCGCGGCGTCCAATCCCCTGGACGAGCAGACCTCGCTGCGCCACAGCGGCGACTTCGCGGCGCACCCGGAAAACTACACGTTTGAATGGGCCTACTCGCCGCCGGTGGATGGCGCGGTTCCTGCGATTTATTCAACCTCGATGGTCCGGACCCTCGGCACTTCCACCACCAACAGCTGGTATCTGCTGGCCAATCCGCCGGTGGTGCCGCCGGCCGTGCTGGCTTATCCGACCACCGCCGTGACCCTCAGCCGGTCGATCCAGATCAATAATGCCAGCCACAGCGCCACTCTCGGCCTGCCGGGACAAATCCTCAAAAGCGTCCCGGGGCTGGTGTTCGCCAGTTCGGTGCCGGACAGCATCGTGTTCAGTGCCAATCTGGGCATGTCGGACGGGTTGGTGGTGTTCGTCAACAACGTGCCCGCGCTTGCCTATCAGATTCCCTACGGCACGGCCGTTCCCGGCAATCTGGCGCCCGAAGGCGCCCGCACGGGACTGGTCCCGGGCGGCGACGGCCTGACCTACCAGTTCCCGCTGGATCCGGCGTTCTTCCAGGTCGGCGCCAACCAGATCGAGGTCGCGCTGTATTCCAGCCTGGCGGCCGGCGGTGCCAGCAGCTCCATTGATTTCCGGATCCATACCGAACTGAAGACGGATTTGGTCAAGTCCAGCCCGTCCAAATGGCTGAAGCCGTGGGATTCCGACTCGACGGAACCCAACCCGTTGACCAGCACCATTGTCATCGGCGGCTCCGCCGGGTCGCCGTTGGGGAACTCCTTGCTGATGTTCTCCGACACCTATTTCACCGTGCGCTACAAGGCGAAAGACCCGAGCAGCATGGTCACCGGGGCGAACTGGAGCGAGTGGAACACCCCGGTATTGGTGGAGAGCTGGGTCAAGCGCGTGTTGGATGGAATCAACCCGTTCAACCAACGCCAGACCGACCTCTACAACAACCCGGTCAGCACGGACGTCAGCATTCTCACCCAGGCGGGTTCCCGCTGGGAGGGCGATGTCGCGCTCAATCTCAATACCATCGAGGACTTCGGCTTGATCGAAATTTACGAGACGGTTCTCAACCGGGTGAAGAAGCAAAGTATCGACGCCGGCATCAATGATGAATCGGTGAACAGCACCCTGCTGCTGGTGGCCGGTTATCTCAACGACCTCTACATGACCCTCGGCAACGAGGCGTGGGATGACGCCCAGAATCCGACTCTCCTGATCGATAGCGGGACCGAAATGGTGGATACCAACTCGTCGAGGTTTTCGTTCGAAGGCCAAATCGCCTCCGTGATGGATGAGACGCTGGCACTGCTGCGCGGGCGCGACGATTTCCTCAGCCCCGGCACCACCGTCAGCCCGTCCTACAACCGCCTCTACTGGAACTACACCAATGGCATCAACTCCGGCGAGCCGTTCTATGCCGTGAATTACAACATCAAGGAAAAGGTCGGCGGCAAGAACGAGGATGGCGTGCTCGACGCCGCCGACGCGCAGTCGATGTTCCCGCAGGGTCATGGCGACGCCTACGGCCACTACCTCACCGCGCTCACCGGCTACTACAAGCTGCTCACCTCGCCCAACTACACGTGGGTGCCGACGACGGAAGGGGTGACGGTCCTGGGCCAGACGGTCCAGGTGGACTACCAGGACGAGCGGAAATTCGCCGCCGCCGCCTCCTCCCTCGCCCGCGCCGGGGTGGACATCATCAGCTTCACCGCGCGCAGCCGTCACAGTGACGGCGAGGAGGACGGCTGGGCCGACAAGTATGACGGCAAATACAATTCCGCGACCAAGCTCACCCGTCATTGGGGCACCGACGAATGGTGCTCCCGCGTGTCCCAGGGTGCCTATTACAACTGGGTGACTGCGAATGCGATGCTGCCGGATGTGGATACCGCCCATGAGGGGATCCAGAAAATCGACCGCACCACGGTCCCGGAACTCAACGAACTGGTCGCCAGCGCCAACGAGGCTTTCAACCTTTCGGCCGGCGAGCAGGCGGATCTCAATCCGCTCGGCATCGCTCCGGACGCCATGGTGTTTGACATCTCGCCGTCCGAGCTCGCCAACGGGAAGTCGCACTTCGACCAAATCTACGAGCGCGCGGTGCGTGCCGCGGTCAATGCCAGGAACTCGTTCGACCAGGCCGGCAAGATGAACCACATGCTGCGCCGCCAGGGCGACAGCGTGGATGAGTACAACGACGCGGTCGACCGCCAGGAAGACGCCTATGAATACCAGCTGCTCACCCTCTACGGCAGCGCCTATTCCGGCGACATCGGGCCCGGCAAACAGTATGCCCAGGGCTACACCGGGCCGGACCTTTACCATTCCTACTTCATTGACCGGCCCACGCAACTGGTGGATGTCAGCAAGGACGTCACCGTCACGTTCAATGAACCGATCAACACCGATCCGTTCAAGGACTGGTCCGTGGACAATGTTTACAACAAGCTGAGGGATCCCCTGCAATACACCACCAAAACCTACCGGATGTCGCCGTTCACGCTCGGCCAGTTCGCGGATACGGTGACCGGCGGGCTTGGCAAACGCGGGCAGGTGGGTGAAATCCAGAGCGCGCTGCTCGCCTGTTATGAGGCGCAGGTCAATCTGCGGGACTCGTCCAACAGCTACAACAACCTGCTGCGGCGCTTTGACCGGGATTACCAGCTGTTCTCGGAATTTCTCACCGACTTCGACGCCGCGAACGCGGCGTCCGGCGAGTTGCTCGATGAAGCCGCGGCGACGACCAAGGCATCCTTCACCCTGACCTCGACGGCCGCGGCCCTTGCCTTGTCCGGCGACTACATCCGGGCGCTGGCAGCCGCCACGGCGGAAGCGCTGCCCACCAGCGTGGGACTCGCGAATGACGCGACCTCCGTCGGCCGGATGGCGGCGCTGCTCTCCGGCGAGACCGCCGGCTACGCGCAGGGCTTGCTCGGCTTGTCTTCCGAAACCATGGCGGCCCTGCTCGACGCGGAGGCGGCGGATCTCGAGGGCCAGGCGCAGGATTACATCGACGACTACAACTTTGACTCCGTCAAAAAACAACACGTGGTCGAATTCGAGCGCTTGTATGACCAGGTCCTCGCCAATGCTTATGAGATCACCCGCCGCATGACCGAACTGCAGCATGCCAACGAGCGGGTCTCCAAACTCTATGCGGATGCCAACCACATCCTATCCGAGCGGGAGACCTTCCGCCAGCGCGCCGCCTCGGTGATCCAGGGCTACCGCACCCGTGATCTGGTGTTCCGGGATCTGAGAAACGAGGAACTCTCGCAGTATAAGAACCTCTTCGACCTCGCACAAACCTACGCCTATTGTGCGGCGAAGGCTTATGATTACGAAACGGGACTTCTCGATTCCACGACGGGGGATGACTTCATCAACGAAGTCGTGGGATCCTACTCGGTGGGAGCCTGGGATGGCGACAACCCGATCGAAACCGGCAAGGGCGACGCCGGGTTGGCCTCCGCGCTGGGTGGTCTTCGCGACGATTGGTCGGTGGTCAAGGGTCGCCTCGGGATCAACAATCCGGATCGCAACGGCACCTTGTTTTCCCTGCGGCAGGAGCTCTTCCGGATCCGTGCGGACCAGCCGACGGCCGATGACAACACGCTTTGGAAGCAAGTGATCCAGCAGCACATCATGAGCAACGTGCTCAACGACCCGGACGTGGCGATGTATTGCAACAACATCCGCAAGACCAATGGCTCGGCGGTTCCCGGAATTGTGATTCCCTTCTCCACCACCATCGAGCAGGGACTGAATTTCTTCGGTTGGCCGCTGGCCGCCGGGGACCACAACTTCTCGCAATCCACCTTCGCCACCAAGATTTACTCGTCCGGTCTGGTGTTCAAGGGGTACGTGGGGATGGACCCGTATTCGATCGGGACCGTGGGCGCATCCGGCCCCGCGAGCTCCGGCACCAATTCCTTGGCCGCCACGCCATACGCCTATCTGATTCCGGCCGGCAAGGACACCATGCGGACACCGCCGCTGGGGGACACCGGCATCATCCGTTCCTGGTCGGTCAAGGATCAGGCGCTGCCGCTGCCGAAGAATCTGGGAGGCACCAGTTTTTCCGCAGGCCAGTTCTTCACGCCGGAGGGAAGCCTCAGCGAGCAGCTCTGGATCGTGAGAAAACACCAGGCCTTCCGCGCGGTGGATGATCCGGCATATTTCTACAGCACCATGCCGGCGGAATTCACCAACTCCCGGCTGGTCGGGCGCAGCGCCTGGAACACCCAGTGGAAGATCGTGATTCCAGCTTACTCGCTGCTCAGCGACGAGCAGACCGGACTCGACCGTTTCGCCCAGAGTGTGAGTGACATCCAACTCTTCCTCCGCACCTACTCCAACTCGGGGAACTGATGGATCGGGGCGCTGTTGGGATGGGTGTGTTCCTGCTGGCGGGAGGGACGGCGGTCATCCTGATCGCATCCGTGAAACGGGTGGAGAGCGTTCCTCCCGCGGCGAGCACGCTCGCGCAGGCTTCTGATGGAATGACTCTAACGACTATCACCGATCCGGTGCTGGCTTTTCAAAAGGCCTTTTGGCGGCGGCCTGCCCGTGACGACCTCAATGCCGAGCGGCGGGAATGGTCAACCCCGGCCGAGGGCGTCAAACAGTGGCGGTGGTTTCTCGCCGTCAAGCCCGGGCCTGCCCTGCGGGACTGGCTGGTGAGCAATCCGTTCTCCCTTGCCCGGACGGGTGCGCCGGATCACCCGGCCATGGCGCCCGGTTGGTTTCCCAAGGTCTCGAAGGAATTCATCATCTAACAGAAAGCGGATGGCCATCTGACCTTCAGGTGGTCGGCCGACCGCCTGTCGCTTCACGCCAGCGATTCCGGTTACGGCTTTGCCGCGCCAAGCGCCGAACCCTGGGTAGTGAAGTGGCTGGAGGGGAGCGCGGACCCAAGTCCGCGCTCCGATTGAAGATTCCGCTCGTTTCCGGGATCTGATCTTACTTCCAGACCGTGACGGAAGTGGAGACGCCTGCATTGGTGGCGGCGTCATGCGCGCAAGCTTGGGGCTTGGGGGCACCCCGGGTGACTTTCCGGGTGCCCGCAGCCTGCCCAACAACGGCGCAAGCAACTGGAGCCGCGGATTCCTCCCGGCCGAGCACCAGGGCGCGCTCTTCCGCGCCGGTGACCAGCCCGTCCGGAACCTGTTCGCGGAACCCGGGATCGACCCGGTGGCTGAACGCGATTCCCTTGGCGTGCTGGCGAAAATCAATCGCCGTCATGCCGCCGAGCGAGGTCCTGCATCTGCTCGGGATCGATCACGAGCGGCTGACCTTCTATCACAACGGGATCGAGCGCCGCCTCACCAATGTTCACGGCCAGGTGCTGAAGGAGGTTATCGCATGAACGGTTCACCGGCAGGCCGGAAACGAGACGCGGGGGCGCGCTTCCTCCCCTCCGCGGCTTCGCCTCACCCCCGCGGGTGGAACTTCTTGTGGATCGCCTTCAGCCGCGCGCCGTCGACGTGGGTGTAGATCTGAGTGGTCGCGATGTCGGCGTGGCCGAGCAATTCCTGGATCACCCGCAGGTCGGCGCCGCCCTCCAGCAGGTGGGTCGCGAACGAATGCCGCAGCAGGTGGGGATAAACGTTCTGTTCGATTCCCGCCAGCGCGGCGCGCTCCTTGACCACCTCCCGCACCCGGTCGGGAGAGAGTTTGGTGCCGCGCACGCTGATGAAAATTTCCGATGATGTCCGCTTGGTCACCAGCGCCGGCCGTTCGTTTTGCAGGTAATCGGCCACCGCCTCCCGCGCTCGCCCGCCGACCGGCACGATCCGCGTCTTGTTGCCCTTGCCGGTTACCCGGACGAAGCCCTCGTCGAGGTCCAAGCCTTCCAGCCGCACATGGCAGAGTTCCGACAAGCGCAGGCCCGACGCGTAGAAGAGTTCGAGCATCGCCAGGTCCCGCCGGCCGAGCGGCTTGGCGGGATCGATCGAATCCAAGAGCTTCTTTACCTCCGATCCATGCAGCGTTTCCGGCAAAGTCTGGTCCGGCCGCGGCGAGAGCAGGGGCTCGGCCGGATCCATCGGCAGCTTCCCGCGCGACGCCAGCCAGCGGAAAAACACCTTGAGGTGGACCGTGGTGATCCGCAGCGACGAGGCGGCGAGGCCGCTCTTTTTTCGCGCCATCAGGAAATCCGAAAGCTCGTCGGTGCCCACGTCGGTCAGCGGCAAATGCTGGCGCCGCAGGTGATCCGCCAGAGCGTCGAGGCTCTGCCGCACCGACAGCTGATAGGCATCCGAGAGCCCGCGCTCGGTGGCCAGGAACAGGATGAATCCGTCGGCTTCCGCTTCCACGCCGGGAGCATGGAGGAGGGCGACCGGAAAGGCGAGCCGCGAGGGTGGGGGAGTGGGGGAGTGGGGGAG
>CAMCYK010000033.1 GCA_945883695.1 Akkermansia muciniphila | reverse complement strand
AGGGCCGTGAGAAGCACACAACTTGCAAAGTTGTGCTACTTCGCGGGGCGGCGGGCGGTGAGGCGGGCCGGGGTGGCTTCGGGGGCGGGTGAACGGAGGGCCGTGAGAAGCACACAACTTGCAAAGTTGTGCTACTTCGCGGAGCGGCGGGCGGTGGGAGAGGCCGGGGCGGCTTCGGGGGCGGGTGAACGGAGGGCCGCGAGAAGCACACAACTTGCAAAGTTGTGCTACTTCGCGCAGCGGAAGCCGGTGTGGTTGGTCGGCGACTCGCTGTCCTGGGAGTGGCGTGCGGCGGGGCGGTAGCGCATGCAGTAGGAGACGTGGCAGAGGAAGGAGCCGCCCTTGGTGACGCGGTGGACCTGGCCGTCGCCTTTCACGCCGGTGTCGCGGTTGACCCAATGGGCGGGTCCCTGCGGGTTGTCCGGATCGCAGTCGCTGAAGTAGGTGGGATCGTAGAGGTCGCTGCAGGCCTCCCAGACATTGCCGGCCATCTCGTAGAGGCCGTAGGAGTTCGGCGGATAGGTGCGGACCGGGGCGGTGCCGGTGAAGCCGTCCTCGGCGGTGTTCCGGTTCGGGAACTCGCCTTGCCAGATGTTGGCCATCCACTGGTCGCCGGGTTTCAAATCGTCGCCCCAGACGTAGATCTTCTGCTCGAGCCCGCCGCGGGCGGCGAACTCCCATTCGGCTTCGGTCGGCAGGCGCTTGCCCGCCCATTTCGCATAGGCGGTGGCATCCTCGTGGGTGACGCAGACGACCGGGTGGTCGTCCTTGCCCTCGATCGTGCTGCCCTTGCCGGCGGGCTGCCGCCAGTTGGCCTCGGGGTCCCAGCGCCACCATTCGATCGAGCGGCCGGGAAGGTTCGGGTCGCCCTCGATGCCGGCGTCCTCGCGGAACACGATGCCGCCGTTGCCGAAGCCGCCGGGCGGCAGGCTGGCGCGGGCTTCCTCGGGGAAATCCTCCGGTTTCACCTGGCGCTCGGCAAAGGTGACGTAGTTGGTCGCTTTGACGAAAGCGGCGAACCGGGCGTTGGTGACCTCGGTCTCGTCGATCCAGAATTCCTTCACGGTCACTTTGTGGGCGGGGGCTTCCTCGGGGAAGGATTTCGGGACCATCTTGTCGCCGACCCGGGCGTCGAACACGCGTTCGTTGCCCATCGTGAAGGTCCCGCCGGGCAGGCGGACCATGCCGTCTTTCCGTTCCAGACCAGCCACGGCGGGAGGCAAGGCGGTGCCGGCGGCGGGAGACGCGGCGGATTCCTTCTTCTGACAAGAGGGCAGCAGGGCGAGGGCAAGGGCGAGGAGAAAGCGTTTCATCAAGAAGAGTGGCTGCGGGAAGAAGGGGCGCGGGATCCGGTATCCCGCGGTCAGAAGGGGAACTTGCCCTTGAAGCCCTTCATGATGTCGCCGAGGCCGCCCATGCCGCCGCCGGGACCGCCGAGGCCGGGCATTCCGCCGGGCATGCCGCCCATCTGCTTCATCATGTTCTTCATCTTGTTCGGCGAGCGCATCATCTTGCGCATCTCGCCGAACTGCTTGAGCAGCTGGTTGACCTCCAGCAGCTTGGTGCCGGAGCCCTTGGCGATGCGTTCGCGGCGCGAGGCCTTGATGATCTCCGGGCGGCGGCGCTCGTCGGGCGTCATCGAAAGAACGATCGCCTCGGTGCGCTTGAGCCGCTTGGGATCGAAGGCGGCGTCGGGAAGCTGCTTCTTGATCTTGTTGAAGCCGGGCATCAGGCTCATCAGGCCTTTCATGTCGCCGAGCTTCTGGATCATCTTCATCTGGTCGAGGAAGTCGTAGAAGTCGAACTTGCCCTCGGCCATCCGCTGCATCGACTTCATCGCGTCCTTCTCGTCGATCTTCGACGCGACCTGCTCGACCATCCCGACGATGTCGCCCATGCCGAGGATGCGGTCGGCCATGCGGCCCGGGTGGAACTCGAACAACTGGTCGAGCTTCTCGCCTTCGCCGGCGTATTTGATCGGCTTGCCGGTGACGGCGCGCATCGACAGCGCGGCCCCGCCGCGGGCGTCGCCGTCGAGCTTGGTCAGGATGATGCCGGTGATGCCGACCGCCTCGTCGAAGTGCTTGGCGACGGAGACCGCCTGCTGGCCGGTGGCGGCGTCGGCGACCAGCAGGGTTTCGTTCGGTGCGAGGAACTGGTGGAGGCGCTTGAGTTCCTCGACCAGCCGCTCGTCGATTTCCTGGCGGCCGGCGGTGTCGAAAATGATGACGTTGTGCTTCTGGGTGTCCGCCCAGGCGAGGGCCTCGCGGGCGACCTTCAGGACGTCGGTTTCGGTGGCGGCGGGGGTGTAAACCGGGACGTCGATCTGCTTGGCCAGCGTGGCGAGCTGGTCGATGGCGGCGGGGCGGTAGAGGTCGATGGCGACCAGCAAGGGCTTGCGGCCTTCCTTCTTGAGGCGCAGCGCGAGTTTGCCGGCGGTGGTGGTCTTGCCCGCGCCGTTGAGGCCGCACAGGAGGATCCGGCAGGGTTGCGCGGGATCGAGGCCCACCTGCTCACCGCCGAGCAGTTCGGCGAGCTCGTCGTGGAAGATCTTGACGATCTGTTCGCCGGGCTTGATCGACTTGAAAACGTCGATGCCCATCGCCTTCTCCTTGACGAGGGCGATGAACTCCTTGGCGACGGTGAATTCGACATCGGCCTCGAGCAGGGCGAGCCGGATGTCGCGCAGCGCGTCGGTGATGTTGGACTCGGAGATTTTTCCGACACCGCGGAGGTTGCGGAAGGTCTTATCGAGGGAATCGGAGAGAGAGGAGAACATGGTTGGAAAAGCTGAAACGCTGAAAACTGAAAAGCTGAAAGTCGGTCTGGTGGTGCCCGGGTTGGCACATGGAACTTCTTACTTGGAACTTTCCTCCAGCGGCAGGTAGGCGGCTTCCGGGTCGATGCGGAAGGACCAGCGGAGGGGGATTTCGGGTGGCTTGCCCTTGCTGTCGAGCCAGCTCACGGCGACCTGGCAAACGGGCGAGCGCAGGCGGCGGTTGACTTGCCAGGAGAAGGATTTGTTTTCCTCGTCGAACATGGCGGGGACCTCGCCGAAGCCGCCGACCTTCATCACCAGGGTCTTGGGATCGAAATCCGCGAGGGTGGAGAGGTCGGCCGAGAGCCGTGGCATGCGGGTGTCGATGAGCGAACCGGCCCCGGGCGTCACCGGGAAGGGCGTGCTTTGCGGGGCGATGACCGCGCTTTCGGAAATGGCGGCGACGGCGATCTCGTTGAAGCCGGTGGCGAGGTCGAAGATCCGGTCGTGGGTGCCGAGGATGACGTAGCGGGGCAGGGTGCGGTTCTCGTGCGAGCGGCGGATTTTGCCGGGCAGGACGGTGAACAGGAGCTCGTAGCCGAACTCTTCCGCCAGCGGAAACATTTCCTCGGTGTGGAAGCCGCCGGGGTAGGCGTAGGTGGTCACCCGCGCGCCGAACTTCGATTCGAGGAAGCGCTTCGACTCGCCGAGTTCCTTGCGCAGGAACTTGTCGAAATGCTCCGTCCCCTTGCGGCGATGGGATTTCACGGTGCCGGGGTAGGGATGGCTGACCGAGTGGCTGCCGACGGTCGCCCCGTGCTTCTGCATTTCCTCGATCATCGGGGTGGTCAGGGCCTTGCCACCGCCGTCGACGTAGTTCTTGTAGAGGAAGAGGGTGAAGGGGTAGCCGAATTCCTTGAGGATCGGGAAGGCGTCGGTGTAGACGGCCTTCCAGCCGTCATCGATGGTGATGACGATGCTCTTGTCCGCGATTTCCTTTTCGCCGCGTTTCCAGGCTTGGAAATCGGCCATCGGGATGACCGGCAGGCCGAGGTTTTTGATCGCCTCCATCTGGGTCCGGAACTTCGAGGTGCGGATCAGCATCTCGGTCTCGGGGGCGGTCTCGGAGAAATCGTGGTAGCCGAGCACCGACACCCGCACGCCGTCGTCGGGCGGTGGCGGGATGACGGAGGGTGCGGCTTCCTCGGCGTGGAGGGGAAGCAGGAGGGCGAGAATCAGGGCGCGCTTCATGAACGGGGGGAGATTACCCTCGTTTTGGCCGCTGCGAAGCGAGAAAAGCCGGAAATGCGGCGGGGGCTCAGTTGATGGGAGCGGTGTGGATGATCTCGTCCCACGACTTGATGCCGATGACCGGCAGGTAGGGGGCGGCGAGCTTGTCCTCATCGGGCGTGCCGAGCGCTTGGTAGAGGTGCCAGATCGGCTTCTTGCCGAGCGGGTCGCCGGGTTCGTCGGGAAACTTCCGCAGGCCGATCTTGAGGCCGCCTTCGTGGCGGTTGTCGATCCAGTTGTGATACTGCCAGGACTCGATCGACGACAGCTTGGCCATTTTTTTCCAGGCGAGCGCCATCCCGGCGGCCTGATCGGCGAGTTCCTTGGCGGAGTAGTCCTTCGAGTTGAAGCCGTTCTCCGACAGGTGGACCGGCCGCACCTTGCCGCGGAAGCGCAGGGCGGGCTGCTTCATGTAGGCGTCGAGCACCTCGAGGTTTTTCGGGGTGATCTTCGGGCTGTCGAAGCGGAAGGTGGCCTGCTCGTCTTCCCAGGCGCGCGGGTTGAACAGGTTCTGCGGGTAGGGGTGATAGGCGAGGGCCCAGGGGAAATCGCCCTCCGCCTGCCCGTAGCGGACGAGCAGGTCGATCATCCGTTTGGAACCGTACCATTTCGGATCGCCGCCGTGGGCCCAGTGGTGGGTGAGGGTGATGAAGGCGCGGCTGCCGCGGTCGTACTGGCGGGCGATCAGGTCCATCAGCCGCATCGAGCGGTGGTAGAGGTCCATGAACACGATGTCGGGCTTGGTGCCGGCATTGGTCCAGACCCAGCCGGCGTCGACCTCGTTGTGCATGATCCAGTGGTGGACCCGGCCGTATTTGCCGTCGGGCCGCGACCAGCGTTCGGCCATCAGGTTGAGGATGGCGCCGTAGAGGGCGATGCCTTCGGGCGAGGTGACGTCGGGCATCGCGAAGATGCCGTCCGGGTGGGCGTCGGGGTGGCCGAGACGCTTGATGACATCGTTGCCGCCCTTGGCCGGGTTGGCGACGAGCAGGATGGCGGAAACCATCGCGCCGTGCTTTTGCGCTTCGAGGAAGGTGCGGTCGTGGCCGGCGAGGGCGCTCTCGCGGGCGTGGTAGGTGCGGCCTTGCCACTGGAAGGGCACGGTGCCGGGCTCCGGGGTGAGCGAGGCCAGCGCGTGGATCATCACGTTGACGGTCACCGCGGTGATGCCGAGATCCTTGAGTTCGTCGGGAAGGAGGCCGGTGTGCCAGCCGCCGAGGCCTTTTTTGCTCCGCGGGCGGGCCGGCGGGAGATCGGGCGACCGGCAATCGACGGCACCGCCGTAGCGGGCGTGGGACAGCGGTTCGATGCCTTGCGGGGTCTTGCGGACGAGTTGCCAACGGGAGGTCAGCCGGTCGTAGTCGAGGCCGTCGCGCTGGCGGCGGCGGGGGACCTCGAGGGTGAAGCGGCCATCGGCGGCGGGCTTCACCGCGACGAGGGTCTCCCAGCAGCGGGGATCATCGAGCAGCAGGTCCATCGGGATGTCGGCGAGGAAGAGTTCGCCGGTTTCCGGGCCGGCCCGGCCTTCGAGGTGGATGGCGTCCTTGCCGACGGAGACCTGGGTCAGGGTCGCGGGGAACTTGCGGTCGAGGTAGCTTTGCAGGGCTTCCTTGGGAGCGGCGGCCGAGGGCTTGGCCGGTGCGGCGTCGAACTCGCCGGGGCGTTCCGGGCGGAGCTTGAGATTGCGGACCTGGAGCACGCGGCCGGCCGGCAGCGGCAGGTCGAGGCGGAGCTGGGTCCAGCCGGCGGGGAGCGGCTGGTCCGGCGGGGCGATGCGGGCGGCGTAGCGGTTCCAGGCCTCGCTGTGGCCGAGCGCGGGCAGGTAGCGGGCGGTCTCCGCCTCGAACGGCGGGCCGGGGAGCGCGGCGAAGGTCGGGACGCCGCCGGCGCAGAAATACTCCAGTTCTAGTACTTGGTCGGCCGCGCCCGGCGGTGTGGCCGGGGTGGCGAGGACGGACATGGGTCCGTGGATTTCCAGGGTGCCGGGGCTCGGCTCCTTGAAGGAGGGTGCGGGTCCGTCGAAGCGGGTGAGCTTGAGGGGGACTTCGGCGGTGGCCAGCGGTAGGGTGAGGGCCGCCGCCAGGAGATAGGTCTTAGAGGTCCTGTACGACCTATGAATCAGTGAAAGTAGCATATCCAGTAAAGTGGTCAGTAGCTGCCCGTAAACCGGTACGTCCCCGAACCGGCGACGAGCCGGTTGCCGGTGGCTTCGCGGATCCCCGCGGCTTCCTTGGCGGGCTTGCCGCCTTCGAGGACCCCGCCTTTCACCGGCAGGATGATCTCCGCGGTGGTGTTCGGCGGGACCACGACGTCGGCGGTGAAGCTGCCGTCCTCGATTTTCCACGCGCAGGACAGCGCGCCGTGGCGGGTCTCCATGCCGGCGCTGGCCCGGGTGATGGTGCCGGTCGGGCGGGGGGCGATCTTCACCCGGTCGAAGCCCGGCGCGGCGCGGTCGATGCCGGCGAGTTCGGCGAACATCCATTCGCAGACCGCGCCGAAGGCGTAGTGGGAGAAGGAATTCATCGACGGTTCGTGGACGCCCTTGCCCTTGATGTAGGAATTCCAGCGCTCCCAGATGGTGGTCGCGCCGTTGTCCACTTCGTAGCCCCAGCTCGGGAACTCGCGCTGCTGCATCAGGATCCCGGCGAGGTCGTGGTGGCCGGTGGCGGACAGGGCGGGCAGCAGCGGCCGGGTGCCGAGGAAGCCGGTGGTCATCTTGTTGCCGTTGGCTCTCACCAGCGCGGCGAGGTGGCCGGCGGCGGCGTCCTTCTGCGCGGCGGGAATCAGGTCGAAGAACAGCGCGATGGCGTAGGCCGACTGGTTGTGGACGGCGAGCTTGGCGTCGGGCTGGAGGTAGGCTTGCTGGAAGGCGGCGGCGACGTTCGCGGCCTGGGCCTGGTATTTTTTGGATGCGGCGGTGTCGCCGATCGCGGCGGCCATTTCGGCCATCAGCCTGGCGTCGTAGGCGTGGTAGGCGAGGTCGATGAAAGGGATCGGGGTCTTGACGTCGCCGAGCGACAGCCAGTCGCCGAAATTGCAGTCGTCGAGCGCGCCTTTCAGCTCGGGGTCGCGGGCGGCGCGCCAGGCCATGAAATCGTTCATTTTCCGCCAGTGCTCGCGGATCACCCGGGTGTCGCCGTAAACCTGCCAGATCGTCCACGGGCAGATCACGCCGGCGTCCATCCAGCCGGCGGCATGGTGCTCGTTGGGGCGGGCGAGCGGGCGGGGGGCGTAGGCGGGATACGCGCCGTAGTCCCACTGGTCGTCATTCAGGTCGCGCAGCCACTTGGTGTAGAAGGCGGCGATGTCGGCGTTGAAGGTGGCGGCGCGGACGTAGATCTGGGCGTCACCGGTCCAGCCCATCCGCTCGTCGCGCTGCGGGCAGTCGGTCGGCATCTCGAAGAAGTTCCCGCGCTGGGTCCACACCATGTTGCTGTAGAGCTGGTTGAGCATCGGGTCGGAGCACTCGAAGCGGCCGTGGAGGGGGGTGTCGGAGTGGAGCACGATGCCGGTGACGGCGTTCTTGTCCGGGGTGCCGGGGAAGCCGGTGAGTTCGACGTATTGGAAGCCGTGGTAGGTGAACTCGGGCGTCCAGGCCTCGCCGTTGCGATCGCCCTTCAGGATGTAAGTGTCGACGGCGCGGGCGCAGCGCAGGTTCTCGGTGCTGAGGCGGCCGTCGTTGTGGAGGACCTCGGCGTAGCGGATGGTGACCTTGTCGCCGGCCTTGCCCTTCACCTTCAGGCGGATCACGCCGGAGATGTTCTGGCCGAGGTCGAAGATGTGGACGCCCGGCGCGTGCTCGCGGACCGACCTGGGCACGATTTGTTCGATCGGCCGGACGGGGTTGCCGGGGTGGGGCTCGATCTTCGCGTTGCTGCCGGTTTTGCAGACCGACGCCTGCCATTTCGAGTCATCGAAATCGGGCGACGACCAGCCGGGCAGTTCCTTGCGGGCGTCGTAGGACTCGCCCATCAGGATGTCGCTCTCGGTGATCGGGCCGGTGGAGCATTTCCAGGTGGTGTCGGTGGCGATGGTTTGGCGGGTGCCGTCGCTGAGTTCGAGTTCGAGCTGCACTCTAACAGCCGGGGAGATGCCGTAGTAATAGCGGCCGTTGATGCCGGGAACCAGGCCTTCCTGGTCGGTCAGCAGGCCGTAGGCGACGTAGCCGGAATACCAGCCGTCGGCGAGCGTGGCGCCGATCGTGTTCTTGCCGGCTTTGACCAGCGTGGTGACGTCGTAGGTCTGCGAGTGGATCCGCCGCTGGTAGGCCGACCAGCCCGGAGCGAGCACCTCGTCGGAGACGCGGAGGCCGTTGATCTCGACGTTGTAAACGCCGAGCGCGGTGGCGTGGAGCGTCGCGCGGGTGATCTTCGGGGCTTCGAAGTCGTTGCGGAAGTATTTGGCGGGGGTGACGTGGAGCTTGCCGCGGGCGGGGTCGTTGATGAAATTCTGGATGTTCTCCTTGG
The DNA here is from genome assembly GCA_945883695.1 of Akkermansia muciniphila. Lineage (GTDB taxonomy): Bacteria > Verrucomicrobiota > Verrucomicrobiia > Verrucomicrobiales > Akkermansiaceae > Haloferula > Haloferula muciniphila_A. Next base: position 28,850 of record CAMCYK010000033.1, on the reverse strand, counting down.
TCACGAAGGTGCCGTCGTCCTTCGCGCTGATCCACAGCGCGGTCCAGTCGACCGGTTCCAGCAGCCCGATGCCGAACGAAGCCGGTTCGCTCCACGGCGAGGGCTGGTCCTTGGCGTCCCAGACGCGGACGCGCCAGACGACGCGGTCGCGCGAGGCCAGCGGCGAGCCCGCCCAGGCGATCTGGTCGGTGGCGGCGGAAGCGACTTTGCCGGTGGTCCAGAGCGGGGCGGATTCGAAGGCGTCGGGGGACTTCGCGGCCTGGATTTCGTAGGCGCTCTGGATCAGGTCGCGGGCACCGGCTTGCGCGGGCGCCAGTTTCCAGGACAAGCGCGGGGTGGTGGTGCCGAGGGCGACGGGGCCCCGCTGATACTCGCTGCGCGGCTGGCTCGGGAGCAAATCCTGGGCCGGGAGACTGGAAATCAGGGTGATAAGCAGGAGAAAGGGCTTCATGGACGGTGGCTTCTACGGTCGGCGCGGGCCGGGTGTTGCTGCGCGAATTAAGAATCCATTCTTTCAGGCCGGAGGGGCGGTGGGAAGCCCCGGTTTGCGGGGATCGGCCGACGGGTGACGCGCTTGCGGCTGGAGGCGAAAGATGGACCGGATATGAATCGTTTCCCCGGGCGTCCCTCGCGTCGCCGGGATTGCCCTATGAAACTCACGTTCCTTTCGCTTTCCGCGGTCTTTCCGCTGGTGTTTTCGGTCGTCGCTCCGGGTCAGCTTCCCGACCTCGTGAGCCGCTCGGAGAAGAGCCCCTTGTCGTCGTTCATCCTGCCGCCGGTGCGCGTCGTGTGGACCAGCGGGGAAGGGGTGGCGAACGCCGACAAGCTGCTCGTCGCCAAGCCCGGCCAGGCGGTCTTGAAGGACCCGGTGCCGCCCCTGGTGCTCAAGGGGAAGTCGGGGGTGATCCTCGACTTCGGGGTCCAGATCAGCGGCGACCTCGAACTGATCACGCCGATCACCGAGTCGAAGGAGATGCCGTCGGTGCGGATCCGCTTCGGCGAATCGGTGGCGGAGACCATGGCGGAGATCGGCGAACGCGGCGCGCAGAACGACCACGCCCTGCGGGATTTCAACGTGAAGCTGCCGTGGCTGGGCAAGACGACGGTCGGCCCCAGCGGCTTCCGCTTTGTCCGCATCGATGGCACCGACGACGGCGCCGAAGTCCGCATCGCGCAGGTCCGTGCCGTGCTGAAACTACGGGATATCCCGTACGTCGGGTCGTTCCGCTGTTCCGACGAGCGCCTCGACCGGATCTGGCAGACCGGCGCGTGGACCGTCCACCTCAACATGCAGGATTACCTGTGGGACGGCGTGAAGCGCGACCGGCTGGTGTGGCTGGGCGACATGCACCCGGAAGTCGCGGTGATCAACGCCGTCTTCGGGGCCAACGAGGTGGTGCCCCGGAGCCTCGACATGACCCGCGATGTCACCCCGGTCACCGAGTGGATGAACGGCATCAGCTCGTATTCGATGTGGTGGATCATCCTCCACGAGGACTGGTTCAACCATCACGGCGACCTCGCCTATTTGAAGCAGCAGCAGCCTTACCTGACCGCCCTGCTCAAGCGGCTCGGCGGCTTCGTCGACAAGGACGGCCGGGAGACGCTGGACGGGATGCGCTTCCTCGACTGGCCGACCTTCGAGAACAAGACGGCGGTGCACGAGGGCTTGCAGGCGATGATGCACCTGACGATGGAAAGCGGCGCGCGGCTGATGACGCTGCTCGGCGACCGGGAGACGGCCGCGCTGTGCACGACGACCGCGGACCAGCTCAAGCGCCACCTCCCCGAGGCCTCCGGCCGCAAATCGCCGGCCGCCTTGCTCGCCCTCGCCGGGCTGCGCGATCCGGCCGAAGTCGCCAAGGTCCTCGCCCGCGAGGGGCCGAAGGATCTCAGCACGTTCTATGGTTTCTACGTGCTCAACGCGCTCGCCAAGGCCGGCGAGATCGACACCGGACTCGACATGATCAGCCGCTACTGGGGCGGCATGCTGGACTTCGGCGCGACCTCTTTCTGGGAGGACTTCGACCTGGCGTGGACCGAGAACGCGGGGCCCATCGACCAGCCGGTGGCACCCGGCAAGAAGGACCTGCACGGCGACTTCGGCGCGCATTGCTACGTCGGTTTCCGCCACAGCTTCTGCCACGGCTGGGCCGGCGGGCCGACCGCCTGGCTGAGCAGGAACGTCCTCGGCATCAGTCCGGCCGAACCGGGATTCGCGAAGGTGAGGATCGAGCCGCGGCTCGGCCGCCTGAGCTGGGCGGAGGGCAGCTATCCGACGCCGAAGGGGCCGATCCGGGTGCGCCACGAAAAGCAGGCCGACGGTTCGGTGAAGAGCGACATCACCCTGCCGCCGGGCGTGGTCCGGGTGCCCTGAACCCGGGATCCCGCGCAAACCCGCGGGTCCGTGACGGACGCGGGGCTCGACGCGTGCGGTCGAATCTGATCCTTCAACCCACACCACGATGAAACCCATCCTCCACCTGTTCGCCGGCCTGCTTTCGATTGCCGCCCTGGCCGCCGCCCCGATGACTCCGATCAAGCCGGGCGATTACAAGGCTCCGGTCAAGGTCGCCTGCATCGGCGACAGCATCACGCAGGGTTCCGGCGCCGGACCGGGGAAATCCTATCCGGCCCAGCTGCAGGAACTGCTCGGTGCGGAGTGGAAAGTCGGGAATTTCGGCGTCAGCGGGCGCACGCTGTTGAAGAAGGGCGACCATCCGTATTGGAAGGAGAAAGCCTATCAGGACGCGCTCAAGTCCGAGCCCGACGTGGTGATCATCATGCTCGGCACCAACGACACCAAGCCGCAGAACTGGGCCCACGAAAAGGAGTTCGTCGCCGACTACACCGAGTTGGTGAACTCGTTCCAAGGGCTCGCCAGCGAGCCGCGGATCTATGTGTGCCGCCCGTGTCCGGTGCCGGATCCCGGGAACTTCGGGATCAATGACAAGAACCTTCAGGAATGGATCAAGCGGATCGACCAGCTGGCGGAGGAGATGAGCCTCGGGGTGATCGACATGCACAAGGCGCTCGCCGACAAGCCGAAGCTGCTGCCCGACCGGGTGCACCCGAATGCGGAAGGCGCGGGAGAGATGGCCAAGGCGGCGTACACCGCACTGACCGGGAAGCCCGCGCCGGTCCCGGCCGCCCGATAAAGATAAGGAGAGTGGACCTGTGGTCCACATGAAGTCGACCGCAGGTCGACACGCCTCAACTTCGATCTTCCATGGCGGCAATCGGCTACCACGTCCGCAATCCCAATTCACCCTCGCTTCATCAGGCTTTCACAGTAAGACTTTTCCATCCCGCCCCATGAAGCTCGCCCTGCCTGCCAACGGACCTTTCGGAGCGCTCAGCCGACGCCGCGCGTTGTGCTTGCTGGCCGCCGGAACCGCGGGCGCTTTTGCCGATGCCTTGTGGCTCGAGCCCGGCTTGCTGTGGGTGAATCGTCATGATGTCGCTTGCCGGAACCTGCCGCCGGGACTGGAAGGGCTGCGGGTCGGAGTGCTCGCGGATTTCCATTTCCGGCCCGGCCAGGACGAGGCGCTGGTGGAGAAGGCGGTCGCCCGCGTCAACGCCGAGGATCTCGATCTGCTGGCGCTGGCCGGCGACTACGTGACGCACAGCGGTGAAGTCCTCGCACCCTTGCTGAAGATCCTCGAACGGGTGAAGACGCGCCACGGCGTGTTCGCGGTGATGGGCAATCACGACGGCTGGCACCCGGGTCGCGATTTCGTGCGGCGCTCGTTCGAGAAGGCGGGCATCCCGTTTCTCATCAACCAAAACAGCCAGCTTCGCATCAAGGGCGACACGCTGGCGGTGGCGGGCACCGATTTCGTGTGGCTCGGCAAGCCCGATCCCGCCGCCACGTTGAAGGGCATCGCGCCCGCCACGCCGGTGCTCGCGCTGGTCCACGAGCCCGACTACTTCGATGTCATGTCCTCGCAGCGCGAGATCCAACTGCAGGTCTCCGGCCACACCCACGGCGGGCAATGCCGGGTGCCCCTCGTCGGATATGCGCCGGTCAAAGTCGATTACGGCCGGAAGTATATCAAAGGTTCGTACACCCGCGGCGGATCGAACCTGTTCGTGACCAGCGGCGTCGGCACCGTCGGCCTGCGGGTCCGCTTTGCCTGCCCGCCGGAACTCGCGGTGCTGACCTTGCGCGGCGTGCCGGCCGCTTGAGTGGAAGATCCGGATCGATGACCCCTTTTCCTCGCCCGATCCGGCATGAGCGGGTTTCCCGCCTTCAAACGCTCCAAGATCCGATTTAACATTCCCTCCCAGATGAAAGCCCTTCCCGTCGTCCTTCCGATCCTGTGCTTGATCTGGTCCCCGGCGGCCGAGTCGCAAGAAGAGGCCCCGCGGGTTTCCGCCGAGGCGATCGGCGCGGCCGGCCAGGTCATCGGCCTCGACTTTGACGGGAAAGAGCGCGGGCAAATGGCCGGCGGGCTGGGCAGGCGGCTCGCGACCTACGAGGCGCTGCGCAAGGAAGCGTTTCCCAACGAACTCGCGCCCGCCTTGCTTTTCAATCCGCTGCCGCCGGGGTTCCAGATCGAGCGTCAAGCGGGGAAGACGGTTTGGGCGCCGGACCCGACGTTCCAGCGACCGGAGCGGGACGAGGATCTCGCGTTCGCGACGGTGGCCGAGCTGGCGGGATTGATCCGCTCGCGCCAGATCACCTCCGGGGAATTGACCCGCTTCTATCTGGACCGCTTGAAGACGATCGGCCCGAGCCTGCACTGCGCGATCACCGTGACCGAGGAGCTCGCGCTCGGCCAGGCGCGGCGCGCCGACGATGAGCTGCGCGATGGCAAGTGGCGCGGCCCGCTGCACGGGATTCCCTACGCGGCGAAGGACCTTTTCGACACCAAGGGGATCGCCACGACCTGGGGGGTCGCGCTGAATGCCGGGCGTCTCCCGGCCACCGACGCGACGGTCATCCGCAAGCTGGAGGATGCCGGCGCGGTGCTGGTGGCCAAGACGAGTCTCGGCGAACTGGCCATGGGCGACGTCTGGTTCGGCGGACGGACCCGCAACCCGTGGGATCCCGCGCGTGGCTCGAGCGGCTCGTCGGCGGGCTCCGCCGCCGCGGTCGCGGCGGGCCTGGTGCCCTTCGCGCTGGGATCCGAGACGCTGGGATCGATCGTTTCCCCCGCCACGGTGTGCGGCACGACGGGACTGCGGCCGACCTTCGGGCGGGTCAGCCGGGCTGGAGCGATGACGCTTTGCTGGTCCTTGGACAAGGTCGGTCCGCTGGCCCGCAGCGTGGAGGATTGCGCGCTGGTGCTGGATGCGATCCGCGGTGCCGATCCGGCGGACCCCACCACGGTGGACGCGGCCTTCCGTTTCACGGAGAAGAAGAAAAACCTGCGGGTGGGATACGTGAAGGCCGACTTCGACCAAGCGGAAGGCAATCAGCCGAACGACCTGGCCACGCTCGCCACCTTGCGGTCCCTCGGGTTCGAGCTGCGCGAACTGAACTGGCCGGCGATCCCCGCCGAACCGCTCATGCTCACCCTCGAGGCCGAGGCGGCGGCGGCGTTCGATGAATTGACCCGCGCCAACCAGGACGACCAGCTCGTCCAGCAAGCGGACTCGAGTTGGCCGAACACCTTTCGGTCCGCCCGCTTCATCCCGGCCGTCGAATACCTGCAAGCGATGCGGCTGCGCAGCCGGCTGATCCAGGAAATGGCGGGACTGTTCGAGGAGCTGGATGTCATTGTCGCGCCCTCCTGGCGCGGCAAGCAACTGCTCTTCACCAACATGTCCGGGCATCCGTGCGTCGTGGTGCCCAATGGCGACAAGACCGGGGGGAAAGCGGCGAGCATCTGCTTCATCGGCCAACTTTTCGGCGAGGCCGACGCCGTGCAACTCGCCGGCCTCTACCAGAACGCCACGGCCTTCCACCGCCAGCGCCCGCCGCTCGGCGCCGCCGCGCGGTAACGTGGTGAGCCCGTGCCGGGCTGCCAGCGGGTGAAGCTCCGCGATAGTATCGGGCTGACCCTCGAACAGGCGGCCTTTAGCGGGCACGCCCGGAGTAGGGCGTGGTGCCGCCTTCGTCCTTGCCTACGGCCTTGGTCTCCCCGCCACGGGTCTCCCGGATGCGGACGGTGAAGGGATCGCCGTTGTAGCAGACCTCGTTGAAGAAGGCGAAGACGGACGAGTTGTTATTGACAAACATCGGCGCGAGCTTGCCGGCGGTGGTGGTGTAGCTGAAGCCGCCGAGGATCTCGCTGCGGCCGCCGCCGCGGGTGTCGAGCAGGGTGCCGCCGCGCTCGGTCTTGTAGCCGAGCACCCAGAGCTGCCCGGCATCGTTGACCAGGTGGGTGCCCTCGTTCTCGATGTTGAGCTGGCGCGCCCAGAGGCTTTGCTTGCGGAGCTTCAGGTCGTGGGTGACCACGTCCTCGAAGAACAGTTCGCCGCCTTCCGTCGCGGCGGTCATCGTGAGGTCGCAGTCGGAAACACTGCGCATCACCAGCGTGCGCCGGGTGTCGAGCTTCAGGCCGCCGTGGATGTTCGCGAAATGTTCGATGCTGACCAGCGGCGCGTCGCCATCGGTCAGGTGGAAGTCGGGCTTCAGGCCCTTGCCGTAGTTGATCATCCCGCCGAGCCCGACGACGCGCCTCACCTTGCCGCGGATCTTCACCGTGGACCGCAGGTCATAACTGCCGGGCAGGAAAACGGTGGTCGCGCCGGAGTCGATCGCCTTCTGGATCGCCGCCGCCGAGTCCTTCTCGCCGGCTGGATCCGCGCCGAAGTCATCGACGTTGGCCCAGGTGGCGGGATCGTCCCACGGGACTTCCGGGGTCTCTTTCACGGGCAGCCGCAGCGAGGTGGCAGGCGAGGGGAAAGGGCGGGTGGCGGGGTGGCTGCAATACTCCGCGATGTCCGGGCCGAGGCTTCCGGGCTTGTCTTCTCCATCGACCCGGTAGGCCGCGGTGAAGTCCGGCGTCGCGATGTCGGCGAGCGCGCGGCGGTAGCCGGTGGTCTTGATATCGCGCAGGAAGATCCGGCCGCCGTTGAAGTTCACGATCGCAGGCGCTCCGTTCGCCTTGCCGCGGCCGGTTAGAGTGGCGTCGATCAGAAGCATCGTCCCGTAGCTGGCGAGCGCCGGCACCGCGTTGTCGCGGGTCAGTTTCCGGATGCTGATCGCCTGGCCCTCGTTTTTGAAGCCGATCTCGCGCTGGCCCTTCAGGGTGATATTCTCGAAGACCTGGCCGTTCACGCCGTGGGCGGTGGCGCTGCCGATCCGGAAGCCTTCGACGTCACAGTTCCGCACCCGCAGCGGGCCGTTCATGTCGCGGTGGCCGAGGTCGAGCCCGACCACCCCGCTGTCCTCGCCCGCGACGAAGCGGCAATCGCGCACCGCGCCGCTGTTGTTCGAGTAGAACTGGAGCGCGGTCGCGCCGGGGTTGCCCTTGCCGACGTCGAAGGTCAGGTGCTCGACGTAGTTGTGGAACCAGTCCGCCGATCCGAACCCGCCGCACCCCATGATCGCCTGCGGTTTCGCGGGATCGGTGAAGGTCGCGTCCTTCAGCCGGATCACGCTGCGGTCCCGATGCGCGCCGCGGAGGTAGGTCTTGCCCCAGTTGTCGCGGCCTTGCCAGGTCTTCGGCCAGCTCAAGGTCCGGCTGACGAGGTAGGTCCCCGCCGGAAAGAAGAGCAAGCGGTGACGTCCGGTGTTCTCGTTGATCGCCTGCTGGAGCGCCGCGGTGTCGTCGCTCACCCCGTCGCCCTTGGCTCCGTACGGGGGCTTCGTGACATCGACGACGAAGGGCGACGGTGGGTAGAGCAGGTCCCTCGCCTTCGGGGTCGCGACCGTGAAGGGAAGCAGGAGCAGGAGGAAAAGTCGCATGGGGATCACAGGAGGGCCGGATTCTCCCTCAATGCGGAATCGCGGCGGACCTTTCGCCGGGGCTTGAACCGCCGGGCGGATGCTCCATCTTCCAGCCGTCCCTTCTTTCCTTCATGAAGCCGAAATCCCATTTCCCGCTCGCCGCCACCCTGTTGACCTTGACCGCCGGGGTGGGGCTCTTTGCCCAGAAGACCCCGAAAGAGGGCGAAGCGCTGACCCAGGCCTTCGGCGTCGACAAGATGGACCGCTCGGTCGAGCCGCGCGCGGACTTCGCGAAGTATGCCGCGGGCGGCTGGTATGGCCGCACGCAAATCCCGGCGGACAAGGCGCGCTGGGGAGCGATCATGGAGCTGGCGGAGATCAACATCGGCCGGCTGAAGGTGATCGCCGAAGAAGCGGCGGCGGAGCCCGGGGCGCCCGGCAGCCCGAGCCAGCAGGTGGGCGATTTCTATGCGTCGGCGATCGATACCGCGACGATCAACCGACGCGGTCTCGAGCCGGTCGCGGCGGAGCTCACGGCGATCGACGCGGCGGAAGACCGGGAGCAGTTGCTCGACCGGGCCGCCGGGATGCACCTGACCCTTGGCAGCCCCTTCTTCGGCGCGGGCTTCGGTCCCGATGCCAAGGAAAGCGACCGCTACGCCTTCGGCCTCTATCAGGGCGGGATGAGCCTGCCTTCGAAGGAATACTATTTCTCCGCGGCCTTCGAACGGGAACGCGGCGAGTTCATCACCCATGTGGCGAAGATGTTCGAACTCGCCGGCGAAGCGCCCGCCGCGGCGGCGGAGCGGGCCAAGGTGGTGTTCGGATTCGAGAAAGCCCTCGCGGCCAACGCCAAGCTGCCGGTGGAGCTGCGGGACCGGATGGCGAACTACAACAAGATGACGATCGCCGAAGCGGCCGCCGCTTATCCGGGGATTTCGCTGCCGCGCTTCACGAAGGCGATCGGCCTTCCGGCCGGGGTGACCGACGTGATCGTCGGGCAGCCGAAGTTCTATGAGGGGCTGTCGGAGACTCTGCTCGCGACCCCGCTCGCCGACTTGCAGAGCTACCTGCGCTGGCAGCTCCTGCGCTCCGCCGCGCCCTACCTGGCCGAGCCCTTCGGCGAGGAGAACTTCCGCTTCTACGGCACCGTGCTGAGCGGCACGCCGAGCCAGGAGCCGCGCTGGCAGCGGGGGATCCGCGCGGTGGACGGTTCGATCGGCGAGGCCCTCGGCAAGCTCTACGTGGACAAGCACTACCCGCCGGAAGCCAAGGCGAAGATGGACGAGATGATCCGCAACATCCAGGCGGTCTTCCGCGCGCGGATCGAGAAGCTGGAGTGGATGTCCGACGAGACCCGCGGGAAGGCCCTGGCGAAGTTCGACCGCTTCGAACCGATGATCGGCTACCCGGCGAAATGGAAGGACTACTCGGCCATCGGGATCCGCCGCGACGACTACTTCGGCAACATCGTGCGGACCAGTCTCGCGGAGTCGCGCCGGGCGATCGACCGCACCGGCCAAAAGGTCGATCGCGGCGAGTGGGGCATCAGCCCGCCGACGGTGAACGCTTACTATTCCCCGTCCACCAACCAGATCGTTTTCCCGGCCGGCATCCTCCAGCCGCCGTTCTTCGATTTCCATGCGGACGACGCGGCGAACTACGGTGCCATCGGGGCGATCATCGGCCACGAGATCACCCACGGCTTCGACGACCAGGGCCGCAACTCCGACGCCGACGGCAACCTGACCGACTGGTGGTCGAAGGAAGACGACCAGCGCTTCCGCGAGCGGGCGCAGAAGCTGGTGGAGCAGTTCAACGGCTACCAGGCCTTGCCGGGGCTGGCGATCAACGGGCAGTTGTCGCTCGGCGAGAACATCGCCGACCTCGGCGGCACCTCGATCGCCTTCGAAGCCTTGCAGCGCGCGCTCAAGGGCAAGAACCCGGAGTTGATCGACGGCCTGACCCAGGAGCAGCGGTTCTTCATCTCCTGGGCGCAGCAATGGCGGACCCTCTATCGGGACGACGCGATGCGGATGCAGGTCGCCCGCGGCCCGCACGCCCCCGGCAATTTCCGCGCCTACGGGCCGCTGGTCAACCAGCAGGAGTTCTTCGACGCCTTCGGGATCCGGGAAGGCGATCCGATGTGGCGCAAGCCGGAGGAGAGGTGCAAGATTTGGTGACCCGAGCCGCCCTGAGGAGTGTCGACGTGGCGTCGACACCGTGTTGACCAAAGGTCCACACTCCTTGGGGTTGCCGCGTCGTGGCGTCGTGCCGTCGACACCGTGTTGCCCAAAGGTCCACACTCCTTGGGGCGGCTGCCTGATCGGAGTGTCGCCTTGAAGGCGACATGACGAGGGTCGGGCGGCATCCTGCCGCCCGACATTCGCGGAACCAAGGGGGATGCGCGGCTGTCGCGCCGCCTCAAGGCACTACCTCGCCGCTGGCCGCGAGCTCCCCCTTCAGCACCTTCCACACCGTATCCGCCACCTTGACCTGCCCCTCCGCGGTCGGGTGGATCCGATCCGCTTGATTCAATTCCTCGCTGCCGCCGACGCCTTCAAGCAGAAAGGGAACCAGCGCGGCCTTCTTCTCCTTGGCGATCTCGGGGAAGAGCGATTTGAAACTCGTGGTGAATTCCGCGCCCATGTTGTCGGGCATCTGCATCCCGGCGACGATCACCTTCATCCCGGGGTTCTTGGTCCGGGCCTTGTCGATGATCCCGGCGAGGTTCTCCCTCGTCTGCTCCGGCTGGATCCCGCGCAACCCGTCATTCCCGCCGAGCGCGACGACCAGCACGTCGGCCCCTTGCTGGCCCAGCGCCCAGGCAACCCGCCGCAAGCCGCCGGCGGTGGTGTCGCCGCTGACCCCGGCGTTGGTCACGGTGAATGGCAGGCCGGCGGCATCGATCTTCTTTTGCAGCAAGGCCGGGTAGGCCTCCTCGGGATCGAGCCCGTAGCCCGCGGTGATGCTGTCGCCGAGGACGACGATCCGCTTCTTCGCGCCATTTGCATTCGGCGCGTCTTCGGCCCATAGTCCGCCGCCCGTCACGACCAGCAGCCCCAACGCCAGCAATTTCCGACATGTCATCCGCATCGCCCGCCAGCCTAGAACCCGCCCCCCGAGCTGTCAAACGGACGCTGCTCGAGGTGCGCGACCTCAAGAAAGTCCATCGCACCGCCAGCCACGAGCTGACGGTGCTGCGGGACGTCTCGCTGGCCTTGGAGGAGGGCGACACGATGGCGATCATCGGCCCCTCCGGCAGCGGCAAGACGACCTTGCTCGGCCTCTGCGCGGGCCTTGACGACGCCACCAGCGGCTCGGTCCTGCTCGACGGCCAGGCGATGGAATCGCTCGACCAGGACGCCCGCGCGGCGCTGCGCAACCGGCTGGTCGGCTTCGTCTTCCAGAGTTTCCAGCTGATCCCGACGCTGACCGCGATCGAGAACGTGCTCGTCCCGCTGGAACTGCGCGGCGAGCGGGGGCGGGAGAAGGAGGCGGAAGCGCTGCTGACGGAAGTCGGTCTCGGCGACCGGCTTGACCACTACCCGCTGCAACTTTCCGGCGGCGAGCAGCAGCGCGTCGCCCTGGCCCGCGCCTTCATCCACCGGCCGAAGATTCTCTTCGCCGACGAGCCGACCGGCAACCTCGACGCCGAGACCAGCGGCCCGATCGTCGAGATGCTGTTCCGCCTCAACCGCGACGCGGGTACCGCGCTGGTGCTGGTGACCCATGATCCGGCGCTGGCGGCGAAGGCGCGGCGGGTGGTCAAGATGAGCGGGGGAACGATCGTGGCGGAGGAGGAGCATGGGCACGTTGCAACGGTAAGTGGAGCGCGGGACGCGAAGTAGCGCGACTTTGCAAGTTGCGCGCGGGTGCGGACCGCTTCGGGGATGGGTCCGAACGGGTGCTTCGGGCCGGCTGCGAACGGGATGCGCGGATGCGCGCTGCGGCACGGGGCGAGGCTTGGGAGGTGGGTTCGGTGGCGTCGGGGTGCGTTGGGACGCCAGAAGCACGCAACTTGCAAAGTTGCGCTACTTCGGCTGGGGCGGGACGCTCAACTCAGCCGGTCGCGGAAGTCCGGATAGCCGAACTCGCGGATCGTTTCGAGGCGGCCGTCCTCGTGCTGGAGCACGATCGACGGGTGCGGGACGCCGTTGAAGGTCGTCGTCTTCACCATCGTGTAGTGCGCCATGTCGTCGAAGACGAGGATGTCGCCGACCTCCAGCGGGCGGGGGAAGGCGAAGTCGCCGGTGACGTCGCCGGCGAGGCAGGTCGGGCCGCCGAGGCGGTGGGAGATTGACGATTGATGATGGATGATTGTCGATTGTGGATTGGCGGAAGATGGGTCGGTGGCGGGGATATAGGATTCGCCTTCGAAAGTGACGCAGGGCGCATTGGCACTTGGCACTTCGGACTTGGAACTTTCGACGAGAAAGACATCGGGGCGGTAGGGCATTTCGAGGACGTCCGGCATGTGGGCGGTGGCGGAGATGTCGAGGATGGCGTGGCGGTGGCCCATGCTTTCGAAGACATCGAGCACCGTCGCGCGGAGCACGCCGGTGTGGATCGCATTGGCCTCGCCGGGCTCAAGCCAGACCTCGACGCCGTATTTGGTGAGGGTCTCGCGGACCAGGCGGATCAGGCGGTCGCGATCGTAGAAGGGCTTGGTGATCCAGTGTCCGCCGCCCATGTTGAGATACGTGAACTGCGGCGAGCGGAGGAGGTGGCCGAACTTCTCATCGACCGCAGCGAGGGTTTTCTCCAGGTCGTCGGAGTCCTGCTCGCACAGCGTGTGGAAATGCAGGCCGGACAAGCCCGTTAGATCGGCACCCGCGAGCTGGTCGGCGGTGATGCCGAGCCGCGAGCCGGCGACGCAGGGATCGTAGAGCGGGGTGGCACCGGTGGAGCATTCGGGATTGATCCGCAGGCCGCAGTGGAGCTGGCCGTTCTTGAAGCGCGGATGTTCCATCACGATGTCCCGGAAGCGGAACCACTGGGAGAGCGAGTTGAAGTCGAGGTGGTGGGTGAACCCGCAGAGCTGGCGGATTTCCTCCTCCTGATAGGCGGGCGAGTAGGTGACGACCTGCTTGCCGAAGTAGTCGCGGGCCAGCTCGGCTTCCCACAGGCCCGAGGCGCAGCAGCCGTCGAGGTGCTCGCGGAAATGGGGGAAGGCCTTCCAGCAGGAGAAGCCCTTCAGCGCGAGGACGATCTTGCAGCCCGCGGCATCGGCGGTTGCGCGGAGCAGGGCGGTGTTGCGCCGGAGCGCGGCGATGGAGACGACGAAGGAGGCCACGGGGAGAGGAGGAAGTGCCAGGGGGGGAAGTGCCAAGTTCCAAATTCCGATGAGGGCGGCGCGCTGGTGGCGATGGCAGTGCTGTCGCTGCTTTTGCCGGGGCGCGAGCGGCGGGCGGACTGACGGCGCGGCCGCTTGGCGGCGGTCGCGCTCACACGCCGCGGCGGTCGCCCCACAGGCGGACATGGAGGCGGTCGCAGAAACGCCAGCCGCGCGCGATGCAGCCGCTGGCGATGGCCAGCGCGTGGCGGTCCAGATCGGCGGACGTGCGGCCTTCCGGCATCACCAGCACCCGCTCCGGGACGATGGCGAAGCGGGTGGCAAAGGCGGCGATTTCCGCGAGGTCGGCCTCGTCCCGGGCGACGAATTTGAACCAGGCCTTTGGCTCGGAGGCGAGGTCGGCGAGAACGTCCGGGGCGGTCCGCAGCCGCTCCTCCATCCCGGAGTTGGCCAGCTTGGGCGAAACATTGAACTGGTCGACCGCCGCGCGGAACTCCGGCGTCGGCCGCTTGGTGCCGTTGGTTTCCACTTCGAAGCGGTAGGCGGGATCCAGCGCGCGCAGGCCGGCGATCACCGCGAGCCAGCCGTCCTGCTGGAGCAACGGCTCGCCACCGGTCAGGACCACCCGGCGGCAGGGGTAGGCGGCGACGCGTGCGACGATCGCGGCGGCCGGCATTTCCAGGGTCACGTCGGCCTTGCGGTGCTTGCGGTAGGCCGGGTCGGCGTCCTTGTCGTGCGGCCAGGGCGTGCCTTCGAAATTCCAGGTGTGGTCGGTGTCGCACCAGCGGCAATGGAGGTTGCAAAGGGCGGAGCGGATGAAGACGGCCGGCAGTCCCGCCGACACGCCTTCGCCTTGGAGGGTGTGGAAGATTTCCGGACCGTCGTCGAGGCGGGCGAGGAGCATGGGGGGAAGAAATCACCAATCATCAATCTTCCAATCACCAAACGAAGTGCCCCTGACGCGGTCGACTGGAATGAATCCGCCTGCCACCCGCTCGCGGAGGCAAAACTTCTTCAAAGCACCCTGATTGATGATTGGAAGATTGATGATTGGTGCTTGGCTTCCCCCATGAGCATCATCACCGGCCGGGGCGACGAAGGGGACACCGACCTGCTGTTCGGGCGGCGGATTGCCAAGACCTCGCGGCGGGTGGCGGTGCTGGGGACGGTGGACGAACTGAACGCGGCGCTGGGTTTGGCGCGGGCGGCCGGGGCGATGGAGGAGATCGAGCGGGTGATCGACCGGGTGCAGGACCTCCTGGTGGGGCTGATGGGGCAGTTCGCCTGCCTGCCGGGGGACGAGGAGCGCTACCGGGAGGCGGGCTTCGCGGCGGTGGGGGAGGAAGATCTGGCGTGGCTGGTGGAGACCGCGCGGGATTTCGAAAAGCGGGGGATCGTCTTCAAAGGCTGGGCGCGCCCCGGGGCCGAACATTCGATGGCCCGGGCGGGACTGGACGTGGCCCGGACGGTCGCGCGCCGGGCGGAGCTGGCGGTGCTGGAGCTGCATGAAACCGGCGAGGAGGTTCCGGCGGTGCTGCGCTTGTTTTTCAACCGGCTGTCGGACCTGCTGTGGATTCTGGCGCGGACGGCTTGAGGATCACCCAGGTGGCTCCCCAGCCGCCGCTGGCCGCGGGGTAGTGGAATTCCGCAACCGCGGGCAAGCGCCGGAGCAGGGCATGGACGCCCTCCCGCAGGGCGCCGCTGCCTTTGCCATGGATCACCCGGACTCCGAAGATTCCGGCGCGCCGGCATTCGGCGAAATATCCGGGCAGCAGCTCGCCGATCTCCGAGGGCCGGAAGGTGTGGAGATCGAGCTCGCCGGTGATCGGCACGGGATGGGGATCGTCGTTCATGGCTGCGTGTTTTCCCCCGGAATGAAGGTGGATTTTTGCTTTGCAAGCGCGCGGGCATCGCTTAGTTCTGCCGCCCGCCGGTAAAATGGTGGCCGTAGTTCAATGGTAGAGCCCCAGATTGTGATTCTGGTTGTTGCGGGTTCGAGTCCCGTCGGTCACCCCACCTTTTTTTTCGGGAGCGAGGTTGCTCCGGTTGAGGGAGGCGGTTGTGGTTGGGATTCACCGTATGGAAAGCCTCGAGAGTCGCCTCGGATACAAATTCCGCAATTCGCTTCTGTTAGCCGAGGCGATGACCCATCCGAGCCTCGCCTACGAGTCGCAGCGTCCGCACTTCGACAACCAACGGCTGGAGTTCCTGGGTGACGCGGTCTTGCAGTTGATCCTGACCGAGGATCTTTACCGGATGTTCCCCGATTTCCCGGAAGGCCGGTTGACCAAGCTGCGCTCGCAACTGGTGTCGCGGCGGGCCTTGGCGCGGTTCGCGCTGACGATCGATCTCGGCAGCTACGTGCTGCTCGGCAAGGGCGAGGAGGCGACCGGCGGGCGGCGGCGGATGTCGACGCTGGCCGACGGCTTCGAGGCCTTGATCGGCGCGGTGTATCTGGACACCGGCTACAGCGGCGCCCGCGACCTGGTGCTGCGGCTTTTCCAGTCGGAGATCGAGGCGCTGGCCGGCAGCCCGGAGGAGCGGAATCCCAAGGGCGAGCTGCAGGAGAGCTTGCAGGCGATCCACCCGGAGGCGCCGAGCTACCGGGTGCTGGGCGAGAGCGGGCCGGACCACCGGAAGGTGTTCCAGGCGGAAGTTTCGTGGCGGGGCCTCGTGCTCGCCACCGGCAAGGGCAAGAGCAAGAAGGAAGCCGAGGCACGGGCCGCCGGCGAGGCGCTGCGGACCCGGGTGTGGGAAAAGTCCTGACGCTCCGGCCGGGAGCCGGGGCCGCGGCCGGCTTGGTTCAATCCCGGCGCGTGATGCCGGACAAAGGACTGAGGGTGCCGCGGTCGGGCTGACGCTCGGGGAATCCCGTGGGCACCCGGGAGTCGTGGTCGCTGGACCCGCCGGAATCCGCCGGGACCGGCAACGCCGCGCGGTCGACCTGGCCGTCGGGCGCCAGCGGGAACTCGCCGAGCTTGACGAACGCGGCGGGCAGCAGGTGGGCGGGCAAGCTGCCGGCCAGATGCCGGTGCAAGGTGGCGGCGAGGTTTGCCGGGCTGACCTCGGAAAAGGGCTCGCGGACGAGCGGCGGCGTCGTCGCCGGGACGGGCCACAGCGGCAGCAGGCCGCTGCCGGCGGGAAGAAACATCACGTCGAGCAAGCCGGCCGAGCCGTTGCCGCGCCAGCGGACGTGGGCCCGGAAGCCGTTCGCTTCGGCCACGGCGTGGAGCTGTTCCGCGGTCAGGGCCGACGAGGGCGAGGAGGGGGCGAAGGGCAGCGGGCCGGTCTCCGCGGAATGTTCAAGCGCCCGCAGGAAGCCGAGCCGCGAGCAAGCCCGCGCGTCGGGGATGCCGGCGATCACCAGTTCGCCGCTGCTTTCGGCGAGGACCGCTTCGAGCTGCTCAAGATTGAGCCGCTCCCATTGGCGCCACTTGTTGACGAGTTGCAGCGCGGGCTTTTCGCCCACATGCAGGATGGCGTCAGAGTGATAGGTCGTGGCGACGGTGGTCTGGCTGCCGCGGCGCAGTTGGATCTCGAGGTGGCTGAGCCCCGGAATGCCGGCTTGGTCGAACCAGGCGGGATCGAGCGCGAGCTCGGTCGAGCCGTCAAGCCGCCGGGCGAGTTGCTCGCGGAGCTGGCCGCAGGTGGTGCCGGGAGTGGCGCGCTGGCGGAGGGCATCCGCGTGGCGGGCGGCGAGCAGGGCCCGGCTCCGCAGGTCGCCGAGGAAGATGCGGCCGCCGGGCTTGAGCACGCGGGCGGCCCCGCCGAGAACCCGGGCGAGGTAGCCGGCGTCGGGAAAACAGTGGGCGACCGAGTGGATGACCACGGTGTCGAAATAGCCTTCCGGGACGCCGCTGAAATCGTCGGCCGGGCGGCAGCAAAGCCTCACGTTCGGTCCCGGCCGAGCCGCTTGCAGCGCGTCGATCGCGACCTTGGAAAGATCGCTGGCCCAGTAGCATTCGGTGTCGGCGGCGAGGCGCGCGAGGAGCCCGCCGGTACCGCAGCCGATCTCGAAGATCCGCCGCCGGCCGAACTTGCGGAGGCGCGCCACGGTGGTTTCGGTCCACTCGTCGGGCTCGCCGCCGGGGCGGGTTGCGCCGGCTTGCGCGAGGGCTTCGCGATGCCGCTGGTCCCACTGGCTGGCCCGCAGCGCGACGAGTCCGCCGCTCGCGTCGGCCGGGGTGACGTAGGCGATGAGACGGCCGTCGTGAACCCGGGCGGCCGCGCGGCCGACGGCGGGATGCTGTTCCAGCCGCGCCTCGAGATCGCCGACCGCGAGGGGCGAGCGGGATCCGCTGCCCGGGCTCCCCGCGCGACCGAGGAATTCGAGCATCCCGCCGCCCCGTCCCGCATGGACCTGGCCGCGGCCGAGCCCACCTTGTATCTGCCCAAGGTCGAGCCGTTGCGGTTGTTCCAGATCCTGCTGCGCCTCGGAATGGCGGTGGCCGTCGCCGCGATGTGGACTTATTTGAAAGGGGCCCCGAAGATCTATGAATCGGTCGGCTCGGTCGAAGTGAGCAGCCACGCGCCCGACGTGCTCAATATCGAGGGGATGTCGCCGGAGGAATCGAAGGATCTCGAGCAACTGCTGACGATCGAGCGGAACCTGGCATCGAGCGTGCCGTTGCTGCGGGTGGCCCGCGCGAACGGTCTGGCGGAAGCGGCGGACTTCGCGCCGCCGGGAACCAGCGAGCAGGGACTGGTGACGCGGCTCGCGAAGCGGACGCGGGTGAAGCTCGACCGTGGCACGCGGGTGGTGGTGATCCGCCTGGAGGATACGGTTCCCGAGCGGGCGAAGCGGTTGGTCGAGTCGCTGGTCGCCGAGTATGACCTTTGGATCAAGGAGCGGCGGGAGGATCTGGCCCGGCGCGCCGGAGAAGGGCTGGCGCAGGAAGAGGTGAAGCTCCGCGCCGCGATGGAAGCGGCGGCGGCGCGCTTGCAGGCATTCCGCGAGGACCATCCGGTGCCCGGGCTCGCGGGGCGGGACGGTGGTGGTGCGCTCGACGACGAACTGGGCACCCTCAACAGCCAGTTGACCCGGACCAAGTCCGAGCGGCTGCGGCTGGAAGCGGAATACGAGTCCTTCAAGAGCTTCGACCCCGCGGATCCCGACTCGCTCGGCGGCATCGGCAGTCCCCCCCGCTCGGACGAGGTGCTGGCGATCGCCCGTGCCTTGCAAGCCAAGGAACTCGAGTTTGCCAAGGTTCAGGAGCGCTATCTCTTCAAGCATCCGGTGTTCCAGGAAGCCGCCCGCGAAGTGGCGAACCTGAAGGAAGACCTGGTGGAGGCGGTCCGCTCGGCCGGTCAGGCGCTGGAAAAGAGCTACCATGTCGCGCTGGAGAACGAATCGAAGCTGCAAGGCGAAGTCGACCGGGCGCGGACCGTCGCGGTCGCGGTCGAAGGCGTGCGGGCCGGCTTCGACCAGGTCAAGCGGGAGGCCGATGCCGCCCGCGAGTTGTATGCCAAGGTCGACACCCGGCTGCGCGAGACCACCCTCGCCAACGCGGTCGCCGCCTCGGCGATCACTTGGTCCGAGCCGCCGCTGGTGCCCGAGAAGGCGATCAAGCCGTCGAAGAGGATCCTGCTGCCGCTGGCCGGATTCGCCGGGATGATGGCGGGCATGATGCTGCTGGTCGGAATGGAGCTGCGCGACGGCCGGGTGCGCGATTCCGCCGCCGCGGCGCGGGCCACCGGAGTGCCGATGCTGTCCAGCCTGCCGCCCTTCGAGCCCGGCCGCGAGGGCGACCTGGTGCTGCTGTCCGCGCCTTCCTCGCCGACCGCCGAGGCCTTCCGCCGGCTGCGGGCGGCGCTGCTTCCCCCGCCGGCCAAGCCCGGCGCGCGGACCGTCCTGTTCGCCAGCGCCGGACCGGGCGAAGGCCGCTCGCTGTGCGCGATGAATTACGCCGCGTCGCTCGCGATACAGGGCCGGCGGACGCTCTTGCTCGATGCCGACCTGCGCCGCCCCGGGCTGAGCCGCGATCATCTGGGCGAGGGGTTCAGCGGCCTGGGCGACTTTCTCCTCGGCGGCTGCGATCCCGCCAAGGCGTGCTTCCCGACCGCCTTGCCGAATCTTTACCTGCTGTCCTCCGGCCAGATGCGCAACGACGCCGCGGAGCTGCTGTCGGGAACCCGCTTCGCCGTCCTGTTGGACGAGGCCTACCGCTGGTTCGACGTGGTGGTCATCGACAGCCCGCCGGTGCTCGCCGTTAGCGACGCGCTGGCGGTGGCGCGCTATGCCGACAGCACCTGCATGGTGGTCCGCAAGGGCGCGGGCGAGCGACGCGGCCTGCGCAAGGCGGCGGACTTGATCCGCTCCTCGGGCGGCAATCTGGTCGGCTTCGTGTGGAACGAGATGGCTTTCCAAACGAAAGGCAACCCGGCACCCGAGCCGGTGGTTCCGCTCAGCCTGCCGGCCCTGTCGGAACCCGCCGTGGCCGGCGCGGTGGCGTCCGGGACCGCGCCGGCCGGGGATTCCGACGACGGAGAATCCGCCGCTTCCCCCATCGCGTAATGGACTTTCCGTTGCGAATCCGCTTGAATTCCCCTTGCAGGTCGATCCATCCGCTCGTCCCGCTTTCCCCCATCCCCCGAATCATCAACTGTGCACCCCCGGCACCCGAGGCGGACCCGCCCGCCCCGGCGAAGTCTCCCGCGCCGCCCTCTCCGGTCCCGGAGAGCGTCCCGACCGCTTACGCCCTCCGTCACCGGCACCGACCGTGGGTGGCCCATCAGAAGCTGGTGGCGATCAACTTCATCGGCGACGCCGCGGTGATTTTCATCGCGATGCTGCTGGCCTACCTGCTGCGCTTCGAGTCGAAGCTCCAGGCGTTCGGAGTGGATGATCCCGCGATCGATCTCCGCGCTTACCTCGGCCACGTGATTTTCGGCGGGCTGCTGATACTGGTCTTGCTCGCGAATTTCCGGGTCCACGACCCCCGGAACTACCTCGCCATCCGGCGGACTTTCACGGTCATCGCGGAAACCTGCGTCCCATGGCTGGTGGCGTTCCTGGGGATCACCCTGATTCTCAAACTCACCCCCCCGATCAGCCGGGCCTACTGCGTGCTCGGCAGTTTGACCTCGCTCTTCCTCTTGTGCGGTCGGCGCTGGTTCCTCTACTGCGTGCTGCGCCGCGAGTGCTTCGCCACGGCGCTCCGGCAGAAGGCGATCTTCGTCGGCTGGAACGAGGAGTGCGGGCGGGCCCTCGATCGACTGGGGGACGGCCGCGGCCAGCAGGCCTGCATCCACGGCGTCATCGTGCCGCCCAGCCAGAAGCTCGACTCCGTGCCGCCGGAAGGGGTGCCGGTGCTCGGTTCCTATGACTCGCTGCGCGGGATCGTCCGCAGTTCCGGAGCCGACCTGATCATGGCCGTCGACGGCTGCATGGACCGCCATCAGATGCTTCTGCTCGCCGAAACCTGCGGCAAGGAATTCGTGGATTTCAAGCTGGTGCCGAGCTGTTTCCAGATCCTTGTCTCCGGCCTCCAGTTGGAGAGTTTCCACGGGATGCCGGTGCTCGGGATCGGCAAGCTGCCGCTCCACCACGCGTTCAACAACGCCCTCAAGCGCGGCATCGACCTCATGGGCGCCCTCGTCGGACTGGTGCTGTTCGGCCCGGCGATCACGGTGTTTTGCGCGCTGGTCTGGCTGGAGTCGCGCGGGCCGGTGTTCTACAAGCAGCGCCGCATCGGCCTCAACGGCCGGCCTTTCGAAATCTACAAGATCCGCTCGATGAGGGTGGATGCCGAAGCGGCCGGAGCCCCCGGCTGGACCGTCAAGGACGATCCCCGCCGGCTCAAGGTCGGCTCGTTCATGCGCGAGTGGAACATCGACGAGCTGCCGCAGTTCATCAACGTCCTGCGCGGGGAGATGAGCCTGGCCGGACCGCGTCCCGAACGGCCCGAGCTGATCGAGGGTTTCAAGGAGGAGATCCCGCACTACAACGTCCGCCACAACATCAAGCCGGGCGTCACCGGCTGGGCCCAGGTCAACGGTTTGCGCGGCGACACCTGCCTGCACGAGCGGGTGAAATTCGACCTCGACTACATCGAGAACTGGAACTTCTTCCTCGACCTCCAGATCCTGGTGATGACTTTTTTCAGCCGGAAGGGGGCCTGCTGAAGAGACACAAGACGGGAAGACACAAGACACAAGACACAAGACCGGAGACGGACCTGCGCTACTGCGGACTCCCGCCCGTGCTCCTCCCTTGTGGTGACTCCTCCGGTCCTGATTCTTCGCGTCTTGAGTCTTCCGTCTTGAAGTCTTTTGTCCCTCCCGTATGGACCCCGCTCTAACAGCCGATCAGTCCCATTCCGCCCTCCGCGATCGTTCGATCCGGCTGGCGGTGGTGACCTTGTTCCTGTCGAAAGGGGGCACCGCCTTGTTCCAGTTGCTGTCGATCCCGATCGCCGTGCGGGTGCTCGGCCGCGAAGCGTTCGGCGTTTATTCGGTGGTGAATGTCACGCTTGGCATCGTCGCCCTGATGCAAGTCGGGATCGGCCCCGCGCTGGCCCACGGGCTCTCCGTTGCCAAGGCGCGCGGGGTCGAGGGCGAGTCGCGGCAACTGGCGTCGAGCGCGTTTTTCCTGACCGCGGGCCTGGCGGGCTTGGCGGGACTTCTGCTCGCATTGGTATTGGCGCTGGTGCCCTTGCCGTGGCTGTTCGGTTCCAAGTTCGCCGGCATGGAGGAGGTCCTGCGTCCGGCGTTGTGGATCGGGCTCGCCTTGTTCCTGATGATGTTCCTGCTCAACTTGACCGACCGGATGCGCGAGGGCTTGTTGGAGACCGCGGCCAACAACCTGTGGGGAGCCGCGGGCAACCTGGCGGCCGCCGCCGCGGTCGGCATCGGCATCTGGTTCGTCCCGCAGGTATGGTTCCTGGTGCTGTCGGTCTACGGGGCCCAGGTGCTTTCCAAGCTGTGCAACACCGCCGCCCTCTGGCGCCGCCATCCCGACGTCCGGCCCGAGTGGGCGCGGTTCCATCCCTGGACCGCGAAACTGCTTTCCACGACGGACTGGCGTTCTCGGCCAGCGCGCTGGTGGCCGGCATGGTCGAGTACTACCTGTGCGGATTCCTGGTCGGCCATTACGGCGGGCCGGAGATGATCGCGCTCTACGGCGTGCTGGTCCAGATCACGATCCTGCAACTCGGCTTCGTGATGATGGTGAGCACTCCCACCTGGACCGCGGTTGCCGAAGGCCTCGCCCGGGGCGACCGGCCGTGGGCGCAGGGCGCGGCGCGCCGGCTCTATCTCTACGGCAGTGCCTTCGGCCTCTGCGCCTTCGCCGGGCTGGTGCTGCTGGGTCCGAAGGTTTTCTCGATCTGGCTGGGTGCGGATTTCACCGGGATCCCGAGGTCGTTGTTCGCGTGCTACGGGTTCTATTTCGTCGCCCATGTCTGGCGCCACCTGAACCACGTGATGATGATCGGCACCGGCCAGGTGGGCAAGCTGGCGCGCATCCAGTTCGCGGAGTCGGCGGTGGTTGCCGCGGTCGCCTGGCCGGCCCTGATGGGGGGGGCCTCTTCGCCGTCACCGGAACCCAGTTGCCGCGGCAGGTGGCGCGCGGACTGATGGGGAAGGCGTGAGTTATGCCTTCCCGAGCAGGTGCCGGAGGACCGCATCGAGCTTCGACAGGTCGTGGTCGGCGCGGAAGCGGGCGAAGTCGCCGGCCAGCGGACGGCCGTCCCAGTCGAGCCCGTCCAGCAGCCGCCGGATGGCCTCGAACGCGCGATCGCTGTCGCCTTCGGGGATCGTCAAGCCGCTGCGGTAGCGCTCGACCCGCCCGCCGATGCACTCGCCTTTGGTGGCGACGCAGGGGATTTCGAAGGCCGCGGCCTTGCCGAGGGTGCCGCTGCTGCCTTCGAAGCCCTCGTAGGCGATCCAGGCGAGGTCGAAGCTGGCGAAGACCGAATTGAAATCCGCTTCGTCCGGGATGCGCCCGGCGGCGGGGTCGAAGTGGAGGTTGTCGATTCCGCCGTCGGCCACCCGGCTCGCGATGCGGTCGATCAGGGCCCGCTCCGCCGCATCGTATTCGTCGTGCTCGTAGCGGCCGGCGCAGACGAAGTACCACGGCAGTCGTAGTTCCCGCGCCCGGTCCGCGACCCGCAGCAGGTTGAGCATCCCCTTGCGACGTTCGAGGCCGATCAGGCCGATGATCTTGCGCCCTTCCGCCTTGCGGCGGTTCGCCGTGATGGTGGTTGCGCAGGTAGAGCCCGCTCCACGGCCGGCCGAGCGCGATGCCCGGAACCGCGGAAAAGGGAAGGAAGCGGAGATAACTGTCGAGATAGGGAAAAAACACCAGATCGGCCTGCCGTCCCGCCGCGAGCTCGGCCTGGTGGAGCGCGTCGGCGGCGCGTTTCCAACGGTGGAAGGTGAGCAGCGGGTCGCCTTCGAAGCGGCCGCCGAACCAGCTCTGTCGTCCGGCGGGAAGAAGGTGCATCGAGACCCGCCGGTCGAAATCGGGGGTGGTGGCGAGGGCTGCCTTGCGCGCGGCTTGCAGGGCGTCCGCGGGATCCGGGCAGAGGCCGATGACCGGGGCTCCCAGGCGGAGAAAGGCGGCCGTGAATTGGGAAAAGTACATCGGATGGTGACCGATCCACAGCGGATCGACCAACGCGACGGTTTTGCGGGTCGGGGCGGCGCTCATTCGATGGAAGGGCGGAGCCCGGCATGGATCCAGGAGGCGCGGACCAGGAAGGCTTGCGGCAGTCCGGCCATCACGCCGAACACCAGCGCGGCCAGCCTTTCGTCGAAGGGATTCGAGGTGAGGGTCTCGCTGAGCAGGTAGCAGGCCGCGATGAAGGGGAGGAAGGCGAGCCACTGGTCCGGTCCGGGATCGATGGCGTTGGCGCGGGCGGCGAGCAGCGAGCCGGCCATTGTGCCGCCGAGCAGCGCGAGGTGGGCCACCAGCGCGATCACGCCGCCGGAAAACAGCGAGTAGGTCCACGTCGAGTGGCCGGCGAACCAGACGTCGCCGCCGATGTCCTCCTCCGGCGGATAGACCAGGCGGATCTCCGGCAGGTAGGACGGATGCCAGTAGTAGGAGGCACCGATGCCCTTGCCGTGGAGGTAGTGGACGGGATCGCGGTTGAGGATCTCGAAGATCGCGTCGGCCTCGGCGAGCCGGGTCAGCAGCGAGATGTCGGTCCGGAGGTTGCGGTCCTCCGCGTGGTGGAAGAGCCGTTCGTCCCAGCGCTCGATCTGGCGCGGTTGGGCGATGGCGGCGAGGGAGAGGCCGACCACGGCGACGAAAGCGAGCGCCACGCCCGGCCACAAGCGCTTCATGGCGTCGACGGGCCGGTAGATGCCCCAGCGGATGCCGAGCAGCAAGCACAGCGAGCTCGCGCCGGCCGATGCCAGCACCGGAAACAACAGCGAGCGGGTCACCGTGATGAAGATGCCGAAGAACAGGACGAAGAGCGCGAAGGGCAGCAGCCAGTGAAAGCGCGGCCGCAGCAGGAGCGCGCAGCCGATCCACGCGGCGAGCCAGTTGTTGGCCGAACTCTGGACCTCGACCCGCGCGTTCTCCATCGTCACGCCTTTGAAGACGAAGCCGTGGAAGATGCGCCACAGGATGTTGATGCAGGCTGCCGCGAACACCGCCGCGACGATCCTCGACGGGACGGACTCCCGCGCAGCCCGCGACGTGGGCGTTGATCATTCCGGCGAGGCACAGGACCAAGGGCAGGATGATCCGCAGCGAGCGGCCGGGGGGCGCCCCCCTGCAGCAGGGCGTTCGCGGCCATGAAGGCGAGGAACGCGCCCCAGCCGAGGATCAACCAGGCGCCCGGCCGGACCAGCAGGTGGTGCCAGCCGAGGAAGACGATGCCGGCGGTGGAGAACGCCGCGAGGCCGAGGAACAGCAGTTGGTCGAGCCCCGCGCCGCCGCCGGACTCGCGCGCCTGGTCGGCGCGGTAGTCGAAGGCGAAGGCGAGCATGAAGACCCACAGCAAGCGCTCGATCCACGGCGCGGTGGCGGTGGCGGGAACGTCGAAGGCAGGGTGGGCGCCGCTCATGACCGGCAGGCATCCGGATTTTCCAAGGCGCGGGCGAGGGTGATCCCGCGGTCTTCCCAGTGGAAGGCGTGGCGGCAGGCCTCGAGGGCCTGGCGCGCCGCGTGGTTGAGAAACCCGAGGTCGTCGATCCTCGCGACGACCGCGGTGGCGAGGGAGGCGGGATCGCCCGCGGTGATCGCCCCGGTGGCGGGATCGACCGGCACGCCGCTCAGCGCGGCATCGATCGCGGCGACCGGCAGGCCGCGGAAGATGTAGTCGAGCGCCTTGAGCTTGAAGCCGCCGCCGAGGGCTTCCGGGATCAGGCCGATGCGGGCTTGGTCGAGGTGGGGTGTGACGGACGGCACGTTCGGGTGGAAGCTCGCCCATGGATACCGCTTGGCGAGCGCCTCGAACCACGCGGGATCCGCCTTGCCGACGACCCGGAATCCGACCCCCGCCCGCTGGAAGGGTCCGGCCGCGGCGCGGAGGAAGGACTCCAGGTTGCGGCGCTTGGCGATCCACTCGAAGGCCCCGCTCAGAACCACGGTGCGGGGGGTGGCCTCGGTCAGTTCGCGCGGCGGCCCGGCGGGGATCTCGCCGTGGTAGCCGGGCGGCAGGATGCAGACCGGCTTGCCCGGGTTGTCCGCGAGGAAGGCCGCGGCATCGCGCGGGGTGAGCGTGGTGATCAGGTCGGCGCGCTGGCAGAGGTCGCGCTCCATCCTCGCGTACTTGCTGGCGTCCCATTGCAGGGCCATCCGCAGCGCGAAGGAGCTGCCGCCCCCCGCCGCGACCTGACGGCGGACCGAGGCCTCGTGGTTGTGGGCGAGGTAGGCGACCCGGCGGTATTTCCCGAGCAGGTCGAGCGACCACGCGCAGGCGGCCTGATCGATGATCACCCAGTCCCAATCCTGCCCTAACAGACGGGCGAGCGCCGCGCGTTGGACGGCATTTCCGAGCCGGAAGGCATCGGCGGGCAGCGGCGACGCGAGGCTCCGGACGCGGTCGGTCGGGATCGCGCCGTGGAGTTCCCAGGTGACCGGGGGGGCACCGTGGCAAGGTTGCGCGGTCCCGTGGGCCAGCACCGTGATCTCCATGCCCGGCCGGGCGGCGAGCGAGGTCAGCAGGCCGCGGGTGTAGATGAGCTCGCCGCTGTCCGCGGGGCGGGGGTCTTGGCGGGTGATCCAGAGGCAGCGCATGGCGGTCGGGTGACTTCTAGCGCAAGGATCAGGGCTTGGCGTTGAGAATCCGCTCGAAGGTTGCGGCGGTTTTACCGATCGCAAAGTTCAGCTCGGCATACTCCCGGGCCTTGCGGCCGAACTCCGCGCGTTCGGCCGGCGAGGCGTGGAGGAAGCTGGTGGCCGCCAGGAAGCCCTCGAGGTCCCGGGGCCCGACGGTCAAACCGGCTCCGTGGTCGCGGGTGATCCGCGCGGTGAGATTGTCCATCGGCACCGCGAGCAGCAAGGGGCGGGCCGCGCAGAGGTAGCTGAGGGTTTTGGAGGGCACCGAGAAGGCTCCGGCATCCTCGTCGAGAATACCGACCAGCACGTCGCCCGAGGCGAGCAGCGCCGGCAGCTCCGCGAAGGGCTGATACGGGAGCAGGCGCAGGTTGCTCAAGCCGGCGGCCGCGGATTCGCGGCGCAGCCAGTCGGCGCCGAGGCCTTCGGAAACGATCACCACCGCGACCGACGGATCGCCTTGGAATCGCCGGGCCAGCTCGAGCAGCATCGCCGGGTTGTGCTTCATGCCGATGGTGCCGGAGTAGAGGAAGACGAACTTGTCGTGCAGGCCATGGCGGCGCGACCACGCGTTGTCTTTCGGCAAGACGGGGAGCTCCTCGATGACCGCCCAGTTCGGAACCACCGAGATGCGGGCGGGATCGACCCCGAACTCGGCGGCGAGGATCGGCGTGAAGTCGTCGGTGATGGTCACGATGCCGCTGCTGCGCTCGAACTGCCGCCTGTCTAACAGCCGGTACCAGGCCCCGATGAAGCCGCCGGCGACGGGGATTTTATTCCGCAGCAGCTTGTCGACCGCCAGGCTGTAGAAGTCCTGGACCCAGTAGTAGAAGCGGCCGCCGCATTCCGCCGTGGCACGGGTGATCGGCTCCTGGGTTTCGGTCGGCGTGTTGCCGGAGAGTACGGCGTCCGGCTTCCACCGGCGGATGAAATCGGCGGCGGCGTGACCGTAGCGGATCTCCATCCCGCGGCGGCGGCGGAAAGAATACTTGTAGCGCGGGTAGCGTGGATCCATCGGGATCTCGCGGAATTCCAGCGTCGCCGCGTCGCCCGGGCCGCGCTCGAGATCGCCGCGCGGGGTTTGCAGCGAGCCGGCGAAGGCGTGGACCACCTCGTGACCGCGGGCCGCGAGCGCGCGGCTCAACGGGACGGTCTTCGACAGCTCGGTCGACCGCGGCCAGCCCGCCAGCTTCCCGCTGAACCGCGTGATCCCCGGCTGGACCGAGGGCGTGCAACTCATGAAGCAGGGCGACAAGTTCAAGTTCGAGATCCCCGCCGACCTCGCCTACGGAGCGGCCGGCAGTCCGCCGGTCATCCCGCCGAACAGCACGCTGGTTTTCGAGGTGGAGCTGCTGGAGATCAAGTGAGGTTTGCGGGCGGGAGGGTGCCACGCCCTCCTTCTCTTGTCCGCGATCCGGAAAAGGCTCCTTGTCACCCGGTCTGGTCGGTATTACGGTAATACCCGTGAAGACGATCAGTTTCAAGGTCACGGATGATGAGGCCAGGGCAATCCGTCAGGAGGCGAAGCGGCGGCGTTTGTCCGTTTCGGAATTCCTGCGGCGTCGTGCCGCGGGCACGGAGTCTCCGTGTGCGGCGGTCGGGAAGGTTCGATGCGAGTTTACCGGAGCGGAGATCTTCGCCCCCTTGGAGGGTTCCCGGCCGCTGACTTCCGAACAGGTCCGTGAAATGCTGGCCGACTTCCCATGAACTATCTGCTGGACGTGAACGTGCTTCTGGCATGGGGCTGGGCGGATCATGCGGAGCACCGGCGCGCCGCGTCCTGGATCGCGTCGATGAAACGGAAGAGGGGATCGATGCTTCTCACATCGGCGATCCCCGAGCTCGGATTTGTCCGGGTCTCGGTGCAGCGCGCGCAGGGCAGGCTTGCGATCGGGGATGCAGTGGCAACGCTTGCCTCGATGCTGGGATCGCTCGGAGCCGGGCATCTTTTCCTGCCCGATGATCATTCGTCGTCAAAGGGGCTTCCCGACTGGTGCTCCGGGGCGTCGGCGACGACGGATGCGCATCTATTTGCCTTGGCAAAGGCCCACGGCGCGATGCTCGCGACCCTGGACGGCGGGATTCCCGGGGCGGTGCTTTTGCCGCAGCCTTGACTTGGCAGATCAGCGAAGGTGGGCGGGCGGACGGACGGGGCAGGTCGTTCGAGCGAGATTTGTCAGATCTCGCTCTGCTCCAAGCGTTGTTTCCGGACTCTCCAGTCGGGGAAAACGGCGTCGAGCATCCGGAAGAACGCGGGGCCGTGGTTAGGGTGCTTGAGGTGGCAAAGCTCGTGGATGACCACGTATTCGATGCAGACTCCAGCGGTCTTGATCAGTTCCGGGTTGAGGAGGATCTCGCCTTTTGCCGTGCAACTGCCCCAGCGCTTGGGCATGCGAAGAAGGCGCAGCTTCGGCACCGGTAACGAGTGCCGGGTCATGCGGCCCAAAGCCTTCGCGAGTTCCTTCTTGAAGCGCGCT
>CAMCYK010000032.1 GCA_945883695.1 Akkermansia muciniphila | reverse complement strand
GGGATGGGAGTCGAGGACCTCCGGGGCGACGCCTTCGAAGTCGAAGAGCTTCTTGCGGGTCGCGATCGCCCGGCGCAGCACGGCATTGATCAGCCCGCGGACGCCGCTTTTGCCGAGTTCCACGGTCTCGAACACCGCCGCGTGGTCGGGCAGGCGGAGGATCAGCAACTGGCAGAGCCCGACCCGCAGGATGTCGCGGGTCTCGTCGTCGAGCTTCCCTTTGCGCAGCTCGGCGATCCAGTGGTCGAGCAGCCGCAGGTTGCGCAGCACGCCGAGCACGATGGCGTTGAGCAGGGCGCGGTCGGCGGACGACAGGCTGTTGCGGGAGGCATGGCGTTCGATCAGGCTGTCGGCATAGACATGACCCTTGGACCAGGCCCGGAGGATGGAGACGGCGGCGCGGCGGGGTGATTTCATGCAAAGACGATAGAGACCAGAGACCAGAGACCAGAGGGGAGCGGAAGACGAAAAGAGGCACGGACCAAACGCCCGTGCCTCCTCTGGTTCAAGTCTTGTTTCTGGACTCTTGGTTCTGGTCTCTAAGATCAGCGGCCGATCGAGACGTATTCGAGGCCGGCGGCGGCGACGTCCTTGGGGTCGAGCAGGTTGCGGCCGTCGAACACCAGCGGGGTGCGCAGGCGCTTCTTGACCTCGTTGAGGTCGGCCTTGGCGAAGGCCGGCCACTCGGTGGCGATGACCAGGCAGTCCGCGCCGTCGAGGGTCGCGTACATGTCCTCGTGGAAGCTGATGTCACCGCTGAGTTCGCCGGATTTCTGGGCGGTACCGAGGGCTTCCGGGTCGGTGGCGGCGACGATCGCGCCTTCCTTGAGCATCTTCTGGCAGAGCTTGATGGCGACCGATTCGCGGACGTCGTCGGTGTTCTGTTTGAAAGCGAGGCCCCAGAGGGCGACCTTCTTCTCGCGGAAAACCCAGAGTTTCTCGCGGACCTTGTTGAGGAAGCGGTCGAGCTGGTCGGCGTTGATCTTCTCGACCTCCTTGAGCAGCCCGAACGGCTGGCCGAGGGTTTCGGAGATGTGGATGAAGGCCTTGATGTCCTTCGGGAAGCAGGACCCCCCGTAGCCGAGGCCGGCGTTGAGGAAGGAACGGCCGATCCGCTTGTCCATGCCGATGCCTTCCGCGACCTTCTCGACGTCGGCGCCGGAGGCCTCGCAGATGTTGGCGACGGCGTTGATGTAGGAAATCTTGAGCGCGAGGAACGAGTTCGCGGCGTGCTTGATCAGCTCGGCCGAGTTGATGTCGGTGACCAGCACCGGTGCCACGAAGGGCTCGTAGATTTTCTGCATCAGGGCCAGCGCGCGGTCGTCGTTGGAGCCGATCACCACGCGGTCGGGGTGCAGCAGGTCCTCGACCGCGCAGCCTTCGCGCAGGAACTCGGGATTCGACACCACGCCGAACTCGACGCCGGCCGGCGCGTAGCGGCGGACGGTCTGCTCGACCTTGTCGCCGGTTTTCACGGGGACGGTCGACTTGTCGACGATCACCCGGTAACCGAGTTCGGGGGTCAGGCACTGGGCGATCTCGCGGGCGACCTTTTCGATGAAGGAAAGGTCGACCGAGCCGTCGGGCTGGGGCGGGGTCGGCACGGCGATGAAGATGACCTCGCTGTTGCGGACGCCTTCCTCGGTCGAGGTGGTGAATTTCAAGCGGCCGGCTGCGACGTTCGACTTCACGAGTTCTTCCAAGCCGGGCTCGTAGATCGGGACCTTGCCTTCGAGGAGCGTTTTGACCTTCTCGGGGTTGTTGTCGACGCAGGTCACTTCATGGCCGACTTCGGCGAAGCAAGTTCCGGAGGTGAGGCCGACATAGCCGGTCCCGATGATGCTGATTTTCATGATGGAGGGGGGGGTGAGGGGGCGTGATCTAGCAGCCGGGGCCGATTGGCGCAAGTCCCGCGAACGCGCAGGGTGGGCCGTTTTCAGGCGAGCTGGTGCCAGAAAAGATGGGCCGCGATCGACAGTCCGATGGCCGCCACGATGACCCGGACGACGGTCGCGGGGATCCGCTGCGAGTAGTGGCTGCCGAGGAAATAGCCGGGGATCGAACCGGCGATCAGCCAGCCGGCCAAGCGCCAGTCGACGGCGTCGCAGGCGATGAAATAAACCACCGCCGCGACGTTGCAGAGCAGTCCCAGCAGGGATTTCAGGGCGTTCATGCGGTGGACGTCGCGCATTCCGAGCAGGCTCAGCCCGGCCAGCATCATGATCCCGATGCCGGCGCCGAAGTAGCCGCCGTAGATCCCGACGCCGGCCTGGAAGGCGATGCCCCAGGGTCGCGGGGTCGGATCGAGTCCGGCATCCGCGGGTGCATGGCGGTTGGCCCAGCGGCGGAGCGGACCGTTCAGCAGAAAGAGCGCGGTGGCCAGCAGCAGCAGCCACGGGACCACCCGGTCGAAGACCCCGGGCGGCAGCGCGAGCAGCAGCCAGCCGCCGGCCAGCCCGCCGAGCAGGCTCACGATGCCGAGCGGGATGATCCACGCTTTCATTCCCACCAGTTTCTTCCGGAAGGCCCAGACGCTGCCGGGCATCCCGACGAAAAGGGCGACGGTGGAGGTGGTGTTCGCCAGGTAGCCCGGCAAGCCGGCCGCCATCAGCGCCGGGAAGGTCAGCATCGTCCCGCCGCCGGCCACGGAATTCATCACCGCGGCGAGGAAGCCGGCGGCGAGGACGATCCATTCGGTGGAGTCGGGCACGAGGGGAGTAGCGCGGAGGTCTTGCTCGGGGGCAAGAAGGAAGCGGGGATCGGGGCGGAGCACCTTCCAGGGGATTTTCCGTAGCGGAACGTCTGCGACGTTCCGTTGGGGGAAAGGTGATTTTCCGTAGCGGAACGTCTGCGACGTTCCGTTGGGGAAAGACCGCCGGAGATCACCGCTTCCGAAAGATCCTTCGAGCCGCCCCCCGCCGGAACGGCGCAGACGTTCCGCTACGGTGGGCATGCGCCCCGCCGTGCCACGAGAGTATGTCCTGGAAGGCGCGAGTGCTCCCTCCCGCCGCCCGCACTCCTCTTTTCCAAGACACTTCCGGATTCGTCCCCGAGGGAGGAGCCCCGGGTCAATCAGGCGCAATCCGGCATTGAAAAACCGGATCTCCCCGCCAATCTCCCCGCCCCATGTCCGAACGGAAGACCCTCGAAGAGCGCGCGCAGATGACCGACCTGGAGCGCCTGCGGCACTCCTGCGCCCACGTGATGGCCACCGCGATCCTGCGGATCTGGCCCGACGCCCAGTTCGCCTACGGCCCGCCGATCGAGACCGGCTTCTACTACGACTTCGAGATGCAGCACCGGATCACTCCGGACGACTTCGAGAAAATCGAGGCCGAGATGAAGAAGATCGCGAAGGAGAACCAGAAGTTCGATTACAAGGCGATCACCCGCGAGGAAGCGAAAGCGATGGCCGAGAGCGGCCGGCTCGGCGGGCTGGCCGAGCGGCCGGGCAATCCGAGCCGCTTCAAGCTCGACCTGATCGACAAGATCCCCGAGGGCGAGACGATCTCCTGCTTCCAGAACGGCGAGTTCATCGACCTCTGCGCCGGCCCGCACGTCGGCTACACCTCGAAGTGCAAGAACGTGAAGCTGATGTCGGTGTCGTCGTCGTTCTATCTCGGCGACGAGTCGAAAGGGCAGCTCCAGCGGCTTTACGGGACGGCCTTTGAAAGCAAGGAGCTGTTGGAAGAGCACCTCAACCGGCTGGAGGAAGCGAAGAAGCGCGACCACCGCCGGCTCGGCAAAGAACTGCAGCTGTTCCACATCGACGAAGCGGTCGGGCAAGGCCTGATCCTGTGGAAGCCGAAGGGCGGGCTGATCCGCCGCGCCTTGCAGGATTTCATCACCCAGGAGCTCGACAAGCAGGGCTACTGGCAGGTCTTCACGCCGCACATCGGCAAGCTCGACCTTTACCGGACCTCGGGGCACTTCCCGTATTATCAGGAAAGCCAGTATCCGCCGATCGCCGAGCGCGACACGCTGGAGAAGCTCGCCGACGAGGACGCGACTTGCGCCACGTTGATCAACGGCCTTTCCGACGGCACCCTCGAGGGCTACCTGCTGAAGCCGATGAACTGCCCGCACCACATCAAGATCTTCGCCAGCGAGCATCGCTCGTACCGCGATCTGCCGGTGCGCCTCGCGGAATTCGGCACGGTATACCGCTGGGAGCAATCCGGCGAGCTCGGCGGGATGACCCGGGTCCGCGGCTTCACGCAGGACGACGCCCACCTGTTCTGCACGCCGGACCAGGTCGCGGCGGAACTGGTCGGCTGCCTCAGCCTGGTCAAGACCGTGCTCACCACGCTCGGCATGACGAATTACCGGGTCCGGGTCGGCCTGCGCGATCCGGACGACAGCAAGTTCACCGGCGATCCCGCGAAATGGGACATGGCCGAGGAAGCCTGCCGTGCCGCCGCCGCCACGCTCGGCGTTCCTTTCACCGAGGAACCCGGCGAGGCCGCGTTTTACGGCCCGAAGATCGACTTCGTGGTCAAGGACGTGATCGGCCGCGATTGGCAGCTCGGCACGGTGCAGGTCGACTACGTCCTGCCGGAGCGCTTCGACCTGAGCTACATCGGCAGCGACAACCGGCCGCACCGTCCGGTGATGATCCACCGCGCGCCGTTCGGCTCGCTGGAGCGCTTCACCGGCCTGCTGATCGAGCATTTCGAAGGGAAATTCCCGACCTGGCTCGCGCCCGAACAGGTCCGCGTGCTGCCGATTTCCGAGAAAGTCCTGGAGGCCGCGGAAGCGGTCACGACACGGCTCGCCGAAGCCGGGGTCCGGGTCTCGCTGGACAGCAGTTCCGACAAGGTCGGCGCGAAGATCCGCAACGCCCGCATGGAGCGGATCCCCTACATGCTGGTGCTCGGGGCGAAGGAAGTGGAGGAGGGGACCGTCTCCGTCCGCCATCGCGACCGGGACGACCTCGGTAGCAAGCCGCTGGACCAGTTCATCGAGGAGATCACCGCCGAGATCCGGGAGCGGCGGCTCTGAAGAAGGCGTTTGCTTGAGATGGATGAAAAAGCAAAATTTGCCCTGAAGCGGGACATCGAAAGAAGTTTCGGCCCGGGTGCCAGGCAACTCACGTCGGTCGAGCGGATTTGGCATGCATGGCGGTTCACGCAAGGGCGGCGAATCTCGGTTTCAGAAATGATGGGTGAGCTCTCTCCCGAGGCGTCGCGAGCACTTGCTGAGGAGGCAAGGCACAAGTTGGAAGGACACGAGCAGGATGCGGACGATCCTGATCTTGGGCTCTTTGTTGGGACTTTGCCGACGCCATACGAGTTCGATTCTTCGAATCCCAATTTCATCCCATTTGCTTTTTTGCGGGAACTTGGAGCCCATTCAGCGTGAAAAAACACGCTTGCCGATTGGTGCGGCGGAGCTTATGGAATTCCTTGTCGCACGCGAAGCTTGGCATCAAAATGTCAGCCCCCGCGCCCGACGCGACCCCCGGCCCCGCGCCCACCCGATGCTTTTTTTGGAACGACAGATGAACTCCTTGCCGACCGGTCCTTCCGACCGTTCCGCTGACTTCGGCTCCGTATGATCGCTGATCCGGACCTTCGTTCCCCTTACCCCTTCGCAGGCGAAGGTCCGGCCCGGCCGTACCCGCCTGTGTCGCATCGAACCTACGGAGGACAAAGCCATCGCTAAACCATCAAAAAGCAACTTCAGGGGTCGTCAGCAGCGTGACATGACGCGCGTCAACGACCGGATCCGCGCGCCCAAGGTGCGCGTCGTACTGTTCAACGGCGACCAGCTCGGCGTGATGAGCGCCCGCGAGGCGCTCGAAAAGGCGAAGCTGATCGGGCTCGACCTGGTCGAGATCGCGCCGAACGCGGATCCGCCGGTCTGCCGCATCGTCGACTACGGGAAGTACAAGTACGAGCAGTCGAAGCTGAAAAAGGTGAAGTCGAAGAACTCGACGCGGATGAAGGAAGTCAAATTCCGCGTCGGCACCGGCCAGCACGACTACAACATCAAGATGGGCCGCGCCGAGGGCTTCCTCGACACCGGGCACAAGGTCCGCATGGTGCTGCAGTTCCGCGGTCGTGAGAACGCCCACAAGGAACTCGGTTTCGTCATGATGAAGCGGATCATCGAGGACTTGAAGCAGATCTCCCACGTCGACCAGGAGCCGCGTCTCAACGGCCGCGCCGTCGGCATGACGCTGTCGCCGCTGCCGGAACACCAGCGCAAGCGGAAGTTCCACCTGTTCCATGGCGAATTGCTCGAACCGGACGACTTCGAGGAAGACGAGCAGGAAGAGGAATTCGACGAGACCATCCGGAACGACGATGACACGGCGGAAGCTCCGGAGGCCACGCCGGCCGCCGCTGCGGAATCCCCCGGTCCGGAATCCGCGGACCCGGATCCGGCGGCAAAGGACTGAGTTCCCGTGCCCGCGGCGACGCTCTGGCTGTTCGACATCGACGGCACCCTGGTGGACACCGGAGGTGCCGGGATGTGCGCCTTGCAGGAAGCGGCGAGGGAGCATTTCGGCGGTGACGGACCGGAACTCGATCTGGCCGGCAGCACCGACCTCGGCGTGCTGGCCGTCCTCCATGCTCACTTCGGCCGCGTTTGCGATCCAGGCGGCGAGGAGGTTTTTTTCGCGGTCTACCTGCGGCGGCTCGAGTGGAATCTCGCCCACGGCGGATTCCCCGGGCGGGTTTTGCCCGGAGCGGCGGATTTGCTCGACGACCTGGCGGGATCGCCCGGCACCAGCGTCGGCCTGTTGACCGGCAACATCGCGGCCGGGGCCGCGGCGAAGATGCGCCATTTCGGGCTCGACCGGCATTTCGGGTTCGGAGCTTACGGCTGCGATCACGCCGACCGCAACCGGTTGGGGCCGGTGGCCATGGAGCGGGCGGCGCGCCATGCCGGCCGCCGTTTCACGCCGGAGGAAACCCTGGTGATCGGCGATACGCCGAAGGACATCGCCTGCGCCCGCGCGCTCGGGTCGCCGTGCCTGGCGGTGGCGACGGGACGATTTTCGGTGGACGAGTTGCGGCAAGCCGGCGCGACCCGGGTGGTTGCGACCCTGGAAGAGGTCCGGGCCGGCGGGCGGGCCGGCTAAGGAGTGTGGACCTGTGGTCCACACGAGTGTCGACGGCACGTCGACACTCCTTACGGGATCTCCCGCCCCTCGAGGATCGCGAGCGAGAAGGGGTCCCCGGCCGCGGCGAATTCGCGGAGGTGGGTCATGGCGAGTTCGCGAACTTCGGGGGAAGGGTTCAGGAGGGCGGCTTGGAGGACCTGCCATTCGGAGTAGCGGGCCAGCATGGCTTGAGCCTTTTCGTAGGACGCGAATGGGAGCTGCTCCTCGTAGGTTCGTCTGACGACTGATTCCAAATGGCCGATGTCCAGCCGGTCCTTGTCCCGTCCTGTGTCCATCTTGCTTTGGAGCAGATCGAGGGGATCCGGGAGTATGGTCCCGTCGGAACGAATGGTTCCCCGGGCACACACTTCATCGAAAGCCTCGGCCTCAATCTCGTTCGGAACGCGAAAAACGTCCAAGGGGCAGTCGAGACCAAGAACCCTGATGATACCGGTGTCGACAACAGCTGTTCTGATCTCGTCACCGGAGACCGGCGTCCACCCCGGAAGTCGATGGAGGGTGAGCCCGCCGAAGTCGCGACAGCACCGCTCCAGTTCGGTTGCCCAAGTGTCGCTACCTGGCATGGGATCGAGCCAGATGTCTCCATCGTAGGTCGAGCGACTGAGTCCGTGGGCAATTACGGCCAGGCCGCCCAGCACAATCACCCGGTGGCGGGAGGTCAGGAGCCGGATAAAGCGGTCGGTCGGGGTCCCCATGTTTCAACGGCTTTGTTCACTTGGGTGGCGATGAACCAGTAATCCGCGACCGAATCCGGATTCTCCAGCCAAGGCTCACTGTTATCGGTGATCTTGCTCTTCGGCGGGCGCGTGCCGGCGCGTTCGCGGCGCTCCAGCATGATCTTGCGGGCGACGCGTGCGGCGAAATCGAGCTGAAGCCTGCGGATCGAGGGGCGGTAGCCTTGTTCGAGCATGCGGGGACTCTACGCCGCTTCCGGGTTGCTGGAAAGTCGGGATTTCACGGGTGAGGAGCCTCACCAGTCCTTCGTATCGGCAGGCCGATGCTCCGGATTCTGGCAGGGGGCGGCGAGGGTGCCGGGTTCCGGGATGACCGGGGACAAGAGGTAGTCGCCGTGGACGGGGCAGACGGGCTTGGTTTCGTACGGAGTGTTGACCTTCGGTCAACACGGGTGTCGACGGCACGTCGACACTCCTTACGCCACCACGAACCCCGCCGCCTGCTCCGGCGTCAGCTCGATGAACTGCCACGGCAAACCATGGACGTTCAGGTCCGCCATGAAGCCGTCGGGATCGTACTGCTCCATGTTCCAGACCCCCGGCTTGCGCCATTTGCCTTCGAGCATCTGCTTGGCGCCGATCATCGCCGGGACGCCGGTGGTGTAGGAGATCGCCTGGCTGCCGACTTCGGCGAAGCAGGCCTCGTGGTCGCAGATGTTGTAGATGTAGATCGCCTTCTGCTGGCCGTCCTTCACGCCGGTGATGACGTTGCCGATGCAGGTCCTGCCCTTGGTCGTCACGCCGAGGTCGCCGGGGTTGGGCAGCACGGCCTTGAGGAACTGGAGGGGAATGATTTCCACGCCCTGATAGATCACCGGGTCGATGCGGGTCATGCCGACGTTCTGCAGGACCTCGAGGTGCTTCAGGTAGTTCGGCGAGAAGCTCATCCAGAACTGCGCGCGCTTGATGGTCGGGAGGTGCTTCACCAGCGACTCCAGCTCCTCGTGGTACATCCGGTAGATCTCGTAGGTGCCGACACCGTCGGGGCAGGTGAAGGACTGGTGCTTCGACATCGGCGGGGTCTCGACAAACGCGCCGTCCTCAAAGTGGCGGCACTCGGCGGTGACCTCGCGGATGTTGATCTCCGGGTTGAAATTGGTGGCGAAGGCGTGGCCGTGGTTGCCGCCGTTGACGTCGATGATGTCGAGCGTGTGGATCTCGTCGAAGTGGTGCTTGAGCGCCCAGGCGGTGAAGACGTTGGTCACGCCGGGGTCGAAGCCGGAGCCGAGCAGGGCGGAGCGGCCGGCCTTCAGCCAGGTCTCGTGGAGGTTCCACTGCCACGAGTATTCGAACTTCGCGACGTCCTTCGGCTCGTAGTTCGCGGTGTCGAGGTAATCGACGCCGGCGTCGAGGCAGGCCTGCATGATCGTGAGGTCCTGGTAGGGGAGGGCGACGTTGATGACCAGGGTCGCGCCGGTTTTGCGAATTAAAGCGGCCGTTTGAAGCGGATCGTCAGCGTCGACCTGGGCGGTGGCGATGTCGCGGCCGGTGCGCTTCTTGACCTCGGCGGCGATCGCGTCGCACTTCGAGACGGTGCGGGAGGCCAGGGTGATCTCGCCGAAGACCTCGGGGACCATGGCGCATTTGTGGGCGACGACGCTGCCGACACCGCCGGCTCCGATGAGAAGGACCTTGTTCATGGGGATGGTGGCCGAAGGGGTGGGGGAAAGCGGGCGGGCTGGCAAGGAATTCCGGTCACGACTGGAACGCTGGCTCCTTCTTGAACGGATTGGGGGATGCGGGAATCGCGGGAAGTTTCGGGAGATGGAACTGAACCGCGAAAAGGCGCGAAAGGACGCGAAATTTGGAACAGCCGAAAGGCCTTTCGATGCCCTGCATTTCAAATTTCGCGTCCGTTAGCGTCTTTTCGCGGTTAAAAATCCGGAACGCGGGAGTTCGGTGCGGCGGAATTTCCCGACAACTTTTAAGTCGCACGGGTTTTTCTCCCGCGTAAGGCTACTCTCAGCAACCTCATTGACCGACTCATGAAACACCACCGCTCCATCCGCCATCGTGTCGCCGCCGGCTTCACCCTGCTCGAAATGGTCATCGTCCTTGGAATCATCGCCGTTCTGCTCGGCGGCTCGATCGCACTGATTGGCGGGATCGGCGACGGGGCCAAGGTGCAGCAGGTCAAATCCGACTTCCTCTCGATCGGCTCGGCCTTGCGCACCTACAAGATCAACGCCGGCAACTACCCGACCACCCAGCAGGGCCTCAAGGCGCTGGTCGAAAAGCCGACCACCACGCCGAAGCCCGATGACTGGACCCAGGTGATGACCAAGCTCCCCCTCGACCCGTGGCGGAATCCCTACGGCTACAAGTTTCCTGGCAGCAAGAATCCGAGCGAGTTCGAGATCATCAGCATCGGCCCGGACATGAAGGAAGGAACCGAAGATGACCGGAGTAGCCAAGGCACGGGCGATTAAGCCCGCCGCGGCAGGCTTCACCCTGATCGAGATCGTCGTCGTGCTGCTGCTCATCGCGGTGATCGCCGGCGGCGCGATCGGCGTGATGGTCAACTCGGACGCCGACCGCGCGCTGAAGTCCTCGTCGGGGGAGATCGAGTCGCTCGCGAAGCGGGCGAGGACCGTCGCGGCCTTGCAGCAGCGGCCCTACGCTTTGGAATTCTTCGAGAACCGGGTCAGCCTGATGCCGCTGGCCGAGGCGATCATCGAGCCGGCCGAGCGGGAAAAGGCGGCGGTCCTGCTGGAACTCGCCGGCAGCGAGAGCGGCAGCGTCCACGACCAATGGGCGACCGACGGCGACATGAAAATGTCGGTCCGCCGCTGGGCCAGCGACGCCTGGATCCCGATCGATGCGAAATCCCGGCAAGTCTGGCGCTTCGACCCCGAGGGCTTTTGCGAGCCGGTCGGGGTCCGTTTGGAAACCGGCAAAAGCTGGATGGAGATGGAATTCCATCCGCTGACCGGCGGCATCCGCTACACCGCGAAGGAAGCCTACTGATTTTCCCATGCGACTCCCATCCCATCGTGCTCCGAAGCGCCGCCGCAAGGGCTTCCTCCTGCTGGAGGTGCTGCTGGCGCTGGCGGTCTTCATGTCGGCGGCGACCGGCTTCGCGGTGGCCCTCCACCAGACCGCGGACCTGGCCTCGACCGCCCAGCGCAAGCTGAAAATGACCCGCTTGCTCGAAAGCGCGCTGGCGGAGGCGATGTCGTACCCGGTGCTCGAGGAAGGCACCACCTCGGTGGCGGTCGACGAGATGTCCGACGCCGGCCTCGAGATCGAGACGACCGTCGAGTTGCTGGAGGAGATGGAAAACGAGGACGGCCAGTTGTTGCAGGAAATGTATCGGATCGAGGTGGTCGCCCGCTGGTTCGACAACGCGGTGGCCCGCGAACAGATGGCCGAAACCTGGCGCTATTCGCGTCTCTACCAGCCATGAGAAAGCCCCTTCCAGCGCAGGGCCGGCAAGGCGGCTTCACCTTGATGGAACTGGTGGTCGCCATGGGCGTGCTGGCGATGCTGGTCGGGATGATTTTCGGCTCGGCCACGGCCAACCTGCGGCTGAGCAACGACGTGGTCAAAAAGCAGAACGAGGAAAGCGCGAAGAACGCCTTTTTCACCCTGTTGGCCAACCGTTTCGGCACCTTGCCGGGAAACACCCGGATGGAGCTGACCTGGGAAGACGCCGGCAACCACTACCTTTCCAAACTGACCCTGCAGAACGTCCCGCTGGCCTTTACCTGGGGCGGCACCGAGAAGGTCGCCAAGGCGGTGCAGATCGCGACCGTGGCGCGCCGCGACAACTACCTGGACATCGTCCTCCGCTACTACGAGAACGAGATTCTGGAGGACAGCGACAACCTCAACGTGGACGAAGACGCCGAGCCCTTCGCGGAAGTGGTGCTGCTGGAAGATGTCCGCGGCTTCGAATGGCGGGTGCTCGACGGCCGGACGATGGAATGGCAGAACGACTGGGACCTGGTCGGCCGGCTGCCCTTGCAACTGGAGCTGACCATCGGCTTCGGTGCCCAGGGCAAGTGGATCCGCCAGATTTTTTGGATCACCCCGAAGCAGGACCCCGAGGTGATGATGCGCCAGCTGCAACAGCAGCAAGGCCAGGGCGGCCAAGGCGGCCTGCCGGGCGGCGGCATGCAGATCGGCGACGTCCCGGGCGGGGGTCCAGGCGGACCGGGTCGTGGCGAAGGCGAAGGCCGGGGTGGTCGCGGCGGCCGGGGCGAAGGTGGCGGCGGTCGTGGTGAAGGTGGCGGCGGCCGTGGTCAAGGCGGCCCCGGCGGCGGTCGCGGTGGACCAGGAGGTGGCCGATGATTTTCAAACGACACGCGTCCCGCGCCCGCGGCTCGGCCCTGGTGGCGGTGCTGTGGCTGATCGCGATCCTCGCGCTGGCCTCGATGGCGGCGATCCGCGTGGTGTCCTTCGACGTCGAGGTGGCGACCGCCCAGGTCCACGGGTTCCGCGCCCGGCAGCTGGCCGAAATGGGCATCGCCGTGGCGTCGAATCCCGCGGTCAAGCGCACCGATCCGCTGCTCCGGCAGTTGTCGGAAGAGAACGGCGAAGGCTTCGAGGCGCGGATCATTTCCGAGGGCGAAAAATTCAACATCAACGCGATCGTGCTGCGGCAGGACGAGCAGCTCCTCAAGTCGATGTTCATCGACTGGGGGCTCGAACTCGAGGAAGCCCAGGCGGTGGTCGACGCCCTGATCGACTGGGTCGATGCCAACGACGAGGTCGGCTTGAACGGGGCGGAGGTCGACTGGTATCTCGACCAAGGACGCCTCAACCAGCCCTTCAACCGGCCCTTTTACCATCTCGACGAGGTCCGCCTGGTGCGCGGCATGGAATACGTCGAGGCGCTCAAGCCCGACTGGCGGAACTGGTTCACGATCTGGAGCGCCGGCGCGCTCGACTTGAACGAGGCCTCCGCCGAACTGATCGCCGCCGCCGCCGAAGTCTCGGTGGAAGAGGCCGCGGTGATCCCCGAGACCGTCCGCGGGGCCGACGGCCTGCGCGACACCGAGGACGACGCGCCCTTCCAATCGGTGCAGCAAGCGCTTGCACTCCTTGGCGTGGACGGCACCCTGCGCCCCGAAGTTTTAGCCCGAATGACCGTGAACGACACCACCACCCGACTGGAGAGCATTGGCAGCGTCTCCGGGGCCCGGCGGAAAATCACGGTCATCGTGCGCAACCGCACGGGACGTCCGGCGGTTTTGGAACGAACCGAGGAGGTAATGCCTTGAGCAAACAACAAGAAACTTCGCTGCTGGTCCCCGGTCCCCGGGGCTGGGAAATTTGGAAGCAAGCATCGACCGGAGGATTCGTCCTGCAGTCCGCCGACGGGCCGGCCCGTGCCGCTGACCTGACCGGCTTGCCGGGCGGGAACCTGGCCATGCTGTTCCCGGTGCGGGGAATGCACGCGCTGCCGTTCAAGGCGTCGAGCGCCGACGAGTCGCTGTTCGAGGACCTGGCGGCGATGCATGCCGAGCGCCTCGGCGTGCGGGCCGACCCGATGGCCGGCCAGCTGACCGACACCTTCGTGGTCACCAAGGACGAGGAGGGTGCCACGCTGTTGTGCACCGTGCTCAAGTCGCCGGGTGAGGGCGATTTGCCGCCCCGCAGTCCCAAGGAATTCGATCTTTCCGCCCGTGCTTATCCGGTCCGGGGCGAGGCGGTGGCCGCGTGGAAGGAGTTCGACCGCTGGGTCTTCGCCTTCTTCCGCCAGGGCAAGCTGCTTTACTCGCAGGCCACTTCCAGCAGCGGCCCGGCGCCGGATGCTTCCTGCCTGCGGGAAATCCACCTCGCGATGGGTCAACTGGGGATCCAGGGTTTGCCGCTGCGTCCCGAAGCCGTCCATGTCTGGTCGGCCGACGGCGATGCCGGCAGCCTGGCCAACGGCCTCGGGGTTCCGGGGAAAGTCTCGCCGCGGCCGGATCCGGTGCTGCCGCAGCCGCGCAGCAAGCTGCTGCCGGCCGACGTCCGCGCCGCCCGCCGCGCCTTGCGCTCCCGCCAGCAACGCGTCGCCGGAATCGCCGCGGTGGTGGTCGGCTACCTCGGCCTCGCCGGCTGGTTCGGCTACGGCTTGTGGCAGGACAAGGAGGAGATCAAGGATCTCAACGCCGAGGCCGAAAGCATCCTGCCCGCCGCCGACCGCCTCGCCTATGAGGAGCACAAGGCGCTGTGGTCCGAACTCGACCTGGCGGTCGACATCGACAAGGCCCCGGTCGAAATCATGTCGCGGATTGCCAAGGCCATCCCGATGAACAGCAGCCTGCGGCTCAAGA
Organism: Akkermansia muciniphila; assembly: GCA_945883695.1. Lineage (GTDB taxonomy): Bacteria > Verrucomicrobiota > Verrucomicrobiia > Verrucomicrobiales > Akkermansiaceae > Haloferula > Haloferula muciniphila_A. The sequence continues at coordinate 23,325 of CAMCYK010000032.1, read as the reverse complement.
CCGCGGAGATCAACGCCGGCCAGATCAAGCTGGTGGGCGAGGTCCCCCAGGCCCAGCCGTTCAGCCAGTTCAAGGTCAATCTGGCCAAGTCCACGTCCGGTCTCGCCCAATACGAGTGGGACGACGCGATGCCGACCAACAGCCCCAAGGGCTGGGCCTTCGTCCTGACCGGGGCCCTGCCGGGAGAAGAGGCACCGTGAATTACCGACAATTCAAACGCCCTGCGGCTTTCCCTTCCCGACACCACGATTCATGAGCGACCGCGAAAAGAAACTCGTCCTGCTGTTTGGTCTCGCCGCCTTCGTGCTGATCAACGTGTTCGGGGTGTCCTGGTTCCGCAAGCAGCGGGACCGGCTGGCCGCGGAGGTGCTGGAGGCCGAGGGCAATGTCCAGACGGCGGAAGCCTTCGACCGCAAGTATGACACGGTGCTCGAGGAAATGGACTGGATGATCGAGCACGCGCCGAACGAACGGTCCGGCCAGTTGGTCGCCACCGAGCTGGAGCAGTACGCGTCCAACCAGGCGACCACCCACCAGCTCACGGTCAAAAAGCGCGCGATCCTCCCCAACGACCAGTCGGGCACCCACTTCCACCGGGCCAAATCGGAATTCAACGTCACCGGCCGCGAGGATTCGCTCTACCGCTGGCTGGACCGCCTGCAAATGCCGGAACAGTTCCGCGCCATCACCTTCCTGCGCCTGTCGCCCGATCCCAAGGACGACACCCTGATCGACTGCACCGTCACCGTGGAGCAATGGTATGTCCCGCTCTCGGGTGAGAGTGAGGCCGAGGCCGTGGAAACCCCGGCTCCCGTTCCCGCACCGGCTCCGGTCCCGGTGCCGCCCGCCACCCCGCCGACGCCCGTCGAGACCCCGGACGCGACTCCCGCGCCCGCCCCCGACAACCAAGCACCTGCCCAGCCATGAAACATCTTCTGAGCACCACGATCCTGATGGTTGCCGCTGTCTCCGTCGCCACGGCGGGAAAGCCGGTGAAAAAGCCGATCACCACCTACGGCACGCTGTGGAACAACTCGCCCTTCACCGCGAAGCCGCCGCCACCGGAGAAGGCGGAGGAAATCACCCCGCTCGACGACTGGCGCCTGGGTGGCGTCTCGCCGATCGAGGGCGGCTACATGGTCACCATTTTCCACAAGAAAAACGCCGGCGAATCCCAGATCATCCGCCCGACCGGCACCGTGGTGAAGGCCAAGGATGAGATGAAATTCCTCAGTCCGGGTGCCAGCGGCAGTTACAAGGTGGACCGCGTCGAATACGGCAAGGACTCGTGGAAAGACACCGTCGTCTATCTTTCCGCCGGTGGCCGCAGCGGCAAAGTCGAGTTCGACGAGAAACTGCTGACCCCGAAAGCCGCGGCGCCGGTCCCGCAGGGCCGGGGCGGACCGCCCGGTCAGCCGAATGCCCAAGGCCAGGTCCCGATGGTGGTGACACCGGGTGATCCCGGCGCCCGCCCGCCCCGCCAGCGCACTGTCACGCCGCCTACGCCTTCCGCTCCCGGTCGCTAATTTCCGTCCCGATTTTCCCCATGTTGCCCATCCAGCGTCTCTTTCTCGCCGGTCTCGTCCTTTCCGGCGCGGCCTTCGCCCAGGAACCCGTCCCGCCGCCGCCGGCCGGTGCTCCGATTCCTCCCGGCGTGACGCCGCCCGCCGCGGTCGTCCCGCCAGCCGCCGCCCCTCAGGACGCCGCCGCGCTTGCCCTGAAGGTCAGGCAGGAGGGCTTCCTCGAACCGAATTTCAACGGCGAAGGCCTGGCCGCCCTCTACACCGAGTTGACCGGCCGCCGGGTCACCGTGAGCAACGCGGCGATCGCCGCCGAATTCCGCTTCGTCCAGCAAGGGCCGATCACCTACGGGGAAGCCGCCGACCTGCTGATGAAGGCCGCCCTGATGGAAGGCTTCGTGTTCATCCCGTCGGGCAAGAACCACGACAAGCTGGTCTATTCCCAGAGCATCGCCGGCCCGAACGACGAGGACCTGCCCTTCATCACCGACCCCGCCGACCTGCCGGAAGGCGACCAGGTGGTGACCTACGTGATGCCGCTCAAGCACATCAAGCCGGACGAGGTCGTCCGCGCCTTCACCTCGATCGTCAAGCAGTTCGGGAATTTCGGTTCGATCACCGCGGTGCCCAACGCCGCCGCCGTGGTCATCACCGAGAACACCTCGCTGATCCGCCGCCTGATCGCGCTCCAGGAAGTGATCGACGTCCCCTCGCAGAACGTCGGCACCCGCTTCATCAAGGTGCAGTACGCCGACGTCCAGGAGCTTTCCGAGACGCTCAACGAGATCCTCAACAGCCAGCAGCAGCAGCAGAGCCGCGCCGGGATCCAGCGCGTCCAGGGTGGCGGCGGCAACACCCCGGTGGCCAACGCGGCTCCTGGGGCGCCGGCCGGAGCGGTGGCCTCAAGCATGAGCGCCGACGGCGGCTCCGCCGGTGAAGACGTGCCGATCCAGATCGTGCCCAACACCCGCACCAACGAGATCTTCGCGATGGGCCGGCCGGTTGATATCGTCTTCGTCGAAAGCCTGGTCGCCGGCTTCGACGCGCCCAGCGACAACCGCAACTACCTGCGGCGGAAACTCAAGTTCCTGGCGGTGGCCGATTTCCTGCCGGTGGCCGAACAGGCGCTGCAGCGCGCCTTCAGCGGCAATGCCGAAGGCGGATCCGCCGGCGGCGGCGCGGCCGGTGGCGGTGGAAGCCGGACCGGAGCCAACTTCGGCGGCGGCGGGACCGGCGGATCGCGGACCACCGGATCGACCCGCGGCTCTTCAAGCGGCAGCAGCTCGACCGGCGGCAACGCTTTCGGCGGGGGTGGCGGCGGCGGTGCCGGCGGTGCCGGCGGGATCGGCGGCGGTGGCAACTCCCTCGGCGAGCCGAACGTGAGCAGCGCCCCCGAGTCCCTGCTGGTCGGCCGCACCTTGCTGGTCGCCGACAACATCACCAACTCGATCGTGATCCAAGGCCCGCCGGCCGGTCTCGAGATCATCACCCGCCTGCTCGACGAAATCGACGTGAAGGCGGAACAGGTGATGATTTCCTGCGTCTTCGGCCAGCTCGCGCTGGGTGACGACTTGAGCTACGGCATCGATTACCTCCGCGAAGTCCAGAACCGCGGCGACAACGCCATCGGCGGTCGCGGCGGCTCCGGCGGCTCCGGCGTCCCCCTCCCGCTCGACGGCGCGGCCTTCGATCCCGGTGCCTTCGCCGCCAGCGCCGGCCTCGGCATCTACGGCAAGATCGGGCCCTACCTGAATGTCTATCTGCGCGCCCTCCAGTCGAGCGACCGCTTCAACGTGATCTCCCGCCCGACGGTGTTCATGTCGAACAACCAGAAGGGCACGATCTCCAGCGGCCAGCGGATCGCGGTTCCGACCAACAGCTTCAACAGCGGCACCACCGGCCAGAGCACCAACATCGAATACCAGGACGTGGTGCTGACCCTCGAGGTCATCCCGCTGGTCAACTCCGAGGACGAGGTGACCCTGCAGATCTATCTGCTGAATGATGAAGTGATCGGCACCCAGGTGATCGAAGGGGTGGGCGAAGTGCCGACCATCTCGACCCGCGAGCTGGTGACCACGGTGACCGTGCCGAACAACGAGACCATCGTGCTCGGCGGACTGATCACCTCCCGCGACCGCAAGGTCCGCTCCGGCATCCCGATCCTCAGCGCCATCCCCTACATCGGCGGGCTGTTCGGCCAGACCACCAATGGCAAGGAGCGCGAGGAGCTGCTGATCTTCATCCAACCGAAGATCATCAATGACAGCGAATCGCTTGGCGAAGGTCAGGTCGACATCGAGAACCGCTACAAGATGGAGGAAGAGAACCGCGAGTTCATCGATGGACCGGCGGTGCTCCCGACCAAGGCGTCGATGCGGGATCCGGTCATCGACTCCAAGGCCGGCGACCTGCCGCCGCCGGAGCCGGAGTCGGTCGGTGGCCCGCGCCGGGTCAGCAGCCGGCCGAAAGTCGGGTTCATCAACCGCCGCTGAGCCGGCACGTGATTTCACGGACGGGCGGCCCGCGGGCCGCCCGTTTCGCGTCCCGGGACCCGGCCAATTTCGATCTCTTGGCGGCATTCCCACACCGGGACTTGCCAAGCGCCACCTCGCGACACACCTTTTCGCCCCGACCGCGGGGAGTTCCCGTCTCTGACCAAATCCCATCCATTTCCGCTCCATGCCTGAATCCACCGAATCGGAACTCGCGCCGAACGTGAAAGCCTTGTGGCTCAAGGCTCTCAGCGCCGTGCAAACGAACAACCACGGCTATGCCGTGAAGCTGATCCAGACCGTTCTCAAGGACGCGCCGACCTTCCTCGAAGGCCGGCAGGTCCTGCGCAAGTGCGAGACCATCGTCTGCGGCGGCCCGAAAAAGCGCTCCAGTTTCCTCGGCATGAAGACCGGCGGGGGCTTCGGCAAGATCGCTTCCCAGATCAAGAAGGATCCCGTCCCGGCGCTGCCGATGATCGAGGAGGAACTGGAAAAAGATCCCTTCAATCCGGAACTCAACGACCTGCTGTTCGAAGCCTTCAAGGTGATGGGGCTGGTCGAGAGTTCGGCCTTCGCGCTGGAGACCGTCCGCAAGGGTCATCCCGAGGAGGCCAAGCTGCTGCACAAGCTGGCCGAATTCTACCTCGGCCACGAAATGTTCCAGAAAGCTTCGGAAGTTTACCGGGACATCATCAAGAATCACCCGACCGACGGCACCGCGATCAAGGGCGAGAAAGACGCCACCGCCCGCGCCTCGATGCAAAAGGGCGGCTGGAGCGAGCAGGCCAGCATGAAGGACCTCCAGCGGAACAAGGGCGAGGCCGCCGAACTCGAACTCGGGTCGAAGACCGGCCTGACCCGCGACCAGTTGGAAGACCGCCGCGACCGGCTGGTCGCGAAATACCACGAGGACATGAACCAGCTCAGCGTGGTCAAGGATCTGGCCGGCATCTACGAGCAGCTCGAGGACTGGGCGAACGCCCACGCCTTCTTCGCCTGGGGCTTCACCCTGAGCAACGGGGACGTCGCCCTGCAGACCAAGGCCGGCCAGATGAATGACCGGGTGGAAGAGCAGCAGATGAAGGCGCTGGAAGCCAGCGCGGCGTCCAATCCGGACGATCCGGAAGTGCAGGCGATGCTCGCCGAGCGCAAGGCGAAGCGGGTCGCCGAAGCGGTCGAGGAGTGCAAGCGCCGCGTCGAGCAGAACCCGACCGACCCGATCTCGCGCTACGAACTCGGCCAGGCCTACTTCAACGCCGGCGATTTCAGCAACGCCATCCCGCATCTCCAGCAAGCCAAGCGCAACCCGCACATCCAATCGAAGGTGCTGCTGCTGCTCGGCCTGACCTTCAAGTCCAAGGGCATGCTCGACATGGCCGTCAAGCAGCTGTCCGACGCGCTCGGCGACCTGATCGTGATGGACAATACCAAGAAGGAAGTCCTCTACGAGAAGGGTCTCATCCACGACGAGATGGGCGACAAGCCCGGCGCGCTCGAAGCCTTCAAGCAAATCTACGAGGTCGACTACGGCTATCGCGACGTCGCCCAGCGGGTGGAGTCGTCGTACGGCGGCTGAGCCTCACTCCATCACAAGGCGCGGAAGGGTAACCTTCCGCGTCTTTTTTTATGACCTGATCCACCCGGCCTTGGCTGCCTCCCGAAAGGGGAGTAGGTCCGGCGGCCCCGATCCCGGCGGCTTGTTCCGCGGGGTGGGGATCGGGCTTTACGGCCCGCGGAGAGCGGGTAGTTTTACCCCGAATTCCGGGATATGGAGGAAGTTGCGGGACGGATCGACACCTTGCAGGCCATCGAATTGGCTGAAGGAGTGGAGGTGCGCCTGCGGATCGCCGGGCCGCTGCTGCGCGGGATGGCGCTGGGGATCGATGTCGCGATCCAGCTCGTCGGCCTGATGCTGGCGGGCATGGTGCTGACCCTGGCGGGTTTCGCGATGGGCTTCCTGGTGGCGGACGGGATCATGAGTCTGGCGTGGTTTTTCACCTGGTGGTGGTATTCGGTGATCTTCGAAGCCGGGCGTTGGGGGGCGACACCGGGGAAGAAGATGCTCGGCCTGCGGGTGGTGCAGACGTCCGGCGCGCCGATCACGTTCGGGCAGTCGATGCTGCGGAATTTCCTGCGCTTCGCCGATGGCATGCCCTGTTTCGGCGGCTTGATCGTCGGGATCCCGACGATGGGCTTCGGGCTGGCGACCTGCCTGGCGACCAAGCGGTTCCAGCGGTTGGGCGACCTCGCGGCGGGGACCGTGGTGATTTACGACAAGCTGCTGCCGGAGCCGGCGGTGCCGGCCCCGCCGCCGATGTCCGCCGCCCGGCCGGCGGTGGCGCTGCGGCCGGAAGAGGTGCGCGCGGTGACCGCTTTCCGCGAACGCTCGGGCCTGTGGTCGGAAGGCCGCCGGGCGGAGATCGCGGATCACGCGAAAGAATTGACGGGCGACACCGGCCAGGCCGGGGTGGCGAAAATGATGGCGATCGCCCACTGGCTGCAGGAGAAACGATGAGCCCGGGATCCTTCGAAGAACGGCGCGCGGCCGACTGGGTGGAGCTCGACCGGCTGCTGACCAGCATCGAGAAGAAGCGCCCGGAGCCGGGCGTGGCCGAACTGCCGCGGCGCTTCCGCGAGGCCTGTGCCGACCTCGCGCTGGCGCGCCACCGGATGTATTCGAGCCAGGTGATCGAGCGGCTCAACGCGCTGGTGATCCGCGGCTACAAGCTGCTCTACCGCAGCCGGCGCGCGGGCCTGGAAGCGGTGGTGAAATTCCTGGCGGTGGGCTTTCCCCGGGCGGTGCGGGAAGAGTGGCGCTTGTTCTGGCTGTGCAGCGCGCTGTTCTGGCTGCCCTTCTTCGGGATGATGGCCTCGGCCTGGCACGACATCGACTGGATCCGCGCGACGCTCGGCCCGGGCGGAATGGCGGACATGGAATCGATGTACGGCGGCGACCAGCAGCAGCAGGTCAGCCACATGCGGAGCGCCTTCGGGTCGAATTTCCGGATGTTCTCGCACTACATCCAGAACAACGTGGGAATCGATTTCCAGATCTTCGCCGGCGGGATCGTGGCCTGTCTCGGCACGATCTTTTTCCTCGTCTTCAACGGGATCCACCTCGGGGCGGCGACCGGTTACGTGCACTACGCCTGCAATCCGGAGTCGTTCTGGACCTTTGTCGCGGGTCATTCGTCGTTCGAGTTGTTAGGGATGGTGGTGGCGGGAATGGCGGGGATGCGGATCGGGCTGGGCGTGCTCAAGCCCGGGCGCCTGCCGCGCGGGCGGTCGATCGCGGAGGCGGCCAAGCGCGCGCTGCCGCTGATCTGCGGGGCCGCGCTGATGACGGTCTTCGCCGCCGTGGTGGAAGGGTTCTGGTCGGCGCGGGTATTCCCGGCCGACCTGAAGTACGCGGTGGGAATCGCCGGCTGGGTGCTTCACGCGGGGTATTTCCTGGCGCTGGGAAGGGGGGCTCGTGCGGCTTGAGAGCGTGACGGCCGAGCTCCGCCCGCGGAGCGACTGGGAGGCGGTCGACCTCGGCCTGGCGCTGGCGCGGCGGGATTTCTGGCGCCTGTTCGCGGCCTGGTGGCTGGGCCTGGTGCCGGTGCTGGTGCCGGCCTCGTTTTTCCTGCGCGAGTATCCGGTGCCGGTGGTGCTGGCCTGCTGGTGGTGGATGCCGGTCGGCTCGCGGCTGGTGTTGTTCGTGCTGAGCCGGCGTTTGTTCGGCGAGCTGCCGCGGTGGAAGGAGATCTTCCGCGAGCTGCCGCGTGCCTGTGTCCGGCGCTTCGGGTTCCGCATGCTGTGGGCGCGCCTCTCGCCGTGGCGGCCGCTGACGATGGCGGTGGAGGACCTCGAAGGCCTGCGGGGCAAGGATTACGCGCGGCGGGTGCGGCTGCTGTTGCGGCGCGGCGATGCCACCGTGGTGATGCTGGCGATGTGGCGCGCGGCGCTGACCGGTTGGCTGGCGCTGGCGCTGTTTTTCATGGCGATGATGTTCCTGCCGGCCGGCCAGGCGGAGGAATGGCAGGCGCTGCTCGAAGCGTGGAAGGACGACTCGTGGAGCGAGATCCCGGCGGCGGTCGGCTGGCTGGGGCTGGTCTCGCTGCTGCTGTCGCTGTCGCTGGTCGACGTGTTCGCGACCGGGGCGGGCTTCGGGATCTACGTCAACCATCGTACCTGGATCGAAGGCTGGGACGTCGAGCTGGCGTTCCGCCGCTTGGGCAACCGGCTGCGCGGGGCCGGCGCGGCGTTGCTCGGCCTGCTGGTCTTCTGCGGATCCCCGCCGGTGGCGCGGGCGGCACCGAAGGAAACGATGGAAGAGGTGAAGGCCCATCCGGATTTCACCGTGTATTCGGAGGAGTTCCGGGTGCCGAACCCGACCGCCCCGCGGACCTGGAATTGGGATGGCTCGTGGCTGGCCGGGATCGCGGAGGGGCTGCTGTGGCTGGTCCTCCTGGCTTTCGTGGCCTTCGTGGTCTGGCTGATCTGGCGCTACCGCCATTTGTTCAAGGGCGGCGGAGGCGCGCCGGCGAAGCGGCTGGCAACGCCGGCGGCGCGGGTGGTGATGGGGCTGGAGGTCGCGCCGGAATCGCTGCCGCGGGATATCCCGGCGGCGGCGATGGAGTTATGGCAAGTCGGCCGGCGGCAGGAGGCGATGGGTTTGCTCTACCGCGGGGCGATCTCGCGCTTGATCGCGAACGGCGGCGTCGAGATCGCCGAGTCCGACACCGAAAGCGACTGCCTGCGACGGGTGGCGGCGGAAGCGGCGGTCCACGCCGGGTATTTCAGCGGCCTGACGGAGGCCTGGATGAGGCTGGCCTACGGCCGGAGCGCGCCGCCCGAGGAGGCGATGCGCCGGCTCTGCGAGAGCTGGCCGTTCGCGGAAGGGAGGAACCCGTGAAGCCGTGCTGGGTGCTGGTGCTGTGCGCGTTGCTCGCAGGCTGCGGGGGCGGTCACACGACGCGCCAGCGCGAGGTCGGCTACAAGGGCAAGGCTCGGCTCGATGCCTATCTGGCGGCGGGCCGCTTCCTCGAGCAAAGCGGCTACACCGTGGTCAGCAAGCCGGGCTGGCCGGGCTTGGACGACGCGGTGTCGGTGGCCCTGGTGCCGGCGTCGGTCATCTCCACCCGGGGCACCGCGCGCGAACTCGGCGAGTGGGTGGAGGACGGCGGCCACCTGCTGTGCCTGGTGGAGCACGCGGAATCGCATCTCGACGACTGGGCGGTCGTCCAGGGGAGGGGCGGAAAGCCCAAGACCCCCGTGCCGGAGGCGCTGGGCGAGTGGCTCCGCCAGGCGGGCCTGAACGTGGAACGGGGCGGCAAGATCGAGGCCGACCGGCTGCGGGTGGACGGCGAGCGCTTCGAGGTCTTCGCGGCGTCGGAAGTGAGCGTGACGGGCGAGGGGAGGGGTCCGCGGGTGATGGGCCGGGTGGACTTCGGCGAGGGCATCATCACGGTGATGGCCGACGCGCGGCCGTTCCGCAACCGCTACATCGGCGACCACGACCACGCCGCGTTGCTGCTGGCACTGGTGGAGTCGTCCCCTTACGAGGGCAGCGTGGTGATCGTGCGGGATGCCGCGCTTTCGCTGTGGGAGCTGATGTGGAAAAAGGGCTGGCCGGCGCTGGCCGGCTTGCTGGCGGTGACGGTGTTCTGGTTGTGGAAGAACATGCCGCGCTTCGGCCCCTTGCGGCGCGAGGAAGAGCCGTCGACGCTGCGCGACTACGATCACCACCTTGAAGCGCTCGGCGATTTCCAATGGCGGCTCGACAAGGGCGCGGCGCTGCTGCGGCCGCTGCGCGACTCGGTGCTCGAACGCGCCCAACGGCTGGCGGCGGCGGGCCATCGCGACGCCGATCTTTTCGAATGGATCGCCCGGCGCGCCGGGGTGACCCGCGATCGGGCCCAGCGGGCGATGACCCACGAGCACCCGGGCGACGCGACGTCGTTCACGCGGGTGCTCGCCGATTTGCAGAAGATCCACCTATCCCTCTCATGACTGAAGAAGAAGCCGTATTCCAAGCCGCTCCGCCGTCGGCGGACGCCTCCGCGCTGGTGGCCCGCCTGCGGGCGCAGGTCGAACATGCCGTGCTGGGCCAGCGCGAGGTGGTCAGCCAGGTGCTGGCCGGATTGCTCGCCGGCGGCCACGTGCTGCTGGAGGGCAAGCCGGGGCTCGGCAAGACCCAGCTGGTGATCGCGCTGGCGCGGGCCTTCGGCGGCGGCTTCGGGCGCATCCAGTTCACGCCCGACCTGATGCCGTCCGACGTGACCGGCTTCCGCCTGTTCGACATGAAAAGCCAGACTTTCCAGCTCCGCCGCGGGCCGGTCTTCTGCAATCTCCTGCTGGCGGACGAGATCAACCGCGCGCCGGCGAAAACCCAGGCGGCGCTGCTGGAGGTGATGCAAGAGCGGCAGGTGACGATCGATGGCGAGACTCTGAAACTCGCGCCGCCCTTCATGACGCTGGCGACCCAGAACCCGGTGGAACACGAGGGGACCTACCCGCTGCCGGAGGCGCAGCTCGACCGCTTCCTGATGAAGATCCTGATCGACTATCCGGCGCCGGATGCCGAGTCGGAGATCGTCGCGCGCGCGTCGGCGGAGGCGCCGGGCGACACCGCGAGCGATTCCTTGCAGGTGGTGGCGTCGCCCGACGACGTGGTGCGCGCGCAGGCCGCGACGGCCGCGGTGCAGGTGGTCCGCGAGGTCGTCGACTACGCGGTGGCGATCGTCCAGGCGACCCGCGAGGCGCGCTCGGTGTGGCTCGGCGCGGGAACCCGCGGGGCGATCGCGCTGGTGCGGATCGGCAAGGCGATCGCGTTGATGCACGGCCGTCATTTCGTGATCCCGGACGACATCAAGGCGGCTTCGCTGCCGGTGCTGCGACACCGCGTCCAGCTCGCGCCGGAGGTCGCGATGGGCGGGCAATCGATGGACGAGGTGCTGAAGGGGATTGTCGATTCGGTGCCGGCACCGAGGCAGTGAGGGATCCGGAGAAAGTGAACCGCCAAGACGCCAAGATCGCGAAGTAGAGAAGATGATGTTGTTGGAGCCGATGGGGGCGAACCGCGAGGCGGGGGGAGATTGATTGATGATTGATGATTGATGATATGGAATTTGAAGAGAGATGAGTCCGACGGGAAGAGCGCTGGGGATCGTGGTGGGGTGGGCCTTGTTCGGGCTCGCCGCTTCGGTGTGGCGCGATGGGGTGGCGGCGTGGTGGATGAGCGGGGCGGGTTTCGCGGGGTTGGCGCTGCTCGACGCGGTGACGCTGGCGCGCCTGCGGAAGGTCGAGGTGACGCGGCGCTTGCCGGGGCGCTTCGCGGTGGGCGAGGCGGCCGAGGTGCGGCTGGAGATCGTGAATCCGGGCCGTGTGGCGGCGGTGGTGGAGGTGTTCGACGGGGTGCCGGCCGGCGCGGAAGTGGAAGCGATGCCATGGTCGGGGACCATCGCGGCGGGCGGTAAGGCGCGGGTCGACCACGCGGTGCGGATCCTCGAACGCGGGGTTTGCGTGTTCGACAAGGTCCACGTGCGGCGGGACTCGCCGCTGGGGCTTTGGCGCAAGAGGGATCTGGCGGGCGAGAGCGGGGAGGCGAAGGTCTATCCGGACTATGAGCCGGTGCTGCGCTTCGCGCTGCTGGCAATGCAAGCGCGGCAGGACCAGATGGGGATCGTGCGCAAGGCCTTCGCCGGCAGCAGCCGCGATTTCCACCAGCTCCGGGAGTACCGGGATGGTGATCCTTTCGCGCAGATCGACTGGAAGGCGACCTCGCGGCGGGCGCAGCTGATCAGCCGCGAATTCCAGGAGCAACGCAACCAGACGGTGGTGTTCCTCACCGACACCGGGCGTCGGATGCGGGCGATGGACGGCGAGTTGCCCCAATTCGACCACTGCCTGAACGCGATGCTGCTGCTGTCCTACGTCGCGCTGCGGCAGGGCGACCAGGTCGGCGTGCAGGCCTTCGGCGGCACCCGGCGCTGGTTGCCGCCGGTGAAGGGCTCGCACTCGATGTCGGTGTTGCTGAACCACCTGTTCGACTACCGGACCACCCCGGAGCCCAGCGATTTCTCGGCGGCGGCGGAATTGCTGTTAGGCCGGCAGAAGCGCCGCGCGCTGGTGGTGGTGATGACGAACCTGCGCGGCGAGGACGCCTCCGAGCTGGTGCCGGCGATGCGCCTGCTGCGGTCGCGGCATCTGGTGATGCTGGCCAGCCTGCGCGAGCGGTCGGTCGAGGAAGCGCGGACCCGGCCGATCGAGGATTTCGGCGGTGCGCTGCGTTTCGCCGCGGCGGAGCGCTACGACTCCGAACGTTCGGAAGTGCTGGCCACCCTGCAGGGCTTCGGGATCCTCACGCTGGACGTGCCGGCCCAGGAGTTTCCGGTGGCGCTGGCAAACCGCTATCTCGACATCAAGGCGGCGGGGCGTTTGTGACCCCGGCTGAATCTTGAAATGCAAAGCGCCGGCGAGGGGATCCTCGCCGGCGCGTGCTTTGCTCAAGGGTCGCGCGGGCCCGGAGGCCATGCGGTGGAAGCGTTTACTTGGCTTCCTTTTCCTTTTTGTCGCGCTCCGGTTGGCCTTTCCGCTCCGGCTGGACCTGGCGTTGTGGCTGGACTTGGCGCTGGGGCTGGGCTTTGGGCTCGCGCTGGGGCTGCTCGAGCTTTCTGAAACGCTTGCCGTCCTGTTCAACTTGGGCGAACTGGCTGATCGATGACGCGACCATGTATTCGCTGTCCCGACCCTTGAATCCGCGGCCGCCGTTCGGCAACTCCCGCAAGGCGGCCCAAGTCCGTGGCGGGCGGGCATCGCGGTTGTCGCGGAAGTAGTCGAAGTCGTCGCGGCGGCTCCGCTCCCAGTTGCGGTCGTCGCGATGATCCCAGCGCTGGTGGGCATAGATCGGATCATAACCGCGATGAACCGAACTGTAGGAGTAGTAGGCGAAGAAGCCGCTGGTGCGATAGCGGGGTTCATAGTAGTCCCCGTAGTAGTAGTGGCCGTACGAAGGGCGGACAAAGAGATGGTTGGTCAGCAAGGCCAGGCTGATCACGGTCACCGGCGAGTAGCTGAAGCCGGGCTGGCGATACTGGTTGCCGCGGAAGTGGACGGGAGCGAAAATCACCCCCCGGCGGGCCACCGCGTAATCCCAGTAACCATTGACATGGATATAACCGCGCGGGGTCCAGTTGTAATAGCTGGGCACATACGTCCAGTTCTCACGGAGAGGTTCCCAGTAGCCGGGGCTCCAGCGGTAGTTTGACTCCGACCAGGCCCACTGTCCCGGAATCCACGAATGGTTCGAAGAGGGTGATTTCACGTTGGGCCCCACTTCAAGCGTCTTGGGAGGTGCCGGAAGATAGCTCACCTCCGTCACGCTCAGGTCCTCCCAATAGCCGGAAACCCACTGGTACTGGTTTTCTGTTTCCGTCCAGTAGCCGGGAACCCATTCGCGGTCGGGCGGGATGTTGCGCCAGACACCGCTGATCCAGAGGAAATCGTCCTGGTCCTCGTCCCACGCCCAGTAGCCTGAGATCCAGGTGACATTGTCGCCTTCCAGTTGCTGTTCCGGCGGCAGTTCGTCGATCGGTTCCGGCGGTTGCGTGTCGATCAGGATGCCGGCCTGGGGCTCGAAATTGATGGAAGTCGCGAAGGCTTCGTGGACCGGGCCACGGGTGAGGATCTCCTGGTCCTCCAGCGCTTGTCCTGGAGCCTGGGCAAGGGCGATCCCCATCATGGGAGAAAGCAATGCTCCGCAGGTGGAGAATGCGGTAATGGTCGCCATCAGGGCGTATCGGGGTGATTTCATAACGTGTGGGTCCAGCTTGTTGCGCACCCATTGGACGCGGTTCATCCGGGTGAATTCAGCCGGATCCTCGCTCGGCATGCAAAGGGCCGGACGCCAGGGAGATGGGAGTGGTAGTAGGCGCTGCTCCGAGCCGCTGCCTCTGCTGATTTCCACCGGGAGAGGATCCCCCTTGCGTGCGGTTTGCACGATCCATCGGGACAATTGCGTGAGCACGGAAGTGTCCGCGGCGATGCCGCGACGCTTCAGCGGTAGACGAGCCGGGCGGTCACGGTGGCGTCCCCGCCGGACTTGAAGCGGATCCAATAGGCGGAGAAACCCGCGGGGAAATCGTGCTCGAGCGGGCTCCCGGCTTTGACCGGGAAGCTCCGGTAGGCGACCCATTTGCCGTCGCCGGTGAGGTCGATCTCGGCCGTGATGGTGGCGTCCCTGTCCGTGGCGAGGGTGAGTGACTTTTCGTCGTAGGCGGTCATCAGGTAGGGGTCGGACAGGTCACCGGCGGCCACCGCCGTGTCCTTCCACGGACCGCCCTGGCCGCGGGGTTTGCCCATGCTCCAGATGTCGTCGATGGCACCGGCCCAGAGCACCGCCTTGCCGTCGGCGGAGCGGATGAGGTGGGGATTGTCCGCCGGGGCGTCCGCCGCGATACCGGTCATGACGAAGAGGCCGCGGAACGAGCAGAAGTCGTGGATGCGGAAGTTATGGGTGGTGACCGGGCGCAGCTTGCCGAAACCGCCCGCGTTGCGCGCGGGGAGCTCGTAGAAGGTGCCGTGGGCATGGAAGAGGTCGCGCTCGGTGGCGACTTCGCGGGCGGCGCGGCTGGCACCGAGCGGGCCGGCGGTGTCGAGGGCGGGGTCGCCTTTCGGCAGGCGCCAGCGCTTGCCGTCGTCGTCGATGAAGAGCACGGAGGCGGCGTCGGTCCGGATCACGCCGACCGGGATCTTCGTGTTCTGCAAGGTGTGCTGGTGGAGCCCGGCGTCGGTGGCCGGCTTGAGGCTCAAGTCTCCATCGAGTTCGTAGCAGCCGCTGTCCTTGCCGTCGGCACCGATGGCCGCGAAGGCGAGGTTGCCGCTGCGTCCGTCGCGGGCCCGGATCAGGCCGCCGGTGGTCTTGGCGTCGCCGGCCCGGGCGATGCCGCTGAAGATCCCCGCGGGGGAACTACTACGGTTGTCGGAGTTGGAATACTGGAAGAAGGCGGTGGCGCCGGAGGCGTCGGTCCCGGGCGTGATCCGGATCCAGGCTCCCGCTTGCTCCGGGGTGAAGGCGAGCCAGCGGTATTCCTTGGCGGGGACGGTGACCTTGGCAAGCGGGGACCAGGTGCCGTCGCCGGCGCGGTCGACCTCGAAGGAGAAAGTGACCGGGGCGGATCCGGCGTGGTGGAGGTGGACGCCGCGGCGGGAATAGCCGGCAAAGAGGAAGGGGTCGGACGGAACACCGGCTTTCACGGCGTCGTCGAGCCACAGCGCGCCGCGGCCGACGGGCGGCCCGAGTTGGTCGATCCGCGCGGGTTCGACGAACCACAGGTTGGATTGCGAGCGGGGCGCGGCGATGTTGCCCTTGGCCTTGCTCTTGTTGAGGAACTCGGACTTCGCGGTGTCGTCGCAGCCGAAGACCACGCGGTCGTTCCAGCGGGCGAAGTCGCCGATCACCTTGAGATAATTCGAACGCGGGGCGATGCCCGCGCTGTTCTTGAGGGAGAAGGTCCTCGGGAATTTCCAGAAGGTGCCATGCATGGTGGCGAGCAGCGGGTCGCCTTCGCCGATCTCGCGGATGCGCGGCCACTCGGTGTTCCAGCCGTGGGCGCCGTCGTAGGAATGGGAACCCTTGGGCAGCCGGTAGGGGTGCCACTTGCCGCCGTCGAGCAGCATCAGGATCAGCGAGCGGTGGTCCCAGCCCATCGACCAGACGGGGTCGGTGGCGGGGTTCTGGTTGCCGTGGATGCCGCCGGGGCCGGTGACTTCGGTGAACTGGTTGCGGCGGACGACTTCGAATCGTTCCGCCTTGCCGTCCCAGGTGGCGAGGACGCCGGAGGGGATGGCCGGGTCGGTCTTGGCGGCGTTGCCGTGTTCGCCGTTGTTCGAGTAGATCAGCTTGCCGTGGCCGGAGTAGAGGCCCTTGCCGTGATAGCCGGGGAGCTCCGCCTTGCGGCCGCCTTCCTGCTGCTCGTCGCGGAACAACTCGGTGACCTCCAGGGTGCGGACGTCGACCTCGTAGAAGGCCTCCTCCATCGACGCGTAGTAGATTTTCCCGGCCGGATCGAACAGGTGGCGGGCATTGCCGGTGGGGCGGCCATACATCGCCGTGTAGGGGATCGTGCGGACCTTGCCGTCGGCCGAGATCGCGTGCGGCCCGATGAAGAGCTGCTGCGACTCCTCATGGATCATGCGGTTGGCCGGGGTGCCGCCGATCGACTCGGGGCGGATGATTTGCCGGAGGTCCGGAGTGATCTCGTACAGCTTGTCGGACGAGCCGGTCGGCTTGTGCGGGGCGTAGGTGACGACCCACAGCCGGTCGGCCCAGGGAACCACGGCACCGGTGCCGCACTCGCCTTCGTCGTTGAACATCGCGAGGTGCGGGTAGATGCCGGAAAGCTGGCGGGGCTCGGCGGAGAGCGGGCTGGCGAGAAAAAGGGCGGCGAGGAGTCGATGCATGGGAAACGAGGGCGGGATCAGGGGCAGGCTTACCAGGGAGTGTGCCGGGTGGGGAAGAGTGACACATTTATTTTCCGGAGCGGTCCCGTGGCGGGGTCGCTTCCGGCCTCCACCCGGCGGCGGACGGTGCCGATTCCCCGGGGCCGCGGAAAAATTTGTGGCAATTCCCGATGCCCGGAACACTGCTTTCCCGTGGCTTCCACTCCGAACTCCCCGGCCGGCCCCTCCGGCGACCTGCTCCGCCGGGTGCAGGCGCGCGGCCCCGGCTGGATGGAGGCCTTCGGCGAGCTGGTGAGGCTCAACGAGGGATGGGTGCGCGGCTTTCTCCGCTCCCGCGTCCGGGACTGGTCGGCGGCGGACGATCTCGCGCAGGAGGTCTTCGTCACCGCTTTCCGCCGGGTGAAGACGTTCCGCGGCGAAGCGGGCTTCGAAGGATGGCTGCGGGGGATCGCGGTCAATCATTTGCGGAATTTCCTCCGCAAGCGCCGCGAACAGGCCATCGGCGGCAACGACGAGCTGCAAGTGCTGATCGACCGGGGCGCCGAGTGCTTTCTCGCCGGCGGGGACGAGGGCGGCGCGCTGGAAGCCCTGCGGGAATGCTTGCGGGCGATCGACGGACCCTCGCGCGAGCTGCTGGACCAGCGCTATGTCAGCGGCAAGACGGTGCGCGAGATATCCGCCGCGAACGGGCGGGGCTACTCGGCGCTGACGATGCAGCTCCACCGGCTGCGCGAGCTGCTCGCGGAGTGCGTGCAGCGGAAGATGGAGGTGCCGGAATCATGAAGGAGGACGAACAAGACATCGCGCGGCTGCTGGCCGGCGAGCTGGACGAAGCGGGTCGCCGGGTCCTCGCGAAACGGTTCGCGGCCGATCCGGTGGCGCTCAAGGCACTCGGCGGGCAGGTGCTGGTCGAGGGGCTGTTAGGCGTGGCCTTGGAAGACGGGTTTTCCGCCGAACGGCGGCGCGGCGAGCTGATGGAAGCCGTGCGGCGGGCCGATCAGGATGATTTTCTCGCAGGGGTGCAAGGCCGGATCCGGCGGCGGGGCTGGCGCGCGCGGATCGCCGCCCTCGCCGCCTTGCTGGTCTTCGGGGCCGGCACGTGGACCGTGCTCCGACCGGTCGGGGTGGGGACGGTCACCCGTCTGGAAACCGTCTCGTGGGGCGGGGCGGGTTCCTTCGCGGAAGGCGGCGTCATCCGATCGGGCGAGCGCCTGCGCATCGAAGGCGGGCTGGTCGAGCTGGAAATGGGTGGCCGCGGCCGGATGATCGTCGAGGGCCCCGCCGATCTCGAATTCGTGAACGGCATGGAGTCGAAGCTGCATCGCGGCCGGGTGCTGATGAGGGTGAACGAGGCGGGCCATGGCTACCGGGTGGAAACCCCGAAGGGTGCGGTGATCGACCTCGGCACCGAGTTCGGGGTTTCGGTCGGCGGGGACCAACGCGTGGAGACCCATGTCCTCTCCGGCGAGGTCGAAGCGGTCCCGGAGGGCGGCGGCAAGGTGTTGCTCAAGAAAGACGAGGCGCTGCTTTTCGATGGCGGCGCCGGCACGCGTTTCAAGACCGACGGCGGTTCCTTTTACACCGAGCTGCCGCCGCGGCAGCGCGGCGGCCTGAAGTCGGTGCACTGGGCCATGGAAGCGACGGGCGACGGATCGGACCGTGCCGCCGTGAACGGCTTCGGGCCCGGTTCCTACGACATGGTTTTGCAGACGATGGACCAGGGCGGGATGCCGGGGCGGGTGGAGGGCGTGTTCGGTTCGGCGCTGGCCTTCGATGGCAAAGGCGGCTTCGCCGAAAGCGCATTCCCCGGGATCGGCGGCCAGGAGCCGCGGACGGTGAGCTTCTGGGTCAAGGCGCCGCGGGACTTCAGTATCCGCGAGGGCTTCGGGATCATCTCTTGGGGGAGCTTGGAAGAAACGGGTTTCGGCCAAGCCTGGCAGATCTCCATCAATCCCCTCGACCAGGACGGTCCCGTCGGGCGGCTGCGGGTCGGAGCCCATGGCGGCCAGATTGTCGGGAATACCGACCTGCGAGACGGCCGATGGCACCACGTGGCCGTCGTGCTCTATCAGGCATCCCGCCCGGACATCGGCAGGCACGTGATGATCTATCTCGACGGGGAGCTGGAACCGATCTCGCGCCGTGCCTTGCATGAGCTGGATACCCGGATCGATGGGGCCGACCACGGGGTCTGGCTGGGGCGGAACCTCAGTTACAAATCCAGCCGGCCCACCCGTCAACACGGGGGCTTCTTCCGCGGCGAGCTGGACGAGGTGTTCATTCTCTCCGGCGCCCTCGGCCAGCAGGAGGTCCGGCATCTGATGAAGCGGAACGAGATCTCGAGGTGACGGGACGGCCGCCCGGCATGAGCTGCGCTGCTTTTGCCGGTGACGTCACGGCTCGTCCGTGACAGTCTGGGGCGGTTTGAAGAGTTCCAGTCCACCTCCCGGGCTCGCACCGGTGCCCGCGTTCACCGGCATCTACATCGCGGCGTTCGCTGCGGGAGCGCTTGCCCGGGGCAGCCGCGAGCTGCCGATGTACCTCGGGCTGATCGAACACCGGCTGGGATCTGGTGGCGAACTTCGTCGGCTCGCTGGTCGCCGCGGCGCTGATCCGCCGGCGGGAAATTTCGGATTTCCGAAAGGGTTTCGATCGGATTGAATGACGCCACCTTGATCCAGATTTTCCCAACCCTGGCCCATCCCCTTTGGTTCGTGCCGGCCTTTTTGATCGGCGCGTGCATCGGGTCCTTCCTGAATGTCGTCATCTACCGCGTGCCGCTCGGCCTTTCGGTGAACGAGCCCAGACGCTCGTTCTGCCCGAAGTGCCGCGGCGACATCCCGATGCGCCTGAACATCCCGCTGGTGAGCTGGCTGTGGCTGCGCGGTAAGTGCAAGAACTGCCAGGCACCGATCGCCTTCCGCTACTTCGCGGTCGAGCTGCTCACCGCGCTGCTGTTCACCGCGATCTGGGGATTCCTCCGTTCCGCCCTGAATCTCGGACCCTTCCTCCAGCTCGAAATGGCGGCGCTGCTCCCGCTGTGGATCATGGCCGCCTTGTTCATCGCGATCACCTTCATCGATGCCGAGCACATGGTGATCCCGACCTCGTTCACCACCGCGTCTGCGATCGCCGGCCTGGGCGCCGCCGCGCTGTGGCCGAAGCTGCCGGACCTCGCGCTGTGGGCCACCGGCGACCCGTTGCTGGCCGACGGGATCAAGCAGTCGGTGATCGGCTGGGTCATCGGATTCTGCGGGCTGTGGATGGTGGTCCGGCTCGGCAAGATGATGTTTGGCAAGAAGAAGATGGAGTTTCCCGCGCCCGTCGAGTGGCGCCTGATCGAACCGGAAAAGGACGAGGATCCGATCTGGTTCGAGATGAACGGCGAGCGCACCGGCTGGTGGGATATCTTTTTCCGCAAGACCGACCGGCTCGAGATCGAAGCCACGGAGGTCCGGGTGAACGGCGAAAGCGTGCAGGCCGGAAGGGTCATCATCCGCGAGGACGGGGTCGAACTGCCGGGCGGCCGCAAGGTGCCGATCGAGGAGTTGAAATCGCTCGAAGGCAAGGCACCGCGGGCCGTGATCCCGCGCGAGGCGATGGGCATGGGCGATGTCCACCTGATGGGGGCGATCGGCGCGTTCTTCGGTTGGGCGGGTGTGTTCTTCAGCCTGTTCTCCGCATCCCTCTACGCGATTGTCGCCGCGGTGCTCGGGCGGGTGGGCTTGGGCAGGCCGCTGCCCTTCGGACCCTTCCTGATCCTCGGCGCGCTGAGCTGGATGTTCGGCGGCTGGAAGATCGCGCGGTGGTACTTCGAGAACCTGTTAGGCGGAATGTGACGGTCGCCGCGGCGTCCCGCCGGCATCGGTCCCTCCGACGGGATGGATCGAACCCCGGGAACACCCCCGGCAAACGGAACACGGTAATTGGATTCTTGGCAAGGCGGGCCGGCGAGATAGCCTCGCCGCGAATGAGTTTCCCTCCGAAATCCCGCCAAGCTTCTCCGGAGCCTCCCGCACCGAGCAAACTCCTGAGGTGGTTGCCAGTCATGGTCGCGTCGTTATCAACGCTGGCATGTTCGACTGTCATCAGATCCACCAACGAGTTGGCCAAGCGGCCGGTCTCAACGGTTGTTCCCGAGCCCGACAGCACGAAAACAACGTTGGGTAGGGTTTACGCGGAGCGTCTTGTTGCAAATCCCTTGGACAATGCGGTGACGATTGTTAATCCGGGTAATGACGCGTTGACCCATCGTATTGCGCTGACGAGAATGGCCGAGCGCAGTATTGAAATGCAAACTTATATATTCAAGAATGATTTATCCAGCATGGTTTTGTTGCGGGAAATGATGCTTGCCGCTGATAGAGGCGTGAAAGTCAGGATTCTTGTCGATGATGTCGGCCTGCCCCCGAAGTCTTCCGAGCTGATGCTGCTGGGTTACCACCCGAATGTTGAGGTGAGAATCTTCAATCCATTTAAATACAGGATCCCGAACGGCACGCTTCGCTTTTCCCAGGTCGCCCTCGACTTTCACAGGATCAATCGCCGTATTCATAACAAATACTTCATCGCGGACGGCGCGGTGATGCTGGTTGGCGGAAGAAATATAAGCAAGGAATACTTTGATCTTGATTTTGAGTTCAACTTCCTGGACGCGGATGTTTGCTTTATCGGGGAAGCGGCCGGGAGTGGATTGGCCAGCTTCAATCAATACTGGGATTTTCACATGTCCATCCCGTCATCCTATTTTCCGGAGCACCCGGATCCCGAGGAGTTGGGTGAATTTCAGGCCGAAATCGACAAAAAGATCAAGGAGAGCCAGGATGATGTGAGCAGGTTGAGTGAGGAGTCGGACGCGATCATCGCCCGCTACACTTCCAGGAAATTTCCGGATTATTGGGTAAAGGCAAGGTTTCTTGCCGATCCGCCGGAAAAAGCCGAGGGGCTCATGGTAGGAAATAAGATTTTCGACGAGGTCAATGCCTTGTTGGATAATGCCCGATCTTCGGTTTACATATCGAATGCCTATGTCGTGCCGCTTGATTTTTACCAGAAGTTCAATGAATTGAGGTATAGAGGTGTCGAGGTGCGGTTGAGCACGAATTCCCTTTCGTCAAATGACGTGTGGCCTGTTTACTCCGGGTGGATCAATTATCGCAGCGATTTGATTGATCGAGGCGTGCGTGTCCATGAGTTCCGGCACGACGCGAGATTCGACCGGTCGCCCAAAGATGCCAAATCGGGATTGCATTCGAAGATCATCGTCATTGATGGGCGGTACAGTGTGTTTGGAAGTTTGAATCTTGATCCCCGCTCGGTCTGGCTGAATACGGAAACGATCGTCGTGATTGATAGTGAGGATTTCAGTCAGGCTGTGCTTGAAACTTTGCAAGACGAGATGTCCCACGAGAAGTCGTGGGAAGTGCGCCGCATGAAGGGACGGACGACGTGGGAGACCGTGCGCGATGGCGAGAAGGTGACGGTCGGTCATTCACCGGATGTGTTTGCTTTAAAAAGGGTTCTGGCGAAGCTGGTGTCGTACGTCGTCCCGGAGTGGTTGTTGTAGCCGACGGAATCGGGCGGGGACTTCAGGGATCGGGTGGGGGTTCGCGTGTCATGCTGACCCGCACCCGGTCCAGCGCGTCGATCAGGCGCTGGCGCAGGGGGGCGGCCTTCGCGGCGAGCCTTGCTTGCTCCCGCTCGTACTCGCGGCGGCCGTCCGCGGTCTCGATCCGCACCGGTTCGAGGCCGGAGGCCGCCAGGTCGTAGGGGCTGGCGCGCATGTCGAGGTCGCGCAGTTCGATCGCCAGCTCGAAGCAATCCAACAGCAGGTCCGAACCCGCCCAAGGCATCGCCTTGAAAGCCCACTTGTAGAGATCCATGTTGGCGTGGATGCAGGCCGGTTGCTCGAAGTCCCGCCGGCCCGACAAGGTCGGCTGCAGGCGGTTGAGCGCTTGGGCGGCGGGGTGGAAGAAGCGGAAAGCGTCGAAGTGCGAGCAGCGGACGGGCCGCGACTCCACCAGCGTGTCGATCTCCGCCTGCGGCAGCCGCAGCGGGGTGGTCGCGGCGTGGCGGACCTGTTCGCCGCGATAGACCATCGCCCACTCGTGCAAGCCGTGGCAGGCGAGGATCGGCGCGCGGTCGCGGGTGGCGGCCAGCAATTCGCGCAGCCAGAGCAGGCGGGCCTTTTCCTTGTCGGCGAGCAAGGCGGGATCGGCGAAGACCGCGTGGCTTTCCCGGCGATAAGGCGGCTTGGTCCAGCAGGCGGGCAGGGGATCGGCGGCTGCCAGCGCGGTGCCGGCGGGCGGATGCCATTCTTCCAGCTTCGCGAACGAGAAGGGATAGTAGGTGAACAGGAAATCCTCGACCGGATGCGGCTTGTTGGCACCCCGCCGCTTTCTCGCGGAGACGGTCCATTGCTCGGCCCGGGCACGATGCGCCGCGACCCGCGACCGCCAGTCGCGGACGTCGAGCAGGGTGGCCACCGGCGCATCGGACATCGCGGCGGGAGGGAAGCACAGGGTCGCCCGGCTTTCCAGCAAAGCCTCGCGGGCGGAAACCGGACGTGCTCCTGCCCACCCGCGGCAGCCTGATCCCCGGCCTCCCGCGAGCTCTGCGCCCGCTGCGATCAGCCGCCCGTGAACCGCAGGCCGCGGCGCGACTCTCCCACCGGATCGAGGCCGGGGAAGGGCATCGGGAAAACCTACAAAAAATGCCTTGCACCGGGTCGCCATCCGACTAGGGTGCCGCCCCGCACCGAAGGGTGCGACTCAATCGCGGGATGGAGCAGCCAGGTAGCTCGTCAGGCTCATAACCTGAAGGTCGTAGGTTCAAATCCTACTCCCGCCACCTTTTTCAAAGCCCTG
>CAMCYK010000031.1 GCA_945883695.1 Akkermansia muciniphila | reverse complement strand
AGGTCGGGCGGCAGAATGCCGCCCGACCCTCGTCATGTCGCCTGCAAGGCGACACTCCACTCGCCGTGCCGGGGGTCCGCCAGTGCACGTCCCTCGTGGTATGGGTAAGGGGTCCGTGCCATTCCCTGCAGTCAGCAAGGGACGGACCTGTGGCCTGGCGGACCTGTGGCCTGGCGGGGAAGTGCGGGGGCTGGACGGGGTTTCAGCGTGCCGGCGGGTCGCCGCTCCATTTCAAAAGGTAAGTGACCCTGAGGTTTGCATTGGGTTTGAAGGCTTCTTTGGTTCGAATCATCAAGGTGAAGTCTTTCGCCAACTTGATGCCGCCGTGGCGCTGCCGTTTAATCTTTCCGATTCCTCTCCAGAGGGCAGTTCCAATCAGCTCCCGCTCGGGAAATGTATAAGCTCCAATCTCCAAGGTGCCGCTCCGGGGCAGGCCACCGGCGTTGTCCGGATCGATGGTTCCGGCGAATTCAAAGGCCAAGGGGTCGATGGCAAGCGGCAGGTCCCGTGCGGTGAATTCCCGCTGTTTCAATTCGTCGCCGGTGGACCATTCCGGAGAACTCAAAACGTGGTTGCCCCGGGGCATCTTCAGCGATGTCTGCATGACGAAGTCCCCGAAATTCCGCGGGGCGGGACGCAGCCGGCCATCAACAACCCCGAGATGCCAAGGGCTGCCAGGTTGTGAATCGACCTCCTGAGGGTGGGGAGCGGGTTCATGGTCATGACGTCTACCCTCTCGGTGTAGCCTGGAAAACCAACAAAATTAACGAGTTTTCCTATCTAAGAGGGTCTCCGGGAGTCAATGCCTTCGGGGACCCAGCGGGTGGAAGTTGAGGCAGAACTTTTCGACCGGCCGGGATCGAGTGGGTGGCGACGACATCGCGGGACCGTCGGGCCCGGGGCAACCCGCCTCGGGGTTGGGATTCCGTGGGCGGTCGGTCCCGGGGTAGGTCCTCCTTCGTCGGACCAACCCCGGGCTTGATGAGGGAACGGCGTTGCCGTTCTTTGAACTTTGGCCCGGTTCTTGAACGGCTTCGCCGTCCTTCGCGTTTCTTCCGCATGGTTTCTTGGGGCTGGTGACGGGCGGGTGCCGCCGGCAGGATGCCGGCCATGGACATGGACACGAGAGCCCAGGCGAATCGTCTGTTAGGTTCGTTCAACCGCACCGAGCTGCAAGGCATCGTCAAGACCAGCATTTGCGGGCTGGTCGCCCTCGGCGTGGTTTTCGGTCCGGGACTGCTGGGCTTCGATCCCTATCGCTCGCTGGGCCCGGCCGGCACGGCGACCCTTGGCATCCTGGTCTTCGCGGCGGCGCTGTGGGTGAGCGAGGCGATGCCGGCCTTCGCGGTGGCGGCGCCGGTGCTCGCCAGCCTGCCGAAGGGCAGCCGCGTCGCGAAAGGTCTGGTGCTGGCGGTGGCGGCGGGGGCGAATCTCGGCGGGATCGGCACGATCATCGGCACCCCGCCGAACGCCATCGCGGCCGGGCATTTGAACGGCCAGGTGGATTTCGTGAGATGGATGATGGTCGCCCTGCCGCCCGCGCTGTTGCTGGCGGCGATGGTTTACGTGGCAATCTGGCGGCGCTACCTGTTGGGCGACCGCACGCCGATCCCGCACCTCGATTCGACGGTCGACAGCGGATCGCGGCGGAAGCGGCACCGGATCACGGTGCTGGCGGTCTTCGCGATCACGGTGACGATGTGGATGGGGGAATCGGTGATCGGGATTCCATCGCCGGTGGTGTCTTTCCTTCCGATCGTGGCGCTGGCGGTCAGCGGGGTGATCGAGGCTCGCGACATGCGCTTGATTCCGTGGGACGTGCTGCTGCTGCTGGCCGGCGGGCTTTCGCTCGGGGTGGGGGTGGAGGTCACCGGCCTCGCCGATTG
The DNA here is from genome assembly GCA_945883695.1 of Akkermansia muciniphila. Taxonomy (GTDB): domain Bacteria; phylum Verrucomicrobiota; class Verrucomicrobiia; order Verrucomicrobiales; family Akkermansiaceae; genus Haloferula; species Haloferula muciniphila_A. The sequence continues at coordinate 36,145 of CAMCYK010000031.1, read as the reverse complement.
GCTGGCGTCCCAGGTGCCGGCCGGGCTGGGTCCGATCGGCGTGGCGGTGGTTTTCAGCGGGCTCGGGCTGGTGCTTTCGAACCTGATGAGCAACACCGCGGCGGCCGCGCTGCTGATCCCGCTGGGGGCCAGCCTGGTGTCGCCGGAAGCCGCGCCGTTGGTCATTGTCTCGATCGCCATCAGTTGTTCGGCGGCGATGGCCTTGCCGATCTCGACCCCGCCGAACGCGATCGCTTTCGGGACCGAGCGGCTGGGTTCGCGGGACTTCCTGGCACCGGGCCTGATCGCGGGTTGCGGGATGGCGGCCGTGCTTCCCTGGCTGGCGGCGATGTTTTGAAAGTCTTCAGAAGTGGACCCGCATCGCCATCCAGCCGGTGAAGCCGTCGTATACGGTGGCCGCAGTGGCGGAGTTCTCCATGCGTTCCCATTCCAGGCCGGTCATCAGCTTGAGGTGGGGGTGGACGAAGAACCAGTTGAGCCCGGCATAGAGCGAGTAGTGCCGGTCGCCGCGGCCGCCGGCGAGCGCGGGCAGGTCCTCGTTGTCCGGGTCGCCGGCGATGCGGGCATAGCGCGAGGCGAGCCGCAGTCCTTCGGCCTCGGCGGCGACCGCGTATTCGGCGCGCGCCGCGAACTGGAGCCGCTCCGGGACCAGCCACCAGGTCGGCAGAATGTCGATGCCGCCGAAGACGCCGCCGCGGCCGGGATCCGCGCTACGATTTTCACCGTAGATCAGGCTCCCGCGGATCGACCACGGTCCGTCGCCGAGGCGGGCCCAGGCGGTGGCGGCATGGCGGTAGGGGACCGCCTGCTGCTCGTCCCGGCCGGTGTCGTTCGAGACGAAATTCAGCGCGACCTCGGCCATCTCCGTCCCCGTGATTCCCGTGAGATCGCGACGCCACGTCAGCCAGTAGAGCCGGCCGTCGCCCCAGTCGGATAGTTCGCTGCCGTGGTCGGTGGAAAGGATCCCGCCGGACAACGTGTTCGCCCCGGACTTCCAATCCGCCCACACGCCGGTGGGGTTCGCGGGAACCGGGACGCCGGGCAGGATGTAGGCGTCGAGCATCGACCGCTCGACCGTGTGGATGTCGCGCGACGAGGTGGAGTGTTCCTCGGTGAGCTGCTGCTCGCGACGGCCGTAGGAGAGCTTGAATGAATCGGCGGGAGGCAGACCGAGGAAGCGGCTCAGGTCGGCGGTGAGATAGAGCTCGAACATCGAGTCGTAGCCGAACTTCAGGTCGCCGCCGGCCGGGCTTTCGTCGGAGACCAGATTGGCATCGGCTTTCAGCGTGAAAATGTCGAGGAAACGCAGGGTGGGCCCGAAGTAGAAGCGCCGGACCTCGCCGCCGTTCTCGTACCAGAACTCCCGGGCGGTCGCTCCGTTCCCGCTCCGACCGGAGACCCATGCGTATTGCCAGTGAAACCGGGTGTTGAAGGTCAGTTCCAGCAGCCACGGGTGGTCGGGATCGGCGTGCAGCGTGCCGGGTTTCGAATCCAGCCAGGTCGCGAGATCCGCCTCCGCGAAGCCGTTGCCCGGAAGCGCCGTCAAGGTGCCCGCGACCAGGAAAGTCCGGAAATTTGCCACCTGCATCGGCCGTCATTCAAAGGTCCCGGCCGGATTCTGGCCACGCATCCCCTGCGTTTATCCGCTCCCATCCACCCCGGGAGAACCCGGGTCTGGCGTAAAAGGAAAACCGCTGTGCCGTCCTAGGAGCTGTGAGCCACGTTCCAGTTGCTCAACAAGTGGGAGTGCCAAATCCGGCGAGGTCGTCCTGAGAAGGCGTGACCTGTGTTTAGGATTCGGTTTGATCTCCCCGTTTTAATACATCGGTCCGGGCACGCTACCTTTCGTGACGAACACAGCAGTCGGCGGCAGCTTAGGCAGGCGATGGCGGCTGGCAAACGAAATCCCACCGCAGTCCCCGGGCTTGACGGGAAAGGCCGGGGAGGGCTTCCCTGCGGGGTCCGGCGGCCGATCCGCCGGTCCTCCGCATGACCGCCGCGCCCGCGACCTCCTGTCCCCGCTGGAAGCTGCTGCTGATCTCGTCCGGGGTGGCGCTGCCGGTCGGCACGGCCTGCGCGTTTTTCCTCTGGAGCCTGGAGGTGGTAACCCGGACCCGCTTCGATCACCCGTGGTTGCTGTATTTGCTGCCATTGGCGGGGATGGCGGTGGCCTGGCTTTACCATCGCCACGGCGGGGCCTCGGAAGGGGGGAGCAACCTGGTCATCGACCGCATCCACGACCCCGGTGGCGGATTGCCGCGGCGGATGGCACCGCTGGTCCTGCTCGGGACGCTGGCGACCCACCTGTGCGGCGGCTCGGCGGGCCGCGAGGGGACGGCCTTGCAGATGGGCGGGAGCATCGCCAGCGGGGTGGCGCGGCATTTCCAGCTCGACGCCGGCGGATTGCGGATCCTGCTGATGGCGGGGATGGCGGCCGGTTTTGGCGCGGTGTTCGGCACGCCGCTGGCCGGGGCGGTATTCGCGGTCGAGGTCGCGGTGGTCGGCCGGCCGCAATTCCGCGCGCTGCCGGCCTGTCTGCTGGCGGCTTGGATCGGCGACCAGACCTGCCTGGCATGGGGGGGGGGCCATACCCGCTACCACATCGATGGCGTGGCGGCGGCGGCGGAGTGGACGGCAGGGATTTTTCCGGATCCGCGGCTGCTCGGGAAGATCGCGCTCGCCGGGGTCGCCTTCGGCGTGGTCAGCCTGCTGTTTTCCGAGAGCTGCCACCGGCTGGCGGCGGGGCTGCGGCGGGTGGAGCCGAATCCGGTGCTGCGGCCGGCGATCGGCGGGCTGGCGGTGATCGGCCTGTTTTTCCTCTGCGGCAGGGCGGACTATTTGGGACTCGGCGTTTGGTCGCCGGACCCCCAGGCGGTGTCGCTGGTCTCGCTCTTCGCCTCGGAGCAAATCCATCCGTGGAGCTGGGCCTGGAAGTTCGCGTTCACCGCGGTGACGATCAGCGCCGGGTTCAAGGGGGGCGAGGTGACACCGTTGTTTTTCATCGGGGCGGCTCTCGGCAACGCGCTCGCCGGGCCCTTGGGCGCGCCGCCGGAGTTGTTCGCGGCGCTGGGATTCGTGGCGGTGTTCGCCGGCGCGACCAACACCCCGCTGGCCTGCCTGTTGATGGGAATGGAGCTGTTCGGCGCGCGGCACGCGCTGCCGCTCGCGGTGGCCTGCGGGGTGGCCTTCCTGTGCAGCGGGCACCGCGGAATCTACCGGTCGCAGCGGATTATCCTCACCAAACCGGGCTGGCGCCGGCCCGGGTCGCCGCGCGGCCCCCGCGCCGGGCGGGAGGACGGCAAATGACCCGGGTTTGCCAAATGCGGGGATTTCCCCTTGCTACCAAACCCGGGCGCGGATTAAACCCCTCGTCACCAAGACCATGGGCCAGCAAACAAAAACAGTCGTCAAGCGTCGTCGCCGGAAACTCTACCTCAAGCGGAAGAAGGAGCAGGTGAAGCTGGGCGGTGTCGTCAAGAAGTCCTCGGCAGGCAAAAAGTCCGCCGAAGGTGGCAGCGCCGCCAAGAAAGCCGCCAAGAAAGCTCCGGCCAAGAAAGCCGCGAAAAAGGCCCCCGCGAAGAAGGTTGCCAAGATCGAGGAAGATGCCGCTCCGGAGGTGGTCGCCGAGATCCCTGCCGCGGAGGCCACCGAAACGGCTGAAACCACCGGGGAGAGCCCGGAAGCCGAGGCTTGAGACTTCCGATTTCCTGAACTATTTCCAAGGGCCGGTTGCGTCACGCGACCGGCCCTCTTTGTTTCCCGGCGTGGAACAACTTCTCATTGTCGACGGCCACAGCGCGATCTTCGGGATGGAAGACCTGCGCGCAATCCATCAGGGGCCGAAGCGGCACCTCGCGCGGATCGAACTGGTCAAGCGCTTGCGCGAGATCGGCGACCGCGGCGAGTGGAAGGTGGTCGTGGTCTTCGACGGCCGCCAGACCGGGCGCGGCTATGAAGGCGGGGCGGAGGAGGGGATCCTGGTGATCTATTCGAAGGCCCGCGAAACCGCCGACGCGGTGGTCGAGCGGCTGGCGGCAAGGTTTTCCGAGAAAGGCGACCGCGTGCGGGTGGCCAGCAACGACGGGATGGTGCTGCTGACCGCGACCACCTTCGGCGCCGAGGGCATGCGGATCGAGGAGCTCGAGCTGTGGTGGGAGTCCGGAGATTGAAACGTCTCGGTCCCCCCGCGGGGGCGAGCCCCCGCCGGGAGCGCTGGTCTTCAGACCGGCTCGAACGGTCCCCTCGGGCGCTCTGCCCGTTCAAGCCGGAGGGAAGCCGATGGTCTGTTAGAAGCTCGTGCGGCGGGGTTTGCCGCCGGCGGTGATCTCGATCCAGTCGATCTCAACGGCCTGCTGGGTCGCGGGGAGATGGAGGCGGACGATGCCGAGCGGGCCTTTCACCGGGAGTTCGACGGTGAGTTCCTGCCATTCGCCGGGCGCGACGGTGAAGGCGACCGATCTCGCGGCGGCGGGATCCTTGCCGGCACCGATGGATTCGAACTTGCCGGGACCGCCGGACGGGCTGCGCAGGCGGACCTTCAAGGTGGCGGGGCCGGCGGTCTGGCCGAGGCCGAAGCCGAGAAAAGGGTCGGCCCCGTCGGCGGTGAGGCGGACGATGCCGTCCTTGACGACGGCCGTGCTGTTGCGGGCGCGCCAGCCTTGGAGCTGGGGATCGGCCTTGTCGGCCGCGGCCGCGGCGGGCTTGCGTCTGGTGGCGTTGCGGATCGCCGGCTTGCCTTCGTCCTCGAGCTTCCACGTGGCGGGGTCGAACTTCGGGTTCGGGATCGGGACGACGGCACCGGTGTCCTTGAGGAAGGCTTCGATGAGGGCGTCGAGCTGCTTCACGCGCTCCGGATCCTTGGCGGCGAGATCGTTCGTCTCGCCGAGGTCGTCGCGGAGGTTGAAGAGCTTCCAGCGGTGCGCGCCCTTGTCGCCGCCGTGGAAGATCCGGATCAGCTTCCAGTCGCCTTGGGTGACGACGACCGCGGGCGGGACCCAGTCGGGCACCGGCGGGTCGTGCGGGAAGTAGGTGAAGATCGCCTCGCGTTCGAGCGCGCCGCCTTTCAGCGCGGGGACGATGCTGATGCCGTCGAACTTCTGGCCGGCCTGCGGTTTCAGGGACAGCAGATCGAGGAAGGTCGGGTAGAAATCGCTGCTCTGCACGATGGCGTCGCTGCGGGTCGCGGGGGCGACGGTGCCGGGCCAACTGACGACGCAGGGGACGCGGATGCCGCCTTCGTAAACGCTGGCCTTGCCGCCGCGCAGCGGGCGGTTGCTGGTGGGCGTGGTGCCGTCGACCTCGTTGTACATGTTGCCGCCGTTGTCGGAGAGGAAGACGATGGCGGTCTTGTCGGCGATGCCGAGGCGGTCGAGGGTGTCGAGCAGGGTGCCGACGGCGTCGTCCATGCTTTCGATCATCGCGGCATAGGTGGGACTGCGCTGGAGGTCGGCGGGGTTGGCGCTGGCGCGGTATTTGTCGATCAGGGACTTCTTCGCGTCGAAGGGCGCGTGGACGCTGAACATCCAGTAGTTGAGGAAGAAGGGGCCGTCCTTGTGCCGCTCCATGAAAGCGCTGGCTTCGGCCGCCATGCGGTCCTCGATGTGTTCGCCCGGGGTTTTCGGGACGAAGCCGTTCGCGTATTTCCACGGCGCGACAAAGCTGCCGGCCGGACCGGGGCCGGGGGTGTGCGGAAGATCGACGTCGAAGCCCTGCTGGAGCGGCGAATAGGGTTCGGGGCCGAGGTGCCACTTGCCGAAGTGGCCGGTGGCGTAGCCGGCTTGTTTCAGGGCTTCGGCGAGGGTGAAATATTCGGTCTTCAGCCGTGTGACCGGCTCGGGGCCGATCGATTTCTTCGACGGCGGCGCGGCCTTGCCGGGGGTGGCTTCGAGAACCACCTGCGGCAGGTGGCAATTCGGCGTGGTGATGCCGGTGCGGGCCGGGCTGAGGCCGGTGAGAATGCTGGAGCGGGTCGGCGAGCAGAGCGGGCTGGCGGAGTAGGCGCGGGTGAAGGTCATGCCGCGTTTGGCGAGGCGCTCGATGTTCGGAGTTTTATAGTACTTCGTGTGACCGTAGAGCGTGGTGTCGGCCCAGCCGAGATCGTCGGCGAGGATGAACACGATGTTCGGCTTTTCCACGCCTTGGAGCGGCGCGGCGAGGAGGGCGAGGAGGGCGAGGACGAGGGCGATGCGGGTCATGGCTGGAGCGGGTAGCGGTGGGAAAGGGCGGCGGGCATGGCGGAGGGAAGGTAGGGCGTGCCGGTGCCGCGGTCGCCCTGGGGGTGGTAGTGGGGGCTGCCCTTGGTGGATTCGGGTTGGTAGGGCTTGCCCCACCAGCGGTTCCAACGGGCTTCGAGGGCGGCGGCTTGCTCCGGCTTGTCGGCGGCGAGGTTCCGGGTTTCGAGGGGATCGGCGGCGGTGTCGAAGAGCTCCCAGCCGGCGCCGTCGGCTTCGGCGAGGGTCCAGCCGGCCGTGCGGATCGCGCGGTTGTCCATGTATTGGAAGAAGAGGTCGCCCTTGCGGGTCCACGGTTCGCCGCGGAGGAGCGGGAGGAAGGATTCACCGTCGCCGGCGGCCGGGTTGCCGGACATCTTGAGGAGGGTTGGCAGGATATCGACGAAGTGGAGCGGCGCCGCTTCGATGCGGCCGGCTCCTCTAACAGACGGTCCGAAGGCGATGCCGCCGGTGGTGATTCCTCCGCCGTGCTGGCGAAGGGCGCGCGGTCGAGCTGGTAGCCGGGCCCGCCGCTGAAGTGGTCGGCGAAGCCGCCGAGGAAGCCGAAGAAGTGGTCGAAGCCGCGGTCGAGCGGATGGCCGTCGAGATGCCACTTGCCGACCAGGGCGTTGCGGTAGCCGGCCTGCTTGAGGCGCTCCGGCAGCAGCGGGGTGCGGGCGAATTCCGGCAGGGCGCGCGGCCACCACTTGCCGGTCAGCAGCGAGGCGCGGGAGACGACGCACATGCCGCCGTTGTGAAAGCGCGACAGCCGGACGCCGTCGCGGGCGAGGCGGTCGAGGGCGGGCGTGGGGATTTCGCCGCCGTAGCAGCCGGGATCGCTGTAGCCCATGTCATCGGCGAGGATGACGATCAGGTTCGGCCTTTCGGCGGCGGGGCCGAGGGCTGTTAGAAAGGCGAGGATGACGAGAAGGCGGATCATCGGGATCACTTGATGCCGTAGTAATGCTTCACGGCATCGAGGTACGGCTTCGGCAATTTCACCGGCTGCTTGGCCGGCCCGTCGTGCCGGTAGCTGCCTTCGAGCGGGCCGTCCTTGAAGGCGACGGGCAGGCCGGTGGCGGCGTCGAACCAGGCCTCGCGGCGCTGGGCGGCGTGGCGGTTGTCGTAGGCGAGCTCGTCGTCCTTCTTGAGCGGGGCCTTCTCGCCGGTGCCGGCTTCTTGGACGAAGTGGAGGCAGGCGCTGCCGTCGCGGTCGACCTTGCCTTTGAACATCGCGGGCTTGACCCAGTCGATGCCCGGGAAGCTGCGGGTGAAGCGCATGTCGGCGGGCGCGTACTGGTCGAACTTGTAGGGGCGGACCTTCTTGGTGCCCTCGTCGAAGCGCAGGAAGAGCTCGCGGAACATGAAGACTTCCGTGGTCTTGCCGTCGGCGGCCCGGGTCGTGGCGCGGGCGGTCTCGCCGGTGATCTCGACCTCGATCACGACGCGTTTCGCGTCATCGCCCGCGGCAGCGTCGGTGGCGATCTCCGGGTTGTCGTCCTTCGGCTTTTCGGCGGCCTTGCCCTGGCGCAGGGTCACGCTGTAGGCGGCGGAGGCCGGCGGCTGAAGGACGATCCGCGGGCCGGTCTGGGCGGCGGCGGTGAGGATGAGCAAGGCGGCGATGACGGTGGCGCGGATCATTCGAAGACAGGTTCGATCTGGCGGGCGAGGGTTTTTCCGGTGAAGCGGTCGATGACGAGATGGATCCAATAGCGCTTCTCGCCGCGGATCGCGAAGTCATCGAGGCCGTCGGCATTCGGAATCAAGCGGCCGCTTTGCGCGACGAGGTCGATCATGAGCGTCCAGGTGCGGGTCGACGAGATGTCGGCGAGGCCGCGGGCGAGCGACTCGAGTTCGCGTTCCTTTTTGCCGAGGACCGAGCCGACGGTTTTCACGCGTTCGACGATCTCGCCGGGATGGCGCAGCGGGTTGGCGGCCAGCGATGCACGGATCGCCTTGGCGAGGGTCCTGGCCTGGGCGGTGGTGAGGGTGGTGCCGGTGACGGGATCGAGTTCCATGCCGGACAGGGCGGCGGCGAGGACCTCGGCGGACGCGGTGTTGGGGTTCAGCACGCCGGCGCGTTCGGCGGACTCGGAGAGGGTGAAAAGATCGAGCAGGCCGCTGTCGGGGGAAGTGTCCTTGTGGAAATCGAGGCTCTTCCACGGTTCGTCGCGGAAGGCGTGGCCCATTTCGGCGACGCTGCGGAAGGGGCGGTTCAGGACGTGGGGGCGGGCTTCGCCGAAGGCGTAGGGATTGCCGGCGGTCACCGGCAGGTTGCGGACCGGATCGGCAAGGCGGCGGACGCCGTCGCGGTGGGTGTAGCTCCAGCCGGTGCCGTCGTTGAAGGCGAGCTGGGCGGCGTTGCCTTTGGTCCCGCCGAGGCCGCCGCCGGTGGCGGCCTTGTTGTCCCAGATCTCGGCCTGGTTGAGGGCGGGGTCGACCGTCTTGCTGACGACCTTCGGACTGGTGCCGCTGCCGGAGCTGCTCATGCCGAAGCGGATGGTGCGGGGGTCGGAGCGGGCGTAGGTGATGCGGAGCTGTTCGACGCCGTTGAAGGCGGCGTCGTCGACCGCGGCGGGCCACGGGACATTGCCGTGGTGCTCCTCGATCGCCGGGATGGTCTGGTAGGTCACCCAGGTGCCGTTGACCTGCTTTTGGAGCTTGAGGGTCATCGGGCGGTCGAACTTGAGGTGGCCCTGGATTTCGCCGCAGTTCGGATGGCGGGTGGTCGAGCCGGGGTTGTCCTCGCCGCACTTCACCTTGCCGAGATAGATGCCGGCGAATTTCGGCGCGGAGGATCCGCCGGGCAGCACGTTGTCGGGCGACCAGGTCGAGAGGTGCTTGCCGAGCAGGTGGACCGGCTTCTCGAAACGGGTGGAAGAGGTGTTCTTCAGCGGCACCGAGAACTCCATGAAGCAGGACTTCTCGTTCGCGATGAAGGCGTCGCCCTCCTCCCAATAGACCGGCGGGGTCTGCCAGCCGGCGGGCCACCAGCCGATGCGGACATAAGGCTCGCCCTCGCCGATCACGCGGAACTTGCCTTCCTTCATCTTCAGCGCGTCGCGGTGCGGATTCCAAAGCTGGAGCTGGTAGTAGCAGGCGATATTGGGGAATTCGGGGGAGCCCGCCAGGTCGCGGCGGCGGATGTGCTGCTGGCCGATGACGTCGATGTAGGGCAGGTTCTCGACCCCGGCGATGTCGACCAGGCCGGCCGGGCCGAAGGGGTCGGCCCCGGGAACGGCGGCGATCACGGTGGGATCGTCGTCCTCGTCGTACTGGTCGATCACGCAGGCGCCGATGCGCAGGACCTGGGCGGCGGTGCTGGCGTCGATGTTCGGGCTGTTGAAGAAGGTCGTGCTGCCGCCGGTGCCGGCGGCGAGGCTGCCGGAAAGGATGCCGGCGTGGAGAAGCTCAAAGAAGTTCGGTTCGCGGCCGCCCGCCTTGGCAATCTCGTCGGGGGTCTTGATGGCTTGGGAAGTGGTCAGCTCGGTGTAGGTCCAACGGTAGCCGTCGGCGTCGCGCTTGAGGCCGAAGTGGCGGGTGATGAGGGCTTCGTGCGCGGCGGGATCGCGGAACCACTCGATCCAGCGGAGCGGGAAGCGGCGATGGACCAGCGGCTCGCCCTCCCTGGCGGTGACGGTGCCTTCCTCGAGGTCGGTGTAGCGTTCGAAGCTGCCGGTGGCGCGGACGCCGAGGATGCGGCGGTTGGCGGCCTTCGGGTTGTCGCGGCGGGTGAGGTAGGCGTAGTCCGCGCCGGTGGCGTTCCTGGCGGGGCTCCAGGACGGCTGGTTGAGTTCCAGGGTGAGGTGGGTGAAATGGGGCAGCGCGGCGGCGGGGAGCCGGTCGGGAAAGGCCTGCTGGAACGCGATCAGGTCGCGGCGGCCGAGGAACAGGCCGTCGCTTTTCCCGGTGCCGCGGAACGTCTGCCGCCAGCCGCGCGGGTTGCCCCAGTTTTCGACAAGCTCGACCCGGGCGTCGGTCCAGCCGGACGGATGGCGCCAGTCGGGCAGGCCGGCGATGGCGGAGCCGGCACCGGTGAGAGCGGTGAGGTCGGCCCAGACGAGGGACCCCTTGGTGGCGGCGTCGCCGGCGGGCGCGCCGCTGCCGTGGCCGGCGACATTGGCATCGAACAGGCCGCCGGTACTATAAATCTGGTAGGCGTAGCGGCCGACGACATAGGCCGGGGCGGGCAGGCGGTCGGGGGCGAGCGGGGTCTTGAGGGAGGCGTCGAATTTCGCCGGATGGCTGCCGTCGCGCGACAGGTAGATCCAGTCGGGGACCTCGGCGTCGTCGAGCGTTTCGCCCGGGGTGAAGAAGCGCGGGGCGAGCCAGCGGGAGGCGGCGACGCGGCGGCCGTCGGGGGTCGGGGCGGTGGTGGAGCTGTCGCTGGCGCGGGTGCTGCCGCTCTTGCCGTCGAAGGGTTTGCCGCCGGCGCTTTGCTTGAGCAGCGGGGTGAAGGCGTCGGTGGTGGCGAGGCGGTCGGCCCGCAGGACGCGGGCGGGGACCATGCCTTTCGGGTCGGTGACGTCGAACAAGCGGCCGCCGTCGGGAGTGGCGATGGTCGCCGCGGATCCGGCGCGCATTTCCTCGAGCAGGTCGGCGACGATCACGGCTTCGGCGGTGTCGGCGAGGGCGCTGGCCTCGCGACCGCCGTTGTCGGCGTCGGCGCGCAGGCGGTTGGAGAGCGCGAGGCTGAGGAAGGCGATGACCAGCAGCGTGAGCAGCACGACCATCGCGATGATGACCACGAGCGCGAGGCCGGGACGGAGCGCGGGAGATGGGCGGCGGCGCTTCACGGGTCAGTCGAGGAGAAGGGTGCGCTCGTAGACGCGGACGCCGCGGAAGACGTCGGCGGGGATGCCGGAGGTGCCGCGGGCGCTGTGGCTGAGGAGGGTCGCGGTCCAGTCGGCGGCCGGGGTCTCCGCGTCGCGGCTGTCGTCGAAAAGGGCGGCCAGCTTGGCAATGTCACCGGAGGCAAGCGCGCCGCGGCTTTGCGGGTCGAGCACGGCGACGGTGGTGACGATGCCGCGGAGGGAAGCGAGGCTTGCAGGGGCTTTCTGCTGGCGGACGGTCCTGCTGCCGTCGTCGACCAGGAATTCGAACTCGACGCGGAACACGCTGTCCGAGACGACCTGGCGGTTCTCCTCGGGGATCGCGGGAAGGGCGGCGGCGGGGTCGAGCGGGACGGTGTCGTCGCCTTCGAAGCCGAAGCCGAGGCAGGCGCGGGTGAGGCGGCCGTCGGGGTCGCTTGCGTAGCGGACGAGCGAGGCGGCGCGGTCGGCGGTCGCGTCGCCGCGGGCATAGCCGGCGCGGGTGGCGAGGAAGGCGAGCGAGTCGTTGCCGGGCTGGAGCTGGAATTCGAAGCGCGCGTCGGGGCGGCGGATCATTTCGCGGAGGTCGCGCTCTAACAGGGCGGTCAGCTGGCGGGCGCCGCTGTCGCTGGCGATCTTCTTTTCAGCCCAGCGGACGGAGCTTTGGGCGGTGCCGGCGATCCGCGCGGTGCCGACGAGAATGATCGCGAGGATGGCCATCGCGACGAGCAGCTCGACCAGGGTGAAGCCGGCGGGTTGTGAAGCGTTGGTTTTCATGGCGCGCGGGCTCCGGTGAGTTCGGCGCTGCCCTGTTCCTTGCCGGCGGGCGCGTCGGGCGGCCAGCTGGCGCGGAGGTGCCACTGGACGGCTTGGATGCGGTCGGGGGCACCCCGGGAAAGGCGGCTATCGACGCGGAAGCGGGCCGGCTGGCCGGCGTCGGCGAGGCCGCCGGTTTCGGTGATCCGAAGCTCGGTGGCCGCGGCGGAGCCATCGAGCGGAATGCCGTAGCGGGTCGAGGTGGCCGCGCCGGACTGGAGGCTGGCGTCGATGTCGGCGCGGACGGCTTCGAGGACATCGAGGGCGCGGGCGCTTTCCGAGGCGGCGTTGACATGGCTCATGCCGGCCGGGATGACCGGCAGGATGGCGGTGAGGGCGATCCCGATCACGCCGATGGCCACCATGACTTCGGTCAAGGTGAAGCCGGCGCGGTGGCGTGGGTGCGGGTTCATGGCGCGAAGCGGCGGATCTGGCCGGTGAGTCCGGCGACGTGGAGGACGGCGGTGTCGCGTTCGAGGGCGGTGGTCCGGGTCCCGGCGCGGGTCGGCTGGAAACCGAGCTCGATCCAGCGTTCGAGCGCGGGGACGACCTCGGCGGGTTCCTTGGAAGAAGCGGTGGCGGGCACCGCGGTGGCGTGGACTTCGCCGGACGGGGAAAAGCGCAGCCAAACGGCCTCGTCGGGGCGGGCGGCGGCGGGGACCGGCGGGCGGTCGGCGTAGGCGGGCAGGTCGCCGCGCAGGGAGATGTTCTCGAAGCGCTTGGCGGGACTGGACGGGGCGAGATTGGCAGGGCGGCGGTCGGGCGTGCCGTCGGCGGATTCCCAGGCCACGAGCTCGAGCGTGGACGGGTCGTCCCGGTTCGGGCCGAGGTAGGTCCAGACGTAGGTGTTTTTCGCAGCGGCGGCGGTTTTCGCGCGTTCGAGCTCGGCGGCGACGCGCGACGCGACGCTGCTAGGGCTGTTGCCGCGCGACGCCTGGCGGACCAGCGGGCCGGCCAGGGTGAGCAGCAGCGAGATGACCGCGATCACCACCAGGATCTCGGCCAGGCTGAAGCCGCCGCGGACAGGGCGGGCCGGCTTCATGGGCATCAAACAAGAATTCACGGGTTACTTTGAATGCGCGCGATTCGCGTTCGACGCAACGGGAAAAGGCCGCCCGCGCCGGCGGGGCGCGGGCGGCCGGGGGATCAGGGAGTGGCGGTGGCGCGGAGGAAACCTTTCGGGTTGCCGCTGACCGGCGCGGCGAGCTCGAAGCTCGCGTATTCGTAGCCGGCCGGTGGGGTGGGGTTGAGCGGGCCGAGGACCGGCGCGCCGAGCTTGTTGACGGCCTCGCCGAAGCCGGCGAGGGTGATCGAACCGCCGATGCTGTAGTTCACGCCGTCGAAGGGGGCGGCGAGCGGCGAGCCGGTGGCGGGGAGGACGGCGGCGGCGCCGTTGCGGACGGCCACGGTCAGGACCAGCTTGCCGCCGCTGAGCTGCGAGTGGCGGATGCCGTCGTTGGCACCGCTCGTCGGATCCCCGGCGAAGGCGAACTCCTCGAAGTTGGTCGCGCCGTCGCCGTCGGGATTGGCACCGGGCAGCCGGTCGGCGGGATTGGTCAGCGTGGTGAAGCTGTCGATCCAGGTGCTGTAGGGCGAGCCGCTGCCGGTGGTATAGCGGAGCACGAGGGTATTGCCGGCCTGGCTGACCGACCATGTGCCGGTGCCGGTGAAGCCGGCGGGGGTGACGGTCACGTTGGCGGGATTGAAGCCGGTGACCGAGGCGGCGCTGAGGAAGGTGAAACTGGCATTGGCCTCGGTGAAGTTGGCATAACTGGTGGCCGAACCCACCGCCAGGTTCCAAGTCACGCCGGTGAGATCCAGCGAGGCGGTGGTGAGGTCGCTGTAGCCGGTGCCGGCGGCACCGGTCCAGTCGGCGATGTCGACGACCAGCCCGCCGCCGCTCTGCACGGTGACGGGGGCCGCGGTCTCGCCGTTGCCGCCGAGACGGCCGCCGCTTTCGACCGTCAGCGCGCCGGTGTCGGCAAGGCTGAATCCATTGATGAGCAGGGTGCCGGCGGCGACGGTGGTGGGGCCGGTGTAGGAGTTCGAGTTCGAGAGGCTGAGCGTGCCGGCCCCGAGCTTGGTCAGGCCGCCGTCGGCCACGGCGAGCGCGGGGTCGTGCTGGAGCTGGCTGGCGATGTTGATCGCCACGCCCGCGCTGTCGAATTTCGCGCCGCCGGCGGAGACCAGGAAATTCGTCACGCCCGCGCTGCCGACGGGGAGGAAGTCGGTCTTGTTGGTTTTGGCGATCACGGTGGTGCCGTTGAACTTGATGGTGGCCACCGAGTCGCCGCCGCGGCGGTTGGCCTGGTCCATGGTGAGCGTGCCGCCGTTGAGTTCGGCGACCGCGGTGCGGGTCGCGGTGCCGTCGCCGTAAGCGAGCTGGTTGATCACCGCGGTGCCGCCGTTCATGACGAAGCGCCCGTTGCCGGCGAAGCCGACCAGCAGCTGGCCGCCATTGTGGGTGTAGGTGCCGGAGTCGATCTGGAACAGGCCCTCGCCGCTGCCGGCGCCGCGGCCGACGGCGTAGAACGAGCTGTTGACCAGCATCGTGCCGCCGTTGAGCCGGAAGATCGCGTTTTCGTTGACTCCGTGAAAGTTGTCCCAAGTGTTGCCGTGGGTCAGCGAGGCATCGGCGGGCAGCTCGAGCGTGCCGCCTTGGACCTGGGTGCCGCCGCCGAGGAAGTTGGTGCCTTTCAGCGTGAGCTTGCCGGCCCCCTGCTTGATCAGCCGGGAATTGACCGCGTTGGCACCGGTCACGCCGCCGGACCACTCGGAGTCGAAGCCGTTGGTGTCGATCCGCGCGGCAGTCGCGCCGCTGACGGTGATCGGGCGGGCGCTGTTAAAGGCGGCGAGCAGCCGGACGCCGCCGGCACCGGCGTTGAACGAGAGCGCATTGGCCGGATCGCCGAGGCTGCCGTCGGCGACCACGGCGAGGGTGGTCCCGTTGTCCCAGCGGAGGGTGCCGGTGAAGTCGTTCGCGGCATGGTTGAGGGTCATCGTGTTGGCATCGCCCGCGAAATATAGGCTGCGGCCGGCGGGACCGGTTCCGCTGACCTTGCCGTTCACCGTGAGGTTCCGGCGCAGGAAGAAGTCGGACGGCGCGGTGCCGGCGAGGAAGAGGCCGCCGTCCATCACCAGGTCGAAGGCCCCGAGGCCGGTGCCGTGGTCGACGTTGTTGACGATGAAACGGTTGCCGCGCCACTCGAAATCGTTGGTGTGGGTGCGGTTCGCACCGAGGGAGGCGAGGAAGAAATTGCCGCCGTTGCCGAGGATGACGCCGCCGGTGCCGAAGGCGTCGTCGACGCTCGCCGCGGTGTTGGTATTGTTGAAGCGGGTCGAGGTCGATTGGGTGCCGGGTTGGGTGACCACCAGCGTGTTCCCGGTAACGGTGATCGGTTCGCTGCCGGCGAGCGGCGCGTCGAGGGTGGTGGTGCCGCCGGGCGTGCGGATCACGGCCGCGCCATCGAGGGTGAGCGGGCCGCCGGTGACGGTGTAGCCGCCGGTGTTGAAGTTGAGCTTGGCGGCGGTGACGCCACCGGGAACGATGGTCACGGGGCCGGCGGTGCCGGCGAAGGTGGCTTCGTCCGCTCCCGAACTGGTGGCCGGCCAAGCGACCTGGGCGCTGCCGTTCCACCAGGAATTCGTGCTGGTATTCCAGGTGCCGGGGCCGCCCGCGGTGGCGGTGCCGGTGATGCCGGGATCCCACGACAGGGCCGCGGCGGGGAGCACCGAGTAGACCCGGAAGTAGTCCACGGAGACCGACTTGCCGTTGCCGGCCACGTCGGAGGTGATGTCGAAGCGGAACTGCGAAAGGTTGCCGGTGATCTGGCCGGAAAAGGTGATGCGGTAGACGTGGAATTCACTGTCCGCGACCAGGGTCGGAGGGGTGATCAAGACCATCCGGGCACCCGAAATCCCGCCGTTGTCATCGCCCCAGAACAAGTCGGTCCGCGAGGTGTCGGCGGTCTGCTTTTTGAGCCTGAACTCGATGATCGTGTCGGGACTGGAGATCAGATTGAGCCCGCCGCGGATCAACTGGGGATCGGTGTTGTTCGCGGTCCCGGTCAGGACGCCGCCCACGGGCGCGCCGACTTCGAGGTCGAACTGGCTGGTGGTCCAGGACTCGGTGTTGCCATCGACATTCCACTCGGCGGCGAAGACCTGGGAATGGGTGGCGGGGACCGCGTCCGCCGGATCGACGGCGATCGTCTGGGCACCGGCGAATCCGGTCGACAGGGCGGTGGCGAGGAGGGCAGCGCGGGCGCTGCCGCGAAGGACGGAAGGGTTGCGGAGATCAGGGTTCATGCGTCTTGGATTTCGGGATGGGTTTCTTGAAGGGAGGCGGTGCAAAGAGATTCGGTCATCCGCGCGGTGGCAGGCGGCTTGGGGTCGCCGGTGTCGCGGAGCACGAAGCGAAATGGGTTTCGGGCGCTGAAACGCCCGGGTCTAGGGTTCGATGGACATGAAAGGATTCTTACGTGATAAAAGAACCGATACTTATGGATCTTGGGGACGTCAAGCAAGCACGGCTTGGAATTTCCGGGTTGGAAGTTCCGTGTGTTGCCCCGACGAGGAACGCGGGAAACGAAGCCCCGCGGGAATCCGCTAGCAAGCGAGAGCGGGGGACGGCGGGAGCGGGCTCACTCGTGCAAATGCTTGATGGCCTCGCGGATCGCCGGAAGCAGCAGCGGCAGGCATTCGCCGATGGCTTTCGGGTTCCCCGGGAGGTTCACGATGAGCGCGGTGCCGCGGGTGCCGGCGGTGGCGCGCGACAGGATGGCGGTGGGAACCTTCGCGAAGCTGTGGACCCGCATGATCTCGCCGAAGCCCGGCAGTTCGCGCTCCAGCACCGCCCGGGTGGCCTCCGGCGTGATGTCCCGCGGCGAGGGACCGGTGCCGCCGGTGGTCAGGATCAGATCGAATTTCTCCTCGTCGGCAAGTTGCCGCAGCAGGACTTCCAGGTCCGCCCGCTCGTCGGGCATGACCACCCGCCGCCACTCGACCTCGCCGAAGTCCGCGCCGCCGATCACCCGTTCGATCTCCGGTCCACTACGGTCCTCGTAGATCCCGGCGCTGGCCCGGTCGCTCAGGGTGAGGCGCGCGACTTTCATTCCTTGGTTTTTTCGATGACCCGGATGCCGCCGATGACCATGCCCTTGTCGACCGCCTTGCACATGTCGTAGATCGTGAGCGCGGCGACCGACACGGCGACGAGGGCTTCCATCTCGATGCCGGTTTTCGCCGAGATGCTGGCGGTGGCGCGGATGGCCACGCCGTCGTCGCGGACCTCGAAATCCACGTCCACCTTGTCGAGCGGCAGGCTGTGGCAGAGCGGGATCAGGGCGTCGGTGCGCTTGGCGGCCTGGATCGCGGCGATCCTCGCCACGGTCAACACGTCGCCTTTCGGCAGCGCCTGGTCGCGAAGCGCCTGGACGGTCGCCAGCGCGCAGGAGACGAAGCCGGCGGCGGTGGCGCGACGGTTCTGGACCGGTTTCGCGCCGACATCGACCATGCGGGCGGTGCCATCGGCATCGAGGTGGGAGAATTCGGAGGTCGGCATGTTAGAGCAGCAGGGTTGGGGCGCGGCCGGCGGGAGGCGGGTCGAGGACGCGGACCAGCGCGTTGGTGCCGGCGAGCGAAAAGGTGTCGCCGGAAGTGGACCAGCGCCGCGGGGTCGCGACAAGCCTGCCCGCTTCCGGGCGGACCCGCGCCGGCCAGTAGGTTTCGCGCGGATCGGGCCGCAGCGGTTCGCCCCCGGCGAGCTCCAGGTCGAGGAAGTCCCAGGCCGGCGGGAGGCCGGCGAGGAGTTCGACGGCGAGGCGGATGGCCACGTGGAAGCAGACGAAGTGCGACACGGGATTCCCGGGAATGACAAAGGCAAGCCGCGCGCCGCGGGTGGCGAAGGTGAGCGGCTTGCCGGGGCGCAGGTTCACCTGGTCGAAGTGGATCGTGAAACCCCGCCGGCGGAGTGCTTCGGCGCCGTGGTCGTGGTCGCCGACGCTGGCTCCGCCGGAAATCAGGAGGAGATCGGAGTCCGCTTCGCACAGCCCGGCGAGGAGATCCGGGTCGTCGCCGCAGCGGAGTGAAGGCAAAGGACCCGCGCCCAGGTCGGCGAGCAGGGCGGCCAGCAGCGTCGTGTTGGTGTCGCGGATCTTCCCTTCAGGGGGCCTTTGTTCGGGCGCGACGATCTCGCCGCCGGTGGCGACGTGGCGGATCGACGGGCCTTCGATGACCCGGGGTGCGACCGCGCCGACCTGGGCGAGGATGGCCAGCTCCGCCGGCCCCAGCCGCGTCCCGGCGGGCAGGACAATCGTCCCGGGAGCGGCCTCGCTGCCCCGGGGCCGGATGAATTTCGGCCCGGGAAGCTCGGCGAGGGTCACGAAGTCGCCGGAGCGCCGCGCCAGCTCTTGCGGGACCACCCGGCCCGCCCCTTCCGGCACGAGGGCTCCGGTGAAGATGCGGACCGCCTCGCCCGCCCGGAGGACCTGCCGCGGGATCCCGCCGGCCTGGATTTCACCGGTCACGCGGAAATCCCCGGCGGGGGCATCGCCGTGGATCGCGTAACCGTCCATCGTCGAACGGTCGCCGGACGGGTAAAAGGCATC
The DNA here is from genome assembly GCA_945883695.1 of Akkermansia muciniphila. Lineage (GTDB taxonomy): Bacteria > Verrucomicrobiota > Verrucomicrobiia > Verrucomicrobiales > Akkermansiaceae > Haloferula > Haloferula muciniphila_A. Next base: position 17,701 of record CAMCYK010000031.1, on the reverse strand, counting down.
GGCCACCACGTCTTCCGCCAGCACCCGGCCCCGCGCGGCGGAGAGGGGAACGGAGACGGTCGGTCGGGATCGGATCGACTCCGTGATGATCCGGCGGGCATCGGTCAGCGAAATCATGGGGTGGGCTCTAGGAAGCGGCGGCTCCCGGCACAAGGCAATTGCACGATCTCCGTTCCCGGCCTATCTCCGCCGCCGATGATCCTCACGGTTCTCGCCTTCGCCCAATCGCAGGATCTTTTCGGCTTCACCCGCCGCGAGGTGGCCGTTGCCCCCGAAGACACGCCGCGTGGCGTGCTGCTCCGCTTGCAACCCGGGGCCGATCTTTCCCACCTGCGGGTCGCGCTGGACTGCGAGTTCGCCGACTGGGACCGGCCGCTGGGAAGCGCCCGCGAGCTGGCCATCCTGCCACCGGTTTCAGGAGGCTGAGCGTATGAGAACCGAGATCCATTTCACCGCGGAACCCATCGTGGTCCCGACCGCGGTCCTGCCATCCCGCGAGATCGGGGCCGCCGTCGAGTTCCTGGGCATCGTCCGCGAGCTCGAGGACGGCGCGCCGCTGGCCGGCCTGCACTACGAGGCCTACGAGCCGATGGCGCGGCGGTTGCTGCTCCGTCATTTCGAGGAACTCGCGGCGCGGCATCCCTGTGCGGTCGTCCTGTTCATCCACCGCACCGGCTGGGTGCCGGTGGGCGAAGCGTCGCTCTTCCTCCGGGTCCTCAGCTCGCACCGCAAGGAAGCGCTGGCCTTCCTCGGCGAGTCGATCGACCGGTTGAAGCAGGACGTGCCGATCTGGAAGAGTACCACCCGTCCGGAGCCCGTTTGAGGCGAGCCTGCCATCCCGTTTCGGGGTTGCATGCAGTGGTGTTCGATCTGGCGGGTAATTTTGTTCGTTTAATAACCAGTGAGTTAAATCACCTCCGATAAAAACCTACTCGACAGTAGGAGTTTAATTCATACTGATCACTCCAGATTCGCCGATGCACCTTTCCAAGAAAGCCGAATACGCCCTGCGCTCGATGATCCACCTCGGGATCGCCACCGAGCTCGGACTGCCGACCGTGTCGGGAGCCGACCTGGCCGAAGCCAACCGGTTGCCGCTGAAATTCGTCGAGCGCATCCTGCAGGAACTCCGCGAGGCCGGCCTGGTCGAAACAAAGCGCGGCAAGCTCGGCGGCTACGCCCTCGCCACCGCCGGCGACCAGATCCGCATCGGCGACCTGGTCCGCCTGATGGACGGACGGCTCGCCCCGATCTGCTGCGCCAGCGAATTCGCCTACCAGCGCTGCACCTGTCCCGACGAGGACCACTGCGGGCTGCGGATGCTGATGATCGATGTCCGCAACGCGATCGCCAACATCCTCGACCGCTACACCCTCGCCCAGGTGGTCGAGGTCACCCTGCGCAAGATGCGCCGCGACGGGGTGCCGCCGCCCTTCTCCAACCTTCCCGGGGCCCGTGCCGACGCCGGGCCGATCCACCGCAAGGCCGACCCGTCCGACGGGTTCCTGGCCGGACTTTCCCAACTCGCCACCGCCACCCGCGATGAGCCCGAACTCCCATGAACCCGCGCAAGCGGAGCCGACTCCCGAGTGGCTGGAAGTCGTCCGCCGCAACGTCGGCAGCCTCCGCTACGGCTCGATCCAGATCACCGTCCACGACGGACGCGTGACCCAGATCGAAAGCGTGGAGCGCACCCGCTTCACCACCGGCCGCGAGGAATCCGGCCGCCCTGTCTAACAGATTCTAACATCGCGGGCCGGAAGGTCCGCCACAGCCCCTCGATCGAAGAGACCGACCGGACCACCGGAGGACTTGGAGAGCAGGAAACACGGAAGCCATCCCGGCATTCCGCGCCCTGTCCTCCATGCCCCGGCCCGGCGGTCTCTTTTTCGTTTTCCCGCCCACCGCGCCCGCGGGGGCATCCACCGACACCCTGCGCTCGACCTACCGGACCACCGGCGACGGACGCCCGCAGACATCCATGAAACCACAACGCAACCATCGCACGCCCCGCGTGTCCCCGTCATCCGTCCGTTCCTCGCGGCCCGCTAGGCTCGCCAGGCCTGCTCGTCCCGCCAAGGCCCGGAGCTCGTTGAGCTACCGCATCCGCCTGCCCCGCCGGGCGGCGATCACCTTGCTCGCGCTGCTGCCCGGAGCCGGCTCCGCCTTCGATCCCTCCGGCACGCCCACCGCGGAGGAGACGGCCTCCTTCGACGCCCTCTGGAAAGCCTTCACCCTCTATAAGGACGACGCGAACCCGATCCTCCAGGAGTTCAAGCTCCGCGGCCGCTATCAGGGCCAGTACCACTGGGTCGATTCCGACCAAGGCGATGCCGATGCGTGGGAAGACCGCCGCGCGCGCCTCGGCTTCGATGCCAAGCTCTTCTCCAAGCAGGTCGAGGTCCGTGTCGACTTCCAGAGCAACGACGGCATCGAGGACGCCTACGACCGCCTCGTCGATGCCTACGTCAAATGGAAGCCCGACGAAAACCTCGCGATCACCTTCGGCCGCACCAAGCCGCTGATCGGCCACTACGACTGGTTGGAATCGACCAACTCCCAGCCGACCTTCGAACGCTCGCAGATCTTCAACCAGCTCCGCGTCGACCGCGCCACCGCCCTCACCGTCGAGGGAAAGGCCGGCAACTTCACCTGGCAGGCCGGCGGCTACTCGAACGACACCGACCGCGAGTTCGGCAAGTTCGGCGGCGCCTTCAGCTACGGCGCGGGCATCGGCTACGATGCGAAGGAAAGCTTCGGCTGGACCCGCGCCGACTTCCGCCTCGACTGGCTCCACAGCGACCACGACGCCGACGACCAGGTGCTCGACCGCTACGACGACATCGTCTCCGCCACCTTCCACGCGCAGGACGGCCCCTCGGGCTTCGTCGCCGAGGCCTTCCATGCCTCCGGTGGCGGGGGCCGCGACGAAGACGTCTTCGGCTTCTTCCTCCAGCCGACCTGCGACCTCGTGCCGAAGCGGGTGCAACTCGTCGGCCGCTACTCCTTCGCCACCGGCGACGGCATCGACAGCGTGCGCCGCCAGACCCGCTATGAAAGCGAGGCGCCGGCTCTAACAGGCGGCGGCCGTGGCGATGAATACCACGCCCTCTACCTCGGCGCGCAGTACTTCATCCACGGCGACAAGCTCAAGCTCCTGGCCGGAGCCGAATACGCCACGCTCGATGGTGGCGCCAACGGCGGCGACTACGGCGGCCTCACCTGGTTGAGCGGCATCCGCTTTTCCTTCTAACAACCAATCATTATGAAAATCAAAACTCTCTTACTGCCCCTCATCGCCATCGCCCTCGCCTCCTGCGGCAAGAAGTCCGACTCCGGCGCCCTCGAACTCCACAACGTCTCCTACGACCCGACCCGCGAATTCTACGATGAGGTCAACGTGGCCTTTGCGAAGAAGTGGGCCGCCGACGGCAAGGGCGGGATCAAGATCACCCAGTCCCACGGCGGCTCCGGCAAGCAGGCCCGCGCGGTGATCGACGGCCAGTCGGCCGACGTGGTGACGCTGGCGCTGGCCGGGGACATCGACGTGATCGCCCGCGAGGCGAAGCTGCTGCCGGAGAACTGGCAGTCGCGGCTTCCGGACAACAGCTCGCCTTACACCTCCACCATCGTCTTCGTCGTCCGCAAAGGGAATCCGAAGGGGATCAAGGACTGGGCTGACCTCGCGAACGGCGGTGTCGGCGTGATCACTCCGAACCCGAAGACCTCCGGCGGAGCGCGCTGGAACTACCTCGCGGCCTGGGCTTGGGCGGAGAAACAGTTTGCGGGCGATCAAGCCAAGGTGCGCGATTACATCGCGAAAGTTCTCAGGAACGTGCCTGTCCTCGATACCGGTGCACGCGGATCGACCACGACTTTCGCCCAGCGGAAGATCGGCGATGTCTTCCTCTCGTGGGAGAACGAGGCCCACCTCATCGAGAAGGAATTCCCCGGCGAGACCGAGATCGTCTATCCTTCGCTGAGCATCCTCGCCGAGCCGCCGGTCGCGGTGGTCGACAAGAACGCGGAGAAGGGCGGCAAGGCGGAAGTGGCGAAGGCTTATCTCGAGTTCCTCTATACCGACGAGGCGCAGGATCTCGCCGGCAAGCACTTCTACCGCCCGCGCAAGCAGGAGATCCTCGCGAAGTATGCCGGCAAGCTGCCGGCCATCCCGCTGGTCACCATCGACCAGGACTTCGGGGGCTGGGCGAAGGCGCAAAAGACCCACTTCGACGATGGCGGCACCTTCGACCAAGCCTACGGCGCGAAGTGATCCGAAGAGACCAGATCGCTCCGCTTCAAAACTCCAGACACCAGACTGGAGGCCGTTGATTCCAGTCTTCCGTCTTCTGTCTTCAAGTCTTCCGTCTCATGCCAAAGCAACGCGTCATTCCCGGCTTCGGCCTTTCGATGGGCATCACCATCTTCTGGCTCAGCGCCATCATCCTGATCCCGCTCGCCGCCCTGTTCATCAAGGCGGCGGGCCTGGGGCCGGGTGAGTGGTGGACCATCCTCACCTCGCCCCGCGTGCTCGCCGCCGCCAAGCTGACCTTCGGGGCCAGCGCGGCAGCGGCTGCGGTCAGCACGGTGCTCGGCCTGCTGGTGGCGTGGGTGCTGGTGCGTTACGAGTTCCCCGGGAAGAAAGCGCTCGATGCCATCGTCGATCTGCCCTTCGCGCTGCCGACCGCCGTCGCGGGCATCACTCTAACAGCGATCTACGCGCCGACCGGCTGGCTCGGGCAGTACCTCGCCCAATGGGGCATCCAGGGCACCTACTCGCCGACCGGTGTCTTCATCGCGCTGACCTTCATCGGATTCCCGTTTGTGGTGAGAACCGTGCAGCCGGTGATGGAAGACCTCGGCCCGGAACTGGAAGAAGCTTCCGCCAGCCTTGGCGCGAACCGCTGGACCACCTTCCGCCGCGTGATCTTCCCGCTGCTGGTGCCCGCGCTGATCACGGGCTTCACTTTGGCCTTCGCCCGGGCGATCGGCGAATACGGCTCGGTCATCTTCATCTCCGGCAACCTGCCAATGAAGACCGAGATCCTGCCGCTGCTGATCGTCGCGCAGTTGGAGCAGTTCAAGTACGAGGCCGCCGCGGTGATCGCCTCCGGCATGCTGCTGGTCTCCTTCGCGCTGCTCTTCCTCATCAATCTCCTGCAACGCCGGCTCAACTGGCAGACCCGCTGAAGCGATGTCTCAACGCCCCGTCACCACCGAATCCGCCCCCGTCCGCTGGCTGCTCATCGGGCTCGCCTTCGCGATCCTCACGCTGTTCCTGCTGCTGCCGCTGGCCGCCGTGTTCATCGAGGCCTTCCGCCGCGGCTGGGAGGTCTTCACCGCCGCGCTGACCGAGGACGCCGCGCTCTCCGCGAGCAAGCTGACCCTGCTCGCCGCCGCGATCTCGGTCCCGCTCAACACCGTGTTCGGCGTCGCCGCGGCCTGGTTGATCACCAAGTTCCGCTTCAAGGGCCGTTCGCTCCTGCTCTCGCTGATCGACCTGCCCTTCGCCGTTTCTCCGGTCATCGCGGGCCTGGTCTTCGTGCTGATGTTCGGCGCGCAGGGCTGGTTCGGACCCTGGCTGCGGGAGCATGACATCCAGATCATCTTCGCGCTGCCGGGCATCATCCTGGCGACCGTTTTCGTCACCTTCCCCTTCGTCGCCCGCGAGCTGATCCCGCTGATGGAGAGCCAGGGTAGCGACCAGGAGGAAGCCGCGGTCACGCTCGGCGCGCGCGGCTGGCAGATCTTCCGCCGCGTCACCCTGCCGAACATCAAGTGGGGCCTGCTCTACGGCGTGCTGCTCTGCAATGCCCGCGCGATGGGTGAATTCGGCGCGGTGTCGGTGGTCTCCGGCCACATCCGCGGCAAGACCAACACCCTCCCGCTCCACGTCGAGGTCCTCTACAACGAATACCAGTTCAGCGCCGCCTTCGCCTGCGCCGCGCTGCTCGCCCTGCTCGCGCTCGTCACCCTCGGCATGAAGTCCGCCGTCGAACACTTCACCGGCCACTCGCAGCGAAGTGCCAAGTGATCCCCCTTCGCCAAGGCTACGGGGGACAGGAAAGTTCCAAGTGCCAAAACAGCCGTTCCGCTTCCAGTCTTCCGTCTTGAGTCTTCCAGTCTTGCGTCTTTCCCCATGTCCGTCTCCATCCAATCCATCCACAAGACCTTCGGCACCTACACGGCGCTCGACGACATCTCGCTTGAGATTCCCAACGCCTCGCTGACCGCGCTGTTAGGTCCCTCCGGCTCCGGCAAGACCACGCTGCTGCGCATCGTCGCCGGCCTCGAGTTCGCCGATCCCGGCAGCGGCCGGGTGCTGTTCCACGGCGAGGACGTCAGCGGGATCCCGGCGGGCGAGCGCGGCGTCGGTTTCGTCTTCCAGCACTACGCGCTCTTCAAGCACATGAGCGTGGCCGACAACATCGCCTTCGGCCTCACCGTCCTGCCCGCCGCGAGGCGACCCGCGAAAAAGGAGATCTCCGACCGCGTCAAGGAACTGCTCAGCCTCGTGAAGCTCGACGGCCTCGACAAGCGCCGACCGCACGAGTTGTCCGGCGGCCAGCGCCAGCGCGTCGCGTTGGCCCGCGCGCTGGCGATCCGGCCGAAGGTCCTGCTGCTCGACGAGCCCTTCGGCGCGCTCGACGCCCAGGTCCGCAAGGACCTCCGGCGCTGGCTGCGCCAGTTCCACGACGAGATCGGCCTGACCACGCTGTTCGTCACCCACGACCAGGAAGAGGCGCTCGAACTCGCCGACCGGGTCGTGGTCATGCGCAATGCCCGCATCGAGCAGACCGGCTCTCCGCAAGGGATCTACGACGAGCCTCGTACATCGTTCGTTTACGAGTTCCTCGGCGAGGTCAACAAGCTCGACGACGGCCGCTACGTCCGGCCACACGAGATCGAGCTGAAGTTCGCCGCGGAAGAAGGGGTGAGCCTCGCCGGCCGGGTCAGCCACCTGTTCGTCGCCGGCCCCTTCGCGCGGCTCAGCGTGGTGCCGGAGACTGGCAGCCGGCGCGAGATCGAGGTCTGGGCGACCCGCGATCAGGTCGAGGAGATGGCCCTCGGGCAAGGAGACATCGTCGGTTTGCGGTTGCCGGATCCGAAGTCCGCCGCCAAGGCGGACCAGGGACCTGCTCCTTGCTCCCACCCCCTCAGACGACCCGGTGGTTGCCTTCCTCGCCCGGTGGCCAGGGCACCTTCCCGCTCACTGGATCGGCGACAGCAGGATGGCGGTGCGGACCTTGAGCCGGAATAGGAATCCCCGGCCGCGGGCCTCCGCGGGATCGACCAGGCGGGCGTGGGCGAAGTCGTTCTCCAGCATCGCCTCCACCTCGGCGGCGAAGGCCGGGTCGCGCACTTCCATCGTCATCTCGAAGTTGAGGCGGAACGAGCGGTTGTCGAGATTGGCGGAGCCCACGGTCGCGAGCTCGGAATCGACCAGCGCGACCTTCTGGTGCATGAAGTCCTTGGTGTGGCGGTAGAAGCGCACGCCGACTTTGCCGAGACGCTCCACGTGGGCCCAGCCGGACAGGTTGACCAGCACGCTGTCCGCCTGGTCGGGGATCAGGATCCTTACCTCCACGCCCCGCAGGGCGGCCAGTTCCAACGCGGAGATGAACTGCTCGTCGGGGATGAAGTAGGGGCTGGCGATCCACAGCCGCTCGCGCGCCGAGTTGATCAGGTGAAGGAAGTAGAGCGTGCAGGTTTCGAGCGGATCCGCCGGTCCGCTCGGGACGCAGAGCACTTGCAGGTCCGATGAAGCGGCGGCCCGCGGGGTCCACTCGAGTTCGAGCGTCTTGCCGCTCGCCCAGAGCCAGTCTTCCCAAAAAGAGACCTGGATGGTCTGCACCGCGGGTCCTTCGATCTTGACCATGGTGTCGAGGCTGCGGGCTTTGCCGGAGCCGCTGCCGACGTATTCATCCCCGATGTTCGCGCCGCCGGTCCAGGCGGTCCGGCCGTCGGTGATCACGATCTTGCGGTGGTTCCGGAAGTTGAGTTGAAAGCGGTTGCTGAGGCCCTTCGTGGTGTTGAACGGCAGCATCTGGACACCGGCCTGCCGCAAGGTATCAATGTAGGACCGGGGAAGACCGTGGCTGCCGATCTCGTCGTAGACGAAGTGCACGGCGACCCCGCGCCGGGCGGCGTCGAGCAGATGTTGCTGGAGTTGGCGGCCCAGGTCGTCGTCGCGGACGATGTAAAACTGCACCAGGACATAGGAGGCGGCCTGTTGGATCCCTTCGAAAATGGACGGGAAAATCGCGTCGCCATTGCGCAGGAGTTTCACCGAATTTCCAGTCGACGCCGGCAACTTCGCCAAACGCTCGGCCACCCGGCTGCCACCGTCGTCGCGGGAGGGTGCCACCAGGCCTTCGCGCTTCGCGTGGTCGATGAATCCCGTGATGAGGGGATGCGCCCGTTCCTCGGCACCGCGGCGTTTCGTGATGTAACCGTCGAACTTGGTGCTTCCAAACACCCAGTAGGCGGGCACCGCCAGGAGCGGCAAGGTGTTGAGGGGAATCGCCCAGGCGGTGGCGCCTTGGGCGGTGCGGGTGTGCATGATCGCCTGGACCGAGGTCAAGGCGCCGACCGCGTGGGCTACCGTGAGCAGCAAGGCGAGGAAGCGCTTTTTCCGCTTCCTCACATAGCGTCCTCCCGATGCCAGGCGGGGAAATCGACCCGCGAGGGACCTCTTCAGTCTCGAAAGGAATTCTCGCATGGCAGTGGAGGGGGGGGCGTCAGTAGAGGCCGAGCAACTTGAGGATCACGCCGATGACGACGACAGCACCGACGACGTAGAAGATAGTGTTCATGGTAGGATTGGGGTTGTTGCCTGATTCGGTCTGGATCCAAGTGGATCCTCCTGCTGGCGCTTTCACTATTGCAGTCTGCATGCCCGTGCCGCTTTTCCCCATGGAACGCGGATTGGAGCGCGGAACACCCCTCGGAAACGTGCGAAATGCATGATTCGAAGCGGAATTGTGCACGGGAATAGCCAGAACCAGTGGACCAGCGTCGGACGGGCCGCTCGTGGCGAATCGCAACGAAATCGCGGCCGTGCGGTGCACGCTGCGCAGCTCCGAATGCGGAGAGCGTGTCGGCCACGTTCCGCATTTCGTCAGGAGAGTCCGCTAGATCGGGGCTCCGCGGGAAATCAGGAGAAATGGAACAATGCTTGCAAAGGTCTCACACCGCCGCGCGCGGCCATTCCCGACCGGTAGGCCCCCGGGAAACGTGGCCGACAAATCCCTGTTACACACCATGAGACTCATCATCACTTCCGGGTTCCCGACCGAACGCACCGATATCCCGGAGCTCCAGGTCGTCATCACGCACTGTGTCGACTCGTTCCATGATTACTTGCGGGCGGCCGGGGCGACGACCTGTCCGGACCTTGCGGCGCGCCTCGCGGGAGCCGCGGCGGACCGCCGCGGGACCGGGCAAGAGCTCGCCCGAATGGTCCGCAGCCAAGGCGGGCAGCCGCGTCAAGTGCCGAGTCTCGCGGGCACCCTGCGCCGGGCTTTGGGAGGCATCCTTGACCAACTCGGGGGCATCACGCCTGCCGCGACCGTCGCCGCTTGCCTTCGCGGGGAGCGGGTGTTGCTGAACGCGCTGGAGATGGCCCTGGACTCACAGGAGATCACCAGCGGGCACGCCGCCGCGCTCCGGCGCGCGAGGCAGGATATCACCGCGACGATCCGCGGTCTCGGGATGGTCGGCCAGTGGCCCGCACCTTCGGAATCGTGACCTGCTGTTAGACCGAGCTGTCACGGTTACTCCCGGATCAGCGGGTGTGCCGCCCGCCCCGGGCGCGGCCGAACCTTCTCTGATAGAGGGCGAGGATAGGACTGGTTCACCCGTCGAGGCTCCGCAATCCGACGTCGCCGGTGGCGCTCTCGATCTCCGCGATCAACGAGCGGAGCTGGTCGATCTGGGGCTTGAGACCCCGCGCTTCGGAATGGACGGCCAGCTTTTGTTCAAGCTCCCGGAGTTGCGGCAGCAACGGCTTGGCGGCCGCGCCGTAGGTTCCGAGGATCTTCAGGCAGCGCGTGATCCGGTCGCGCTTGCCCCACTTGTCGATCTCCATGACCGCGAGGCAAAGGGGCATTCCTTCCTGGATCCGGTGCCTGGCGAGCAGTTCGAGGCCGCTCAGGCGGATGCCGCTGGCGAACATCTCGCCGCTCGGGGCCGGCTTGACGATCGCCTCGTGGATCGCGGGCAGCAGGGGCTTGATCTCCTCGTAGCCGAGTTGCTGATAGATCCCGCCCACCTCGCCGCGGGCCCGGCCGTCCTGGTTGCGGAGGCCGGCCGCCACCGCCTTGCGGAGCAGGTCGCGGTCGATGCCGTCGAGCGATTTTTTCAGCATCTTCCCGAAAACGGCGAAGCACAGGTAACGTTGCTCCATGCCCCGCGGATCCTCGCCGGTGGGGTCCTGGGCGAGGCGTTCGAGCAATTCCGGGACCGCGGCCATGGCGGGCCCGCCGATCGCCGCCAGCGCGTCGGCGGCCTGGACGCGGAGCCAGAGATCGGGGTGGCGGAGCGTGGCACGGAGCGCGGGCACGGCCGGAGCGGCGGCCGCTTTCAGCATCGCGAGAGCCTGACAGGCGCCGTAGCGGGCTTCCAGGCGGGGAGCATCGAGCATCTTCAGCAGCGCCGGCAGCGGGGCTTCGCCCTTGCGGCGGGCCAGCGCCATTGCGGCCCGTTCGCGGACGACCGGCGACCAGCTGGCAAGGCGTTCTAACAGCGGGTCGCCGCCCAGTTGGTCGTAGGCGCTGTTGCGGTCCTTGTTGCTCCAGCCGCGGCCGTCGAGGATCAGGGCCTGCGCGGCGGGGGCGTCGAGTTGCGGGGCGACACCCGGCCGCTTGCCGGTTAGATAGAGTTTCTTGAGCGGCATCGCGTAGGCCAACAGGTAGCCGCCGGTGGCGTCCCAGCCCGCAGTCGAGTCATTGCCCGCGTCCGGCGGGCCCTGGTGGGTGAAGGTGCCGTCCCAGCGCCGGGCGAGGTCGAAGTACCAGCCGCCGAATTCCCGCATCCAGGCACCGGTGGCATGGGGGCCGGACTGGGCCACGCCGGGCAGCGACCACAGGATGTTCCAGAAATTGCCGGTGTGTCCGCCGTCGCGCTCCGGTCCGTGGGAGGCGACGCTCATCCGCGAGAAGAACTCCGCGCCCTCCGCCTCGCCGAGCAGGTTGAAGAAGACGGCGGCCATGCCGCACTTGCCGTTGTCCTCGTGGGTCTGGGTCCACGGATGGTGGTCGCCGTAGGGGATCGCCCCCTTGCCGATGTAGAAGCGCAGCAGCCGGGCGCTGCGCTCGATCGCCTGGTCGATCACCGGGTCCTTCACGCCCGCCGCGCGGGCCATCACCAGCGAGAGGGTCAGAGGGATGCCCGGCGCGTTCATCATCCCGTAGCCGCTGAGCCGGCCGTCGGGCTCGGCGAACTTGTGGCCCCACGAGCCGACCGCGCTCTGGCCCTTGGCGGCTTCCAGCGCGAGGCGCCGCAGGCCCGGCATGACCGAGTCGTCGCCGGTCGCCATCACATACTCGGCGAGCAGGGTGATGACGTAACCGTAGTACCAGGTCTGGAATCCTTCGGTGGTGTAAGCGGCGGCCCATTCCGCTTCACGTTTGACCCGTGGCAGGTAGGCGGGATCACCGCTGGCAAGCAGCGCGAGGGCGTTGAGCGAACGGGAAACCGGGTTCGCGCGATAGGAAGGCTTCGCGATCTCCGCGGCGAGCGCCTTGCAGCCGGCCTCGAGGATCTTTTTGGACTTCGGGCAGCCGTAGGGCGCGGTGGCGCTGTAGCCGCCGAGCACCGGCAGCTTGACCACGACTTCCTCCGTCGCGCCGCCCCGCCAGCGGATCAGCACGAGCTTGCCGCCGCCGGCCTCCGATTCCGCGGTGGTCAGCGCCTTGCCGAGTTCGACCCGCGGGTCGTGGCTGAATGGCTTGCCGCCGACGCCGAGGATCACGTCGCCGACCGCGAGCAGGCTGGCGGCGGGCGAGCCCTGCTCGACCTTGGTGATCGCGATCTGGCGCGCGCCGGTGGTTTCCAGCTTGTCGCTGAAGATCCACCCGCGGGTCCCGGTCGCGCCGAGGGTCCAGTCGTGCTTGGCACCGGCGGGGATCGTGTCGCCTTGGGTGAAATCGGGGAGGGACAGCTTGATCTTCGGAGCGGCGGCGGCCGGGCCAGGGATGGCCAGCAGCGCCGCGAGGACGACGATGGAGTTTGTGAGCGGGTTGCGGGTGATCACGGTGGTGGGATTTCTGGAAAGCGAGGCATGCCGGGATTCATCCGGGATCCTGACTGAAGATCACTTGAGTTGATGGATCGTCCCGTGCAGCACGCGGTCGCCGACCTTCAGCTCGTAGCAATCGGTCGGGGCGAGCTCGGGGATCTCGAACGTCAGCGTGCGCGGGTCGTCGCCCGCCTGGGACGCGCGGATCGCCAGCTCGCGCTCGTCGTGGTGCTGGGAGCCGTAGTTCTTGGTCCGCTTGAGCGACCACACCTTGATGGCACAGTCCGCGGGTTCGACCGGATCGCTGAAGGTCACCGTGAGGGTGCCCTTCGCGGCGCGCACGGCGAGCGGCACCCGCGCCGGTTGGCTGCCGCGGCGGATCCGGTGGAAGCCGCCGGGCGAGGTCGCGTTGCCGGCCCAGGCGAACATGCCGCAGGTGTAGAGCGCGCCATCCGCGCCGAAGCGGCCGCGCATGATGCCGGTGGCGAAGGCGGGCATCGGCAGTTCGCACACCGCGCCCTGCCATTGGCCCTTGACCTCTTCGTGCGGCACGATGAAGGCGCGGCCGGTGCCGTAACTGAGATTCAGGAGGCTGCCGCCCAGGTTGCCCCAGGCGTGCTCGGGAACCCAGACGAGCTCGGCCGGGCTGCGGTCCTTGGCGTTGGTGATCCAGACCATCGGCGGCTCCATCGCGTCGTCGGAGGTGTCGGTGACATTCGTGTAGCCGAACATGTTGCCGTAGAAGCCGCCGGTCTTCACGCGGTTGATGCGGTTTTTCGGGGTCCAGAAGCCTTCCTGGTCGGTGACGAAGAAAGTGCCGTCGTCGTTCAGGCAGACGCCGTTGGCCGCGCGGAAGCCGGTCGCGAGGATCTCGGTCGTGGCCCCGTCGGCGCTGACCCGCAGCAGCGTGCCGTGCTGCGGCACCACGCTGTCGAGCGCGTGCCGGCCGGACTTGGCATAGTAGAAATTCCCCGCGGTGTCGGTCTGCAAGCCCATCGCGAACTCGTGGAAATGCTCGGTGACCTCCGCGTCGTTGTTGAAGCATCCGATGAAGTCGATCTCGCCGTCGCCGTTGAGGTCTTGCAGCCGCGCGAGCTGGTCGCGGCAGGTCACGAACAACTCGTCGCCGCGGAACTTCACGCCGAGCGGCTGGAACAGCCCGCTGGCGATCCGCCGCCAGGTCAGGGTGGCCGGAGCCTTCGCGGTGATGCCGTCGACCCGCCAGACGTCGCCATTCCACATCGCAACCACCGCCGCCTTGCCATCCGGCGTGAAATCGAAGCCGCCCGGGCGCAGCCAGCTCTGCCAGGGATTGTCGAGCGGCAGCGGAAAATCGTCGGCGACGAACGCGGCGTCCTCGTCGCCCGCGACCGAGGTCGTGGTGACCGTTTGCGACCACTTCGCCGGCCCGCCCCGGGTCAGCGGCGCCAGATCGAGCGGCGCGGTGCCGGTCTTCGCCAGCGATTCGAGCGAGGCGGCGTCGGCGCGTGAAATGAAGACCCGGGATTTCGCGCCGGACGGCAGGGTCGCGACCCAGAAACCGTCCTCCTTGGCCACGCTGCCGTCGCCGGACAGCAGGACCTGCACCGTGTCCGGTGCCACGCGCAGCCGCAGCGGCCGCTCCGACGCCGCGACATTGAGGGTGCGGATGAAGACCGGGGTGCTGCCGTAGTCGAGCCAGGCGGGCGATTCGAGGACGCGGGTGCCGTGGATGCTCGCCGCGATCACGGTCTGGTCCTGATAGTGGTAAAGGCCCTCGAACTTCAAGCCGGCGTGGGGGCCGTAGCGCTTGCCATCCTTGGCCGGCGCACGGGTGTCCTCGAAGCCGTCGACACTCCATCCGGGACCGACCGGATTGACGAAATGGCGATCGCCGCTGAGGCCGGTGTGGGTGCCATGGCTGCCATCGAAGGCGATCCCTTTCCAGTCGACGAAGCCGCCGGTGGTGGCGGCGGCGACGCGCATCGTGTCGTGGTCATAGACCATCCACGCGCGGCCCTTGCTGACGCCGCCGGGTCCGGCATCGAGGCGGATGGCGATGCCCTTTTGCGCGATGTTGTCCGGTGCGACCTGATAGGTCCAGAACAGTGCGGGACCCAGGTCCATGCGCTGGTAGGGCGGCAGCGAGCGGTCTTCCTTTTCCACTTCGCCGCGGGCCAGCCCCTTCGGCAGCGACGCGACATAGGCCGGGGTGAGTTCGGTGTGTTGCGCCGGCTTGCGGGGGCGGAGGAAGGTTTCGCGGATGTAGTGGATGACCGCGTATTTCTGGGCGGTCGTGTACTGCGGTTGGGCCACCATCTGGTTGTAGCCGTGGGTCAGCGTGTGGAACATCGAGTAGGGATCCGACCCGTTCTTGAACTCGCCTTCTCCAAAGCGCGGTGCCGTCGGCAGCGATCCCGGCTTCTCGTTGTCGCCGTGGCAGACGACGCAGAGCGAGTTGTAGATGGCGGCGCCTTCCTCCAGCGTCTTCGCGTTCCAGCCGCCGACGATCTCCGCGTGGTCGCTTTGCTCCAACGCCTGGACCCAGCCGCTGCCGCTTTCGATGACCGGCTTTCCGGCGGCCTGGGGCTGATGCGTGAAGTCCGGCGTGTTCGCCCCGGCCCCTCCGTCTTTGAAGAGCAGGGCGATCTCGGCGTCCGGCAGCGCGCGCTTCCAGACCCGCACCGCGTGGAGGGTGCCCTTGCTGAAATCCGCCACGAACTCGGGTGCGGCGCGGCCGACTTTGAAGACGTGCTCCTTGGGATCCGGCCGGGTGAAGTCCGGCGCTTCGGCGATTTTCTTTCCATCGAGCCACAAGCGGGCGACACCCCCGCGAACGACGAGCACGGCGGTGTGGGGCTTGCCATCGTTCACTTTCGGCCCGCCGCTCATCGCGCCCAGCCAGCCGATGTCATACACCAGCTTGCCGTCGCGGATGAACAGCGCCTTCGCCGACGGCGTCCACTTGCCGGACGGGTCGCACTTCGAGAACAGCACGCCGCCGTCGTTCGACTCGAACGAGGCCAGGGCGGTGAAATCCGCGCCGAGGTCGAGATTCGCGTCGGGAAAGTCGCGGCCGGATGTCGTCGCCAGTGCGGGGACCTCCTCCGGTCCGCGGATCAGCTTGCCGCCCGACCAGACCCGGAGCACGGGCGCGCCCTCGGCCGGACGCTCGACGGCGATGTCGTGGGGAGCGTTCGCGGCATCGAGGGCGATCACCAGCTCATCGCTCCACCGGACTTTGGCCGGGCCTTCGAGGTGAAGCCGGTAGTTCGTCGGCCACTCCGGCGCGTCCAGAGGCAGGGCATCCCGCGGGGGAGTCGCCAGCACGGTGGAAGCGAGAGCACAGAAAAGAAGCAGGCGGATCATGGTGACGGTGGATGCAAGGATGCAGGGAAACGCACAAGGGCGTGCCGGGATGGTTCCGGGTGTGGGCTGAATTAACGGCAGGCTGGCAGGGATCTTTCCCGGGTGCCAATGAAACGCTCGGGAATCTGCGGCAAACGGACGCGCTTTCGCGCGGTATTAGCGGGCGTCGTCTCACAATAGCGCGAGGACTCCATGGACAACCCGTTCAGGGAGGGAGGACAGGCCGTCATGGCTCCCAACCGCAACGCGGATTCCTCGTAACCTTCGCGGCCCGCGGAACGAGGTTGCCTTGAACCGACACGCCGCTTGCCGGATCGCCGACTCGCGGTTCTTCTTCGGGGATGAAGAACCGGCATGTGGGGCGGGTCGCCGCGGTCGTCATGGCATCGTGGGCGTGTCCCTCCCACGGTCACGCGCAGGATTCCGCCGCCTTCGAACGCCACGCGATGGAGCATGCCGGCGACGCGAAGCGCGGTCGTGACATCTTCAACGCCGCGGGGTCGCTGTGCGCCACCTGCCACAGCGTCGATGGCAGCGCGGACAAGGTCGGGCCGGATCTCAAGACAATCGGCCACAAATTCGAACGCCGCGACCTGATCCGTTCGGTGCTGGAACCGGGCGCCACGATCGCGGTGGGCTACGCGACCACTTCGGTCGTACTGAAAGACGGCGGCAGCCGGGTCGGGGTGGTGAAGTCGGTCACGCCGGAAGCGATCGAGCTGACCGGCCTCGACGGCACCGTGACGCGGATCGCCACCGCGGACATCGCCAGCCGGAAATCCGGGAGTTTCTCGCTGATGCCGGCCGGCCTTCATGCCACGATGGGGCTGGCGGGATTCGCCGATCTCATCGCCTATCTTGGAAGTCTGCGGGCGAGCGCGGACGGCGGGCGGCCCGGCAGCCCGGAGCGGATTCCGCCGAGCCGTGTCCAGGCCCGCCTGGAGCCGCTGTTCGACCTGGCTTTCGATCATCCCACGCTGTTCGGGCGGGTTCCCGGGACCGGCGACCGCGCGGGCCTGGTGCTCGAACACGCCGGACGGATCCGGGCCGTCGAGGGGATCGGCGGCAAGGCGACGGACCGCCCCTTCCTGGATCTCAGCCACAAGGTCAAGCCGGGCGGGGCGACCGGGTTGTTAGGCCTGGCCTTCCATCCCGGTTTCGGGCAAAACCGCCGCTATCTGCTGCAGTATCAGGTTCAAGAGGAAGGCATCACCTTCACCATCATCGAAGAGCGTACGATGAAGCCGGACCGGGTCGAGGATTCCGGCGCGCCGGGACGCGAGGTGATCCGGATCCGGGCGGCGACGCTCGACCACTGCGGCGGCAGCATCGGCTTCGGGAAGGACGGCTTCCTGCATTTCGGAATGGGCGACACCGGGCCGCACCGGGACCCGCAGGGCCGCGGGCAGGACATGGGCCACCTGTTAGGCAAGATGCTGCGGATCGATGTCGACCGCCGCGACGCCGGGCTCGGCTACGCGGTTCCGGCGGACAATCCCTTCGTCGGGGTGGCGGGGGTGCGGCCGGAGATCTGGGCCAGCGGCTTCCGCAATCCCTACCGTTTCAGTTGGGACCGCGCGACCGGCGAGATGTGGGTGGCGGATGTCGGGCAGGACAAGTTCGACGAGGTGGCGATCGTCCGCCGCGGCGGGAACCACGGTTGGAACGTGTATGAAGGCCATCATCCTTTTTCGGAAGAGTTCCGGCGGGCGGGCGAGGTTTACGTGGAACCGGTGATCAGCTATTCCCGCCGCCACGGCGTGTCGGTGACCGGCGGTCATGTCTATCGCGGGACCAAGGCCCCGCGCTTGGCCGGTTGGTATGTCTTCGGCGACTACGAGAGCCGCCGGATCTGGGCGCTGCGGCAGCAGGGAGGAAAGCTCGGCGAGGTGGTGGAAATCGCCCGCGCGCCGTCGCGGATCACGGATTTTTCACTCGACCGGGAAGGGGAGTTTGCCGTGACGGGATTCGATGACGGGAGGATTTACCGGCTGGTGCTGGATGAGGTGGACCCGAGGGCGGTGGGAGAGGCGGAGGCGCGCGAGCGGTGAGGGTGCCGGAGTGGAGTGTCGCCTTGAAGGCGACATGACGATGGACGGGCTCCCATCAGGA
>CAMCYK010000030.1 GCA_945883695.1 Akkermansia muciniphila | reverse complement strand
GGCCGCCCGCGCCGGTCTTGGTCCAGACGTCACCGGTATTCGTCCATGGCGTGCCGTCCGGGTTCACGACCTGGAAGGTCGCACCGTAGGGGCCCGTGAGCGTGGTCACATCTTCCAACAGCCAGGTCCCGGCGGTCAGCGCGTCGGCGGCCGTCGTGTTGATCGCGAAATCGCCATCAAGGACCACCGTCCCGGCACCGGTCAGGGTGTTGTTGGTCCCGCTGGTGGCGCCGAGGTTGAAACTCAGCCGGGCGTTGTCGGCGAGTTGCAAGGTGCCCGCGTCGATCGTGGTGTTGCCGGTGTAGCTGTTCGCAGCCGCCAGCACCAGGGTGCCGGCGCCGGTCTTGACCAGGCCACCCGCCACGCTCGTATTGTCCGGCGAGGCGTTGATCAATGGCGCGCTCACGGTCAAGTCCGCGGCAACGCTGCCAGTGACGTCCGCCACGTCGAAGGTGATGCTCCCCGCCAGGTGGTGGCCGAAGCCATTGGTCGTCCCAATCGTCGAGGCCGTGCTGCCACCGACCGTGACCTGTCCTTTGTATTCGAAGGCCTGGTAGGCCCCGGGGATGCCCGTCCAGACATCCAACACAGCCGCACCGTTGAGGCTCAGGGCCCCGAGGACGTTGTAATTGTTCGTGGTCAGGTTACCGCCGTTGACAACGACCGCCATCAGGGTGGGCAGGGCGGCACCTCCACCACCGAAGACGTTGTTGATGCCGAGGTCCAGGGTGGCTCCGCTGGCCACGGTCACCGTGCGGGTCGCCAGCGGCTGGCCCAGTGCGGTGAGGCCGGTGGTCGCGGACAGCGTCCCTTGGCTCACCAACACGTCACCGCCGAAGTTGCTGCCGGCCCCGCTCAGCACCGCGGTTCCGGCTCCGGTCTTGGTGAGCGACAGCAGATTGCCGGTCCAAGTCCCGGCATAGGTGTTGGTGCCTGCGGCGATGTCGAGGGTCAGCACCGAAGCGGTGGTGGCCGAGCTGTTGGTCACCGTGCCGGCAGAGCCTCCTCGCGTCAGGCCGACCAGGGTCTGGTTGAAGCCGGCCATATCGAAGGTGCAGGCGGCTGATCCGCCCAGCAGGAGGCTGAGGTTGGAGGGGAGTCCGTTGTTGGCGCCCAGGATAATCGTGCCGGTGGCGGTGAGGACGTTGCCGTTGCCGGCGCCTCCGCCCGAGAAGGTGGCCCTGCCGTCGCGGAGACTCATGGCCGAGTTCATATTGACCGGACCGGTGAAGGCGAGTTCGTGGACCGCCGTCGCGCTTGCCCACAAGGTTCCGCCCGCGGAGGCACCGGAATTCACCGTAATCGTGCCGGCGTAGGTTGCCTTACCCGTGCCGGCACTTTCGATCAGCCCGCGGCCGACGACGCCCACGAGCCCGGGAGCGGCTCCGACGGTGATGTCATTGGCGATGGTGAAGCCGCCATTGACGGCCACCCTGCCCGCCACGGCGGTGTTGTTGAGGACCACCGCGCCGCTGCCGAGCGCGCCATCGGCGTTGGCCTGGACCGTTCCGCCCAGGACGGTGGTGCCGCCGCCGTAGGTGTTGTCGTTGTTGGACAGGATCAGGGTGGTCGCGGCATCGGCCTTGGTGATGGAACCGGTGGCTCCGGAAACCACGCCGTTCAGCGTGATGCCGGCTCCGCCCCCGCCGATCGTGACGGCCCCGTTGAGGGTCACCGCCTCGGACCAGGTGCCGACGTTGTTGGAGCTCGTGAGCCGGGAATCGGGTGCGAACACGAGCGGCACCGCGAAGGTGAGGGCACCCCAGGAATCGAGCCGGGCACCCGTGTTCACGGTCACCCCGGTGCTACCGAGGGCGGCGGCGTTGGTTTCCCCCCGCAGCGTGCCGGCGGCGACCACATAGGAGATGTCGGTGGCGGCACCGCGGACGGCGACCATTCCTTCGCCGAGTTTGGTCAGCGTGAAGCCGCCGCCGGTGATGGTCCCGTTGGCCGCGCCGTTGAAACCCATGTCGAAGCGGTTGCCGTCGCCGGTGCCCCCGTAGGCGCCGACCGAGGCGTCGCCGGTCAGGGTCAGGTTGGTCACCGCGGCGTTGGCGGCGATGTTCGCCGTTTCGTTGATGAGCGCGCCGCGGTTGTCAGCGCCATTGCCCGCGATCGTATAGTTATACGAGCGGGTGTTGCCGAAGGCGGTGCCGTTGAGGTTGACCTGGGAACCGGCAGCCACGGAGATGCCGGAGCTGGTGCCGAAGGCCGCCACGTTGGCCGCCTTGAGAACCCCGCCCCCCGTGACCTGGATCGCTCCGGACAGGGTGTTGGTGCCGGACAGGGTGAGGGTTCCGGCGCCTTCCTGGACCAGGGAGCCGCTGCCCTCCAGCACGGCGGTGAGGTTGACCTCGTCCGCGCGGTTGAACTGGAGCTCGCCGACGGAAGTGATCCCGCCGCTGCCGAGCCAGCCGCTGGTGCCGCCGTTGCCGACCTGCACGAAGCCGCCCTGGATGTCGGTCGCGCCGGTCGAGGTGTTGTTGGTCAGCACGGTCAGCTGGCTGGCGCCCTGCTTGACCAGGAGCGCGCCGCCGCCGATCGAGCCGGTGCCGGCAAACGTGTAGTTTTTGGCGGTCGAGTTGACCGTCACGCTGGACGGCAACAAGGTGCCGGTGAGAGCCACGTTCGGCGCGGCGCTGCCGGTTTCATCGAAGGTCACCCGGTCGAGCTGGAAGAAATTGGTCGGCACCGGATTCACCCAGCTGGCGGTGGTGTTGAGGTCCCAGACGTTGGCCAAGCCGTCGCCGGCCCAGATGATGTCGCCGGTGCTGCCGGCGAGGGTCAGATTCACCTGATTGGGAGTGGCGGTATCGAGGGTGAAGGTCATCCGTTGGTCGGCGGCCACGAAGGACGGGTCGAAGACCGGCGCGCCGGTGAGGGTGCCGGTGTAGTTGAACAGCCGGTAGGTGCCCGCCGTCGGGGCGCCGCCGTAGAAGCGCGGCAGGACCTTGGCACCCGTCAGATTGAGGTCGTCGTTGACCGTGACCAGGTCGTTGCCCACCAACGTGTCGGCGGCGTTGAGGTCGAAGGCGACCGTGCCGCCCACCGTGGTGGTGGTGATGGCCGCCCCCGGGTCGCCCAGGGTCAGGGTGCCGAAGCTGCCGACCGCGGTCGACGCGCCCGGGGAAACGTTGG
Organism: Akkermansia muciniphila; assembly: GCA_945883695.1. Taxonomy (GTDB): domain Bacteria; phylum Verrucomicrobiota; class Verrucomicrobiia; order Verrucomicrobiales; family Akkermansiaceae; genus Haloferula; species Haloferula muciniphila_A. The sequence continues at coordinate 34,905 of CAMCYK010000030.1, read as the reverse complement.
TGACGGTGGCGTTGCCCGGGAAGGTCCCGGTGCCGCTGAGGGTGGTGCCACCGGTGACCGCCAGCGTGCCGGCGAAGGTGCTGGTGCCGTTGAGGAACACCGTGCCGCCGCCTTGGGCGGTGAGGGTGCCCGCGGTGCCGGCGAGCCCTTGGGCCAGGTTGAAGCTGTTGCTCGCGCCGTTGGTGTCGAGCACCGGGGTGGCGTTCGAAACGACCAGCGGAGTATCGATGGCGGCGAGGAGCCCGCTGCCGGCATTGCGGATCGTGCCGCCGGAGAAGTTGAACTCGGCCGTGGCGTTGCGGCGGATGATCCCCCAGGTGCCCGTCAGGTTGAGGGTGCCGCCGGAGAGGTTGTACTGGTCGGTGGCGGCGGTGGCGGTGCGGTTGTCGAGCACCACGAAGTTGGTGGTGATGGTGCCCGCGGACTGGTTGAGCACGCCGGTGCCGTCCACGCCGAGGTAGATCCCGCCGTTTTGTTCGCCGACCCCCGCGCTGGACGGGGTCGTGGCCGGATTGGGAGCCGTGAGGGTCACGCTGCCGCCGCTGAGGTTGTAGAAGCCGTTGGCGGGGTAGTGGCCGACCCGCAACTGGTTGATCAGGGTGACGGTGCCGCCGGTCTGCTCGACCGTCGCCGTCAGGTTGCCGACTTCGCACAGGTGCAGCGAGCCGACATCCAGCACCGAGCCGGTGCCGATGTTCAGCAGCGAGTTCGCCACGCCGTTACCGCCGCCAGCCCGGCCCGCGACATAAACCGTGCCGCCGTTGATGCCGTCCGACAGGTCGATGGTGTTGGCACCCATCGTGAAGCCGGTCCCCGGGGTCGGGGTATTGACGGTGACCGAGCTCCGGCCCAGGTTGCTCGGGGTGCCGTTGTGGGCCGCGATGATGTTGTGCCCGGCGCCGAGCGTGAAGCCATCGGAACGGTTGACCGCGAAGCCCGCTCCCGCGGCGTCGTTGTAGAGGATGATATCCACGTTGGCCGCCAGCTCGCCGGTGGTGCCGTTGTCGCCGAGTTGCAGGACGTTGGTCCCGGCCGTGCCGCCGCCGTTGACCCAAATCCGCTCCAGCCCGGTGAGGTCGCCGGAGGCGATCAGCGTGCTGCCAGCGCCGCCACCACCGAGCACCAGGGTGTCGGAGGAACTGGTGTTGGTGATGGGGCCCGTGATCGTCCCGGTGGCGCCGTAGGGCATGATCTTCGCGTCGCCATCCAGCGTAACACTGCCGGTGACGACCGAGCTATTCTCCATCCGGACCGCGCCGATGCCACCGTAGGTAAAGGACGGCACGGTCAGCGGATTGCCGGCCGTGTCGGTCGCGGTGGTGGCGGGGGTGCAGCCGGCGGGTTCACTGTAACCCGCGCCGCTCAGGATGAGGTTGTTGTTGATCGGATTGGAGAACCACAACTGGCCGCCAAGGTCGACGTCGACGGTGGCCGCGCCGAGATTGGTCTGGTTGGTTCCGACGACGGTGCGGAAGCTGCCGTTGGTGGCGACGGTGCCGGACGGCAGGAGCTGGAGCGTCCCGCTGAAGCCGCTGTTGTTACCGGACAAGGTCACCGCCCGCGAGCCGGGAGTGAGGGTGCTGGTGACCGGATCGATCACCACCGTGCCGGTGCCGGTAATGCTGCGGTTGAAGGTGAAGTCGGCGTTGTCGCGGGAGAGCAGGAGGGTGGCCCCGGTGGCCACGTCGACCTGCGGCGTGGCGGTGAGCGAGCCGCCGTCGTGGTCCACCTCGAGGGTGCCGTTTTGCACCAGGACCTGGCCGGTCAGGCCGACCGGATTGGCGAGGGTGGCGGTGCCGGTATTGCTTTTGGTGATCCCGCCGGTGCCGTTGATCGCGAGGCCGGTGGTGCGCCAGGCCGGGCCGGTGCTGCTGTTGGAAAACGTGAGCCAGCCGGGATTGACCGGGGCGACCACGTTGACCGTGGGATTGAGGCCGGTGTCACCGAAGGTGACCGGGGCGGCATCCTGATAGAGGGCCGGCGAGTTGTCGGAGGCCAGTTTCCAGTTGCCGGCCGTGGCGACATCCCAGTTGGCGTCGGTGGTGCCGGTCCAGATCAGGTGGTCGCTGACCGTGACGTCGAGCGCCCCGCCGGCGGAGGTGGCGATGATGGTCGCGGTCATGTAGGGCGGCAACGGCCCCAGCACGAAGCTGCCGCTGCCCTGGGGGGCTCCGGTGAAATTGATGAGCGGGTAAATGCCGACCGGCACGTTGCCGCCGTAGCGGCTGACGTTGATGGTGGTCGTGCCGTTGAAGGTCAGGCCGTTGGGGGTGGCCACCGTGACCAGGTCGCCACCGGGGCCGACATTCATCGCCACGCTGGTGGCGCCGGTGCCGAAGGTGAGGGTGGATGCGGCCAGCGTTCCCGGGGTCACGCGGTTACCTAAAATGAGTCCGCTACCATCGTTCACGGTCAGGCCGCCGTTGAAGGTGGGGGTGCCGCCGAGGAGGCCGGCATTGACGGTGACCGGGCCGGTCACCGCGGAGTTCACGAACAGGACGCCCGTGCCGGATTTGGTGAAACCGCCGGCTCCAAGAAGCGGAGCGGAGATCGTGAGATCATCGGGCGCGGTGGCGTCATTGATGATGAGGGAACGCGGGGTGGCGCCGAGGTCGATGCTACCGGGTCCGAGGAGGCGATGGCCGGCGGCGCTGGTCGAGCCGACGGCGACGGTGAGGTCGCCGGTCGCCTGGGTGAAGCCGCTGTTGACGACGAGGGTGCCGGTGTTGGCGTTGGCCTCGCCGAATTGGATCAGGCTGCCGGCGGCGAGGGCGTCGTTGTTGTTGAGGGTCACGGTGCCGTTGGCGACGACCACCGAACCGTGGGTGTTGCCGGTCGAATTGATCGTCCAGCCGCCGGCGTCGGTTTTGAGGAGGGTGGTGGTGCCGATGTTGAGGTTGCCGTTCAACACCCCGCTGGCGGTGCCGCGGATGAATAGCGCGGTGGGCGGGGTGGCGGAGACCCCGATATTGCCGGCGATCGTCAGCACGCCGGCCGCGGGACTGATCGTCTGGTTGGTCCCGCCATCGAGGACGATGGGGCCCGCCCAGGTGTTGTTGCCGGCCTGGTTTCCAAGTTGGGCGCGGGCGTTGGGAATGTTGGTGGCCGAGTTGTTGCGCAGGGTCAGGGTTTTCCCGACTCCAAAGGTCAAACCCCCTGCCAATTCAAAGGCGGTGGTATTCGCTGTCGCGGGATTTTTGGCGTTTTGCACCACGATGCTGGTGGCATTGCCGAGCGCGCCAGCCGAGGCGGCCCGCAGGGTGCCGTCGACGACGGTCAGTCCCCCGGAAAAGGTGTTCGCACCGGACAGCACCAGCACGTTGCCGCCGATTTTCGACCATGCGGTGGTGCCGTCAAGCACGGCGGAGACGGTCGCGGTGCGGTTGGTGGAGCTGATGCTGGGAGCGGTTCCGGCCAAGGTCAGGACAGCGGTGCCGCTTCTGGCCAAGGTCCAGTCGTGGGACGCTGTCGTGGCGTCAGTGAAGACGATCTTGTTGATGGTGCGACTGGTGTCGAGGGTAACGGTGGTCGCGGCCGTGATGTTGAAAACGAAGTTCGCCGTGGAAGCATTGTCGTTGGCGATAATGCTGTTCAACCAACTGCCGGCGTTGGACCAGTTTGCGGAGGTCGTTGTATTCCATGTGCCGCTGGCAGCCTGGACCCGCGACTGCATCAAAGCGCAGGCAAAAACAGCGGAAATGAGGATCGGGACGGAGAGACGACGGGACACGCGGAGGTTCGCGAAGCAAAATTTGTTTTTCATTGGGTTTTTCTAGGGTGCGAGAGCCCTAGAATCTGTCCGACAAATTCGCAAGCAGGATCTGCGGGCGTGCACAAAAATCTTGCGCTACTGCCGCCCCCTTCCCGCCCCTCCCGGCGGGGCAGGCGGAAATGTCGTGCCCCGCATGACCCCGGGCGCGGCTTGGAGGGTGCGGGCTGGACCCTTCACCGCTTCACCGCTTCACCGGCTGCCCCGCGTCGCTCAGCGGCCGCGATCCAGCGCGCACGCCGCCAGGAAGCCACCGGTGATCGCCAGACCACAAAACAGCGGTGCCCCGAACCAGAACATCGAGGCCCCCGCGTGACCGGAAATGCAGGCACAAAAGCTCCCGGCCACATACACCAGCAGCGGCATCCCCACTCCCCAGTAAATCGGATTGCGCCCGGCCAGCAGCGATCCCGAGACGCAGACCAGGGCGGCCATCGCGATCGATCCGGCGGCCATCCGCAGCCCTTGGCCGAGCCAGCCCGAGTCGTCGGGCGCGAACCACGGTCCGGCCGCGCCGCCGAACCGCCAGGCGGCCACCATCGCGACAACGGTCGAGACGATGCCTTCCCGGGTCCCGGTCCACCACCCGTGATCGTCCCGCTTGCTCGCCACCACGGCATCCCGGGCGGTCAAGGTGAAGCGACGGGCGGCGAGCGACGGCAGCGAGGAGGGGGAGAGCTTGGGGGGCATGATGCTTCAATCGCAGCGCGATCGCATGAATTTCAAAAAAACCAGAATATCGCCCGAACCTGAAACTTCGGCGGAGCGCGTCAGACCTTCTTGAGGGCCGGCAAGATGCCATCGATCAGAAAGGCTCCCATTACTCCGATGTAACCTCCCCTACTCCCGCCGCGTACTTCCACCCGGACGCCATTCTCCTCCATGAAATCCCTGGTCCTCAGCCTTTTCGCGCTCGCCGCCCCGCTTCACGCCGGCGAAATCGTGCCCTCGCAGGTGCCCGCCGCCGCGAATTGGCAACTTCACGCCGACCTCGACGCGATGCGCGCCAGCACCACCGGCCAAGCCGTTTTCGCCCGGATCGAGGCGGACCACGGGGCCAAGTTTCGCGCGTTCAAGCGGATGTATTCGGTCCACCCGCTCAACGACTTGCGCGGAATCACCCTGTTCGGCGACGGTCAGGCGGACCATGCGGTGGCCTTGATCGACGGCCGCTTCAACCGCGCCCACCTCGAGGACGTCGTGCGGGCGGCGGAGGGCTACGAGGCCGGCACCCATGCCGGCCTGACGGTCCACCACTGGAACGACAAGGGCATCCCGCAGCATGCCGCCTTCGCCCGCGAGGACCTGCTGGTTTTCAGCCGCCAGCGGGAGTTGCTGCACCAGGCGCTCGATACCCTGAAGATGAACGTCCCGGTGGGGCGGGACGGATTTTTCGCCGGCGAGGGCGGCAAACCGCTGATCGCCGCCAGTGTCCGCTTGTCGGAGTTCGAGATCCCCGGCGACGCCGCCCGCCTGGTGCGGATGGCCAAGACCCTTCATCTCGCCGCCAACGAAAATGGCGGGCGCTTCACGGTCCGCACCGCCATGGAAACCGCCGACGCCGCCGATGCCGACCGCCTGCGCCGGATGCTCGACGGGGTGATTGCGATGGTCGAAGCCGGCGAACCCACCTTTGACGGCCTCGACCTGCGCTCCGAGGTGCGGGCCGACGAGGCGCGGCCGGGCATGACCGGATCGCTCAGCTTGCCGGTGCTCCAGTGGCTGATGCTGCTGGAAAAGGCCGCCTCGGACGAACTCCGGTAAAACCCTCGCGGAATCCCCCTTCTCCCGCCCCGCAAAACCTGTCATACCGGATGCCGGTGAACGCTTTCCCCTCCCCCGACGATTCCCTGCTCGCGCGCCAGGCGCGGGAGGGATCGTCGGCAGCTTTCGGGACTTTGGTCCACCACTACCACGGCCGCGTGTTCGCGTTCCTGCTGACCTTGACCCGCCATCGCCAGGACGCGGAAGACCTGACGCAGGAGACCTTCCTGCGGGCTTGGAACAAGCTGCATCACTACGATCCCGCCCTGCCGCTGCTGCCCTGGCTGTTCACGCTCGCCCGCCGCCAGTCGATCCGCGCCTTGCGGAAATCGCGGCCCCTTCCCGCGGAACTCGACTTTCCGCCGGAACCCGAGCCGGCGAACCCCGCGCCGTGGCTGTGGGAAGTGGCCAAACGCGAGCTTTCGACCGACGCCTACAGCGCGCTGTGGCTGCATTATCGCGAGGAACTGCCGCTGAAAGAGGTCGCCGGCATCCTCGGCAAGCGCGAGGGGGCGGTGAAAGTGCTGCTCCATCGGGCCCGCAAATCCCTCGCCGAGTCCCTGCGCGGCCGCACCCGCGATTCCGATCCTTCCGAACCCCACCGAACCCCGCCATGAATTCCCCGGAACCCTTCGACGAGATCGGCGACCTGCTGCGCTCCCACAAGCCGGACCCGCAGCCCTCGCCCGGGCTCGAAGCGAGGATCGTCCGCCGTTTGGTCCGCCGCGAGCCGGCGCTGATCCGCCGGGCCTGGCCCTGGTTCCTGCTGCCGCCCGCGACCGCCCTCGGGATCGTCCTGCTGTGGCCGTCGCCGAGCGTCCCGCCGCCGGTCGCCGCCGCCGAGGTTCCCCTGCCAGTGGAAGCGATGGTCCCGCCAGCGGAAGGGGTGGTCCCGCCAGCGGAAGGGATGGTCCCGCCAGCGGAAGGGGTGGTCCCGCCGGCGGAAGGGGTGGCCGCCATCGAGGCCGCGCCGCTGCTTGCCAACAACCCGCTCGAACTGGAGAAACGGGCGCTGCAGAAAGACGCCCGCCGCGCCGGACGCTTCCTCATGGATTGCCTGCCGTCGCTGGCGATGCCGCTCGAGTGAGGCCTCGCGGCGTCACTTCATCTTCGCCAGCGCGTTCAGATCGAGCTTCCGGACCAGCGCGACCAGGTCCTTTTCCTCCGCTTCGGCGTTGCCGGTGAGTTCGACCAGGATCCGGCCGTCCGCCACCAGTTGCAGCTTGCGCTCGCCCTCCATCACGGCGGTCTCGCCGGAAATCCGGTAGGTCTTGCGGTTGGTCAGTTTCAAGAGGTCCTCGTTGGCGATCAGCGGGATCAACTGCTTCGCCAGCGGCGAGTCCTTGATCACCTTGGCCGTGATCTCCTTCTTGCCGGAAAGGTAGGTCCGCGAGATCGAGATCCCGCCGCCGACCACCGTCATGTCTTCCTGCTTCAGGGACCCGCCCTTCCATTCTTCGAGGATTTCGGGCAGGAGCTCGCCGACCTTCGCCGCGCCTTTCTCCTCCATCATCTTGAGCAGGATGCGGAGCTTCTCGGTGACCGCCGCGTCATCGCCCTTCTGGTAATCCTCGTAGACCTGCCGCAGCCCGGATTCGAAGAGGTCGTTCTTCTTCGGCGCGTCCCGCGCTGAAAGGACGGTGACGGTGCAAGCGGCGGCGGCGAGGAGGCGGAGGATCAGGTTCATGGTGGTCGTGCGGCAATTCCGCCGCTTCCGGGGCGTACGCGCGACCTGCCGTCCAAGGTTACATGGGGCCGGGAACGAACGACCCGGATTCCCCTGGGGAGGCCGGCGAGACGCCAGCGCTCCTTGGCGGGAGGCCGCGCTTCACGCGTGGACCACGCCGCGCCGTCGCCCCGGGATCACTCCCGGCCTTCCTCGCGGCCCGCCTTCTTGCGCAGTTCCTGCTCCATCTCGCGGAGGCGCTTCTCACGGGCTTCGAGCTGACCGGCGCCGGCCTTCATTTTCTCCTCCATCTGCTGGAGTTCGCGCCCGCGGTTTCCCAGCTTTTCCTCCATCTGCTTGAGTTCACCGGCGCGCTGCTTGAGTTTCTCCTCCTGCTGCTGGAGCTCGCGGGCCCGATCGCCGAGCTTCTTGGCCATTTCCTCAACCTGCTTCACCCGTCCCTCGTCCAGACGCGGGGCGGCTTTCGGGTCCGGCTTCGCCGGTCCGGCCGCTTTGCCGTCCCGTTTCGGCTTGGCTTCCTTGGCGGCCTTGGGGGCTTTTTTCGCGGCCGATTCCAAGCGTTCGAGCCGGGCATTGAATTCGCGGAGCGCCTTGCCGGTTCGAGCGTCGCTTTCGCGCAGCACGCGCTCGAGCTGGCCGGACCGCTCGTTCATCGCGCGCATCATCCGCTCCATGGCCGCCGCCCCCCCGTGTCCCGCCCCACCTGCAGGTCCCGGGCCGGCCGGCTGCGGTCGCGCGGCGCGCTCGCGGGCTTCCGGGGCCGGCCTCGCGGGCAGCCCGGCTTCCACCCGCTTCTGCAAGCGCAAGCGCTGGGCGTTGCCCGGCCGTTCCGCCCGCCGTTCGGGCCGCGGGTTCTCCGGCCGCGCTTCCGGCTGTGCCCGCTCCGCGCCCTTTTCCGGCGGGGCAGGCGGCGCGGGACGCTCGCGGCCCTCCGCGCGAAGGGTGGTAAGGGCGAAAAGGGCGGCGGCAATGAACAGTTGGATCGTGGGTTTCATGACGGTAAGCGGGCGTGGCGGTGCGGAATGCCCGCGGCCCGTTCCATGAAACGCCACCGGACGGCTGGAGTTGTCCGCTATCTTTCCCCGCTCACAAAATCGGGGCCAGCAAGCGCGCGATCCGGACCCCGATCTTGTCGAGACAGGAAAGCGCGCGGTAACCTTGCGCGCTGCATTCCCGCGACTCGGCGAAATCCCGCCCGAACATCGCGGCGACCTCGCCGGCGAAGCTCCGGTCCGCCACCGCCAGCGTGAGCTCGAAATTCAGCCGGAACGAGCGGTTGTCGAAATTCGCGGTGCCGACCGCCGCGAAATCCTCGTCCACCAGCAGCGTCTTGTGGTGCAAGAACCCGCCGGTGAAGCGGTGGATGTGGATGTTGGGGTGGTCCAACTCGAGCAGCATCTGGAACGAGGCCAGCCAGACCAGCCGCTTGTCCGGCTCCTGCGGGATCAGGATCCGCACCTCGACCCCGCGCACCGCCGCGAGTTGCAGCGCCTGGATGACCGACTCGTCGGGCACGAAATACGGGCTGGCGATCCAGATCCGTTGCCGGGCGATGCCGATCACGTGCAGGAAAAACAGCGTGCAGCGTTCGAACCCGTCGGACGGACCGGACGCCAGCACCAGCGCGCGCTGGTCCGCCGCGGCGCTGCCGGCGGCACGCTCCGGCACCACCGGCCGCCACGGGCCCGGCAGGATCTCGTCGGTCATGTAAAACCAGTCGGCCGCGAACACCTTCTGCAACTGCTGCGCGGCCGGGCCGTCCACCCGCACGTGGGTGTCCCGCCAGCGCCCGTATTTCGGGTTCAGCCCGAGGTATTCGTCGCCGACATTGTGCCCGCCGACAAAGCCCGTCCGCCCGTCGACGATCACATTCTTGCGATGATTGCGGAAGTTGATCCGCCAGCGGTCGCGCCCGGACGCGCGGGAGCAGAATTCGCGCATGTCGATGCCGCGACGCCGCCAGATCCCGGCGATTTCCGGGGTGATCTCCCGCGCTCCGAAACTGTCGTAGAGAAAGCACACCTTCGCCCCGGCCTCGGCCCGGCGCGCCATCGCTTCCAACAGCCGGTTTCCCATGGCGTCGTTGCGCACGATGTAGAACTGGACGTAAACCGACTCCCGCGCCGTGGCGATCTCGCGCAGGATTTCCGCGAAGGTCTCCTCCCCGTCGATCAGCAGGCGCAGCCGGTTGCCGGCGAGGAACTCGAAACCGGCCAGCTCGGCGAGCGCGCCCGCGCCGGACGGTTCCAAAGCGGACCGCTCCACCGCGAACGGCAGCCACTCGTCCGCCGCGCGCCCCATCAGACCCGAGTGCCGCTCGCGCTTCGCCTCCATCGCCCGCTTGTGGGAATCGAAACGACGGCAGCCGAACACGAAATAGCACGGCACCGCCAGCAAGGGAAACGACAGCAGCCCGACGATCCACGCCGTCGCCCCTTGCGCCGTGCGGACCGTGAACAAGGCGTGGACGGCGGACAAGATGCCAGCGACCTGGAGGGTCAGGTAAGCGGCCGTGAGGAGTTCAGCGCTCAAATGGATGATCCGGAAGCATTGCCGACGCTTGTCGGTACGCCCCGCCCGCCCGGCGCGTCAATCCGAATCCCCCCGGGTGCTGAAGTTCGGCATGATCCCACCCGGTCAAGATTTCGAAGGACTGCGGAAGTAGCCGGAGGTTCTTGGCCTCGACGGAAGATCTCGTGGGCTGGATCAGCGTGAGTTCACCCGCAGCCGGAAGAAGCCCATGCTGCCGGCGGCGGGGACGAGATAAGTTTCCGTGCTTCCGCCGGCGTCGAGGAAGAGCCGGTCTCCGACGGGCGTCCAATCCACCAGATCGCCCGAGTGCTCGATCACAACTACGGCGTCATCCGCACCGGGAACGACGGGGACGGTGAGCAGCACGGCGCCGGAATCGACCTCGACTTTGAGCAGCGACGGATCGCCGAGGGCGTAGTCGAGGAGAGGCGTGCCGGGCAGGTAGGGAATGGTGTCGCTGATTCCCGGATTCCCCCCGGGGCCGGAGCTGCGGCGCCAGTGGGCGGGGTCGTTGTGATCGGGATTCGTGGCGGGGCGGATCAGGACAAGGCTGTAGCCGCGGCCGTCGGCGGCGGGCGGCCAGGGAGGATCGTCGCTGAACGAGAAGTCCCGGATGACGCCGCCGAGCGCGTCGCTCAGGATGAGTTGTTCGCCGCCGTTGGAGAGGCGGGTGGTGCCGGTGAACTTGGCTTCTCCCACGACGATCCTTGCTCCGGGGAGAAGCTGGGTGGCGGTGGGGAAAAGATACGTGATGCCTTTGGTGAACGCGACGCCGGTCAGGTCGATGCTGTCGGTGGCGCTGATGTTCTGGAGTTCGATGAATTCGCTGCCCGACGCGGGATGATAGTGGATTTCCGAGACCACCAGATTCGCCGGGCCGGCGGGCACGCCGACGATGAAGGTGTCCTCGTTGAGCGCCGACCACGCGCTGCCGGTGAAGAGCCTCGAACGCAGGGTGGCGGAGCGGGCAAGGGTGACGGGCCCGCTGTAGGTGAGCGCGGCGGGATTCTCGAAGGGATCGCTGCCGTCCAGGGTGTAGCGCAGGCTGCCGGCGAGCGGGTGGCTGATGGCGACGGCCTTGGCGGTGGCGTTCCACGCGAGGGCCGGCGGGGCGAGCCACTGGCTGTCGATCCAGTCGGCGCGCGCGGCGAGCCAGGATTTCATTCCGCCGACGCGGCTTTGCCAGGTGGCGAGGGCGATGCCTTGGCCGGGCACCAGGCTGGCGGGCATCCGGGCGGCTTGCTCGTCGATCAGTCCGGCCATCGCGGCATTCGCAAGCGGGCCGCGGCGCAGGGCATACCAGCGGTCGATATGCTCGCGCAGGTATGAGGGATCGGCGAAGAGCCGCGGATACCAAAGCTGGTCGGCACGGAAAAAGAGCGTGCCGGAGGTGCTGCCGGAGTAGGCCCCGTTGTTGAAATCCCACATCGGTCCCATCCGCAGCTTCCGCTCGCCGGAGGAGACCCAGGGGAACATCGAGAGCAGCAGGCCGTCGCCCTGCTTGGCGAGATTCAGCAGGTGGAAGTAGTCGATGAAGTCCCCGGTGTCGAGATAGCGGCGGTAGCCGGTGGCGGGATCGAGCCAGCGCGAGTTGTCATAGAACACATCCTCGAACTCATCGAACCAGCCTTCGATCGTCGCGCGCTGGGCGGGGTTGATTTCGTAGCCGTTCGGGGTGTCGAAATTGATGAAGGCGTTGTATTGCCGCGGGATGTCGTCGCCCTGGCCGGTGGTGTTCGGCGGAGTTTCGAGGATCCGGTTGGGGCCGGCGGTGTGGAAGAACCGCGGCGAGGTCGCGCCGTTCGCGGTGGGGAATCCGGCGGCGGGCTCCGGGTCCATGCGGTTGATCCCGAGCAGCCAGCCGCCCGTGCCGCCGTCGGCCGAAAGCGGCTCGAAGTCGACCCGCCGCGGATCGCGCTTCACCTTTTCGGCGAAGGCGTAAACGCCTTTGCGGTCGGCCAGGGTGAGGTCGCCGCCGTTCTCGTTCACGAAGACATCGACGAAGCGGAAGCGCGTGCCGTAACGGCCGGTGCGACCGCCGAGTTCCCAGATGAAGGTGTTGCCGAGCATCGTGGTGTCGTACGACGGATGCGGGAAGTAGAGGATCCAGTCCGACTCGCTGGGCATCCCGAGCGGCGAGACCTTGCGGTCGTCGTCGCTGTCCTTCTTCCACGTTTCGATGCTGTAGGGCTTGGGATTCCAGGTGGACGAGAAGGCGCCGCGGACCCGGATGCCGACGCGCGAGTCGAGGTCGGGGATGCCGGCCATGGAAGCGGTGGGCGAGCCGGCGGGGCGGTCCATCACGAACATCGCGGCCGGCTGGCGCTCCGGCTGCACCAGGCCCGCGCCGGTTTGCGAGCTGGTGGTCCAGCCCTTGTCGGGGACGGGGCCGCCGCCGAAATTGTCGACGATCAGGATCGGCAGTTCCGACTGGTAGGCCTGCACGTCGCCGGCGAGGCGGAGGTAGGACTCGGTCGCCACCGCGGGCGGCTGGCCGGGCACCAGGGTCGCGGCGCGGAGCTGGGTGCTGGCGTCCAAGGTCAGCGGGCCGCTGTAGGCCTGGCCGTTGGTAGCGGAAGGCAGCGAGCCGTCGGTGGTGTAGAAGATCACCCCGCCGGCGGTGTTGGATGCCAGCGAGACGGTCAGGCTGCCGGTGAAGGTGCGGCCGGGGACCGAAAAAAGCGGCGGCTCCGGCAGGGCGGGCGTGCAGTTGACCGAAGCGGTGAGCAGCACGCGGGCGAGCGGGCGTTCGGGGTCGTTGCTGGCGACCTCGAGGAAGGCGTGGAAGCAGCCTTCCCCGCCGTTCGCGTCGAAGGTCACGGTGGGGTCCGCGCGGGTTCCGGCGGCGATGCTTGAAGGGACTCCGCTGACGGCGAAAAGGCCGGCTCCGGGGGTGCCGGGGCGGATCGTCGCGGAGGTGATCAGCAAGGGCTGCTCGTCGCCTTCGTTGGCGAGCGTCAACACGGCCGGCCGCGGTCCGGGATCGACCGGATGCGCGCCGAAATCGAATCCGGCGGGAAGACCGAGGACGGGCAAGGGATTCGGGGCCGGGCTGCCGAGGAAGCGGATTTCGCCGAGGCCGACCCGGTCGCCGCCGGCCGCGCCGGGGCTGCCGTAGTGGTTGTCGGTGACGGTGATGCGCACCGTGTCGGCGGGATAGCTGGCGCCGAGGGGCAAGGTCTCGCCGGCCTCCGCGGTGCGCGCGTGCCCGAGCGACACCGGGTTGGCGAAGGTCTTGCCGCCGTCGGTGGAAAACTCGAGGGTGAAGCTTTTCGCCTCGTTGTTGTTGGGGCTGCCGAAGTGGTAGCCCCAGACGACAAGGTCGCTCAGTTGATACAGGCCGCCGAGGCCGAGGGTGAGCACCGGGTGGGCGGCGGCGGTGGCGTAGTAATCGACCCCGGGAGCGGTGGTCACCCAGGCATTGCCGCCGCTGGCGGCGGCGTGGATGGCGGTGGTGTAGGTGGCGACGCCGAGCCCGGGCGGCAGGCCGCTGCCGTTGATCAGGTTGGCGGAAGGGAAGAATTCCGGGACGTTGGTGGTGACCGAGGTCGGGGTGATCCATTCGCGGGCATGCAGCGGGAGCAGGCCGAGCAGCAACAAGCCGCAGGTCCGGAGGCGGATGAGGGAAAGGATCAAGCACACAGGGTAGGATGCGGGCTTTCATTGGCAAGCGGCCTCTCCGGGAGGCTGCCCCGGCGGTTCCCCAACGCCTGCCGGAATCCTGCGGCTTGGAACGGAAAAGGGAAGAGATCCGGCTCGTTCCCGCCGTAGAGACCTGATGCGCGCTTCCCTTCTTCCCCTCCTGCTTGCCTCCAGCACCGCCTTGCCCGCGCTGCCCGCGTCGCCGCCCGCGGCGTTCCGCGCCCAGACCCTCGATGCGAAACTGCAGATCGGCTACGGCGTGGCGGTCGCGGACATCGATGGCGACGGCAAACCCGACATCGTGCTGGTCGATGCCAAGGAGACCGTCTGGTACCGCAATCCGGACTGGACCAAGCACCGGATGACCGGTGCCTTGACCAAGCTCGACCATGTCTGCGTCGCCGCCTGCGATATCGATCACGACCGCAAGGCCGAGGTCGCGGTCGGCGCCGAATGGAATCCGGGTGACACCAAAACCAGCGGCGCGGTGTTTTCCCTCAGCGCCCCGGCCGACCGGACCTTGGAATGGACCGCCACCCGCCAGCATCACGAGCCGACGGTCCACCGGATGTCGTGGGTGAAAGAGTCGGACGGCAAGCACTTCCTCGCCGTCCTCCCGCTCCACGGCTGCAACAATGTCAACACGGAGGGCGACGGCATCCGCTTCCTCGGCTACCGGCCGGAGCCGGACCAGAAATGGCCGACCTTTCTGATCAACGACCAATTTCACCTCGCCCACAATTTCGATGCCGTCACCTGGCCGGGCGCGCAGGGCGAGGCGGTGCTGGTCGCCTGCAAGGAAGGGGTTCACTTGTTAGAGAACCGCGGCGATGCCTGGAAGCCGACCCGGATGACGGAACCGGGCAGCGGCGAGGTCCGACTCGGCAAGCTGCCCGACGGCCGGCGAATGATCGCCACCATCGAGCCCTTCCACGGCCACGAGGTGGTGGTGAACCCCGAAAACCCGGCCGGCCTCTGGTCCGCCAAGCGGGTGGTCCTGGATGCCACGCTGGCCGAAGGCCACGCCCTCGCCGCCGCCGATTTCCTCGGGCTCGGCCACGACCAGATCATCGCCGGCTGGCGCAAGCCGGACCCGGTGAGCCGGAAAGTCGGGATCCGGCTCTATGTTCCGACCGCGGCCGACGGCAGCGCGTGGAAACTCCACGCGGTGGTCGATGACAACACGATGGCCTGCGAGGACTTCAAAGTCGCCGACCTCGACGGCGACGGAAAGCCCGAGATCATCGCCGCCGGCCGCGCGACGAAAAACCTGATCGTTTATTGGAACGAGCGCGACTGAGCTTCCGATCTTCTTCACCGCCGGGCTCCATGGCGCGGATCCCAGCAGGTCCCGACCGGCGCGGCAAGGGTGCCAGGCTTGTTCCGGAACAGAATGCGGTTGGGGACCAGGAAGGATGAATAGGATGGGCATTAAAGGCAACCCGTTCGGGAGCCTCAAAGATATCCTATCCACCCTATCCATCCTGGTCCGTTTTCCGCCTTCGCCCCCCACTCCCTGATGGAGGGATTCTGCATGTTTCCCCGGACGGGGTTCCAGCGGGGCTTGCCAACGCGGGCAAGGTCAGGCGCTCCGGGTGCGGCGCGAGCGAAGCACCAAGCCGGAGGAGAGCAGCAGGATCACGGCGAACGAGGACCCGGGCTCCGGGATCACGTTCACGGGATGGACCCAGCCGCTTCCTTGTTCGTCTCCAGGTTTGATGTCGATACTCTGAATATGCGCCGCAGCGAAAATTGCCGCCGGATCAGGATTGTTACCAGGCCCGGGAGCCGTGGCGAGGAAGTCCGAAGCGAAAAGATTTCCACCGGTATAACTGACCAAAAACTGCACTTTGTCCCCGGCGGTGAACGCTTGGGCAGCGGGATCGCTAAATTGGACCAGCATCTCGAACGGACTGTAGTCCGCCCCGTTGAATGAGCCGAAGCTGACGACGGGATCAGCGAAGCTACCCGTCTTGGTGAAAGGTCCGGGTGCTGACAGCTTGGCGAGATCGAATCCGCTCTTGAGGTTGAACAACACCTGAACGACTTTCTCGGTATCCGTGAGTCCGTTGAAGGGCGAGACGGCCGCGTTGGGAGCTTCCAAGGTGAAACGCACGCTTCCCGGAATATTGTCCTCCACGGTCGCCACTAGCCACGGGGTTCCACCTTCCGGCGAACTCGCGCCGGAATACTCGGAATCGAAGCCGAAGACGACGGAATTGGTCCCGACCACGATGGTGGCCTGGGCTTTGGTTGCCAAGCCGACGGCAAGCGTCAAGGCGGCGGCGAGGGTTCCAATACGGCACGCGCTCGAATTCCCGCGGGTGCCACCGCGGGTGGGATAGATCAGGGGGTTCATGGGATGCTGGGAGGTTGGGGGTTGGGCTCGAAACGGCTCTTGGGAAGCGCGCCCGAACGAGGAGACAAATAGCAGGATATGTGGAGTCCGTCCAGTCATCCGGATACCCTCCGCCTCCATGGACCATCTAAAGAATCTGAAAGCCAATAATCCCGAACCAAAGTTTCCGAACCGCCCGCTACCCGGACCTTGCGAGGAGCTTGGCTGCCCGATGCTAGATTCCAAATGCAAGACCTTCAGGAAACCTAAACTACCGAGCCTCCCTTGCCAGAGTCTGTCCGGTACTTCATTCCCCCAAATGATGAACCACCCCTAACTTTTCTGCCAGACGGGCCCCCAATGCCTCTGGAGATGGGGTCGCCAGCCCGCTGGCGACGGGAGCACGAGCGCCCCGGCGGGTCGCGGAGCGCGGCCTATTTTCCGCCATATTTTTCGCCAGGCACTTGATTTAGGCACTTGATTTGGCGGATTTGGCGGGCCGCCGGGCGCGCCCCTATACTTCGCCCTTTTTTTCGCCTTTTTTTCGCCACCTTTTTTTCACCAGTCATCTTCTTGATACCCGACTCGCCGCAAGGGCACAAATCTCTAACCATCAATACTTCAAGCCGATCTCGATCCGCCTTTCCGGCGGGGCGGGATCGGGGAGGATCGGGTGGAGCGGATCTCGCCGCCGGCGCTGGATTCCGGCACTGGCCCCGGGCGGGCGGCGGTGTCTGGTGTCTGGTGCCGGGTTGCCGCAAACGGACTCCCCTTGGCATTTGGAACTTCCCCCCTTGGAACTTCCCCCTCACCCCACCCAGAAGCAGTCGATGAAGAACCAGGCGACCATCACGAAGCCGATCACCAGCTTCATCCCCATCCCGGCGAGGGTGCCGACGACCGAGCCGACGCCGGAGACCGCGGCGGGCTTGTTTTCTTTCTTGGCGCCCCATTTTTCAAGGGCGAACGAGCCGATCAGCGGGCCGAGGATCAGGCCGAAGGGAAAGAAGAACATGCCGACGATCCCGCCGATCAGCGCGCCCCAGGCACCCCATTGGGTGCCGCCGAACCATTTCGTCCCGGCGGCCCCGGCGGCGAACTCAAAGGCTTGGGACAGCGTCAGCAGCAGGATCAGGATGACAAAGGTCCACCATTCCATGCCGGATTGTTCCCGACCGAGCATCAGGCGGTGGGCGATGGCGGCGAACAGCAGGATCAGGTGGCCCGGCAGGATCGGGATGAGGCAGCCGATCAGGCCCGCCACCAGCAGGCTGCCGGTGACCACCCAGGCCAAGCCGGTCCCGGCGTCGCCCCAGCCGCCCCATTCGGTGATCGTTTCCCACATCTGGGCGAAGGATAGCCGGGCTGGCCGCGGGGTCTAGGGATTCCCGCGATCGCGCCGCGCCGAAAGCGGGAGCTTGCCAAATGCCGGGGCAAGCTGACGTAGTGGCACGGTCGCCCGGGCCGCGGGCGCTCGATTTGTCATTCTTGAACGCTTTCCCCGCGAATCGCGTAAACCCGACCCGAACTCCCGACGTTAACCCACACTCATGCGCCACTTCCTTGCACCGATTGTCCTCGCCGCCGCCACCCTGCCGGTTTCCGCCCAGAAATGGTTTGAAGAAATGCAGATCGGCCCGGCCTGGAGCAACACCTTCGCCGGCACCCTCGACGGCGCGCAGAAAGTCGCCGCCGTCAAAGGCGTGCTGGTCGACCTCGGCGACGGCAGCCGCGCCCTGTTCGACACCGAGACGCTGCGCGTGGTCACCGCCTACAAGGGTGGCGTCCACTGGGGCGGCACCCCGTGGACCGGGGCCCACGGGCCGCTGGTCCGGGTGGCCAATGAGAAAGATTTCATCTTTAACACCGCCGCCGGTCCGGGCTGGGCGGACGAGTCGGGCAGCTTCGAGGACAAGCGGCCCAAGGAGTTCGGCGGCAATATCTCCCACGCCCAATACAAGGGCTTCTACCGCAAGGGCTCGCAGATCGTCTTCGAATACCTGGTGAACGGCACCCGGGTGCTGGAGCACCTGTGGTCCGGACCCGGCGGCTTCGTCCGCTACTTCGAGATCGCCGCCCATGACAAACCTCTCACCCTGCTGGCGGCGGACGAGAAGGGCGTCGCTGTCGAAGGGTTCTTTGCAAAGTCGGCCAACGGCCTCTCCGTGGCGATCGGCGCCGAAGAGCGGGGCGTCGCGACCTTGAAGGCGGAGAACGACCGGCTGCTGGCAACGCTGGCACCCGCCAAAGGCGCCACCACGATCACTCTCACCTATGCCCGCGGCGCGGACGC
The DNA here is from genome assembly GCA_945883695.1 of Akkermansia muciniphila. GTDB lineage: Bacteria > Verrucomicrobiota > Verrucomicrobiia > Verrucomicrobiales > Akkermansiaceae > Haloferula > Haloferula muciniphila_A. The sequence goes on along the minus strand of CAMCYK010000030.1, from coordinate 16,880 downwards.
CAAGTCCACCGCCCCGCTTCCACTTGCCGGTGCCACCAAAGGCGGTGAAGGCCTCTGGAAAGACGTCCTGACCACCAAGGGCGAGGTTTCCACCGACGAGAAGTCCCCCTGGGTGACCGACACGGTGACCATCCCGGCCGACAATCCCTGGAAGTCGAACCTCCGCCTGGCCGGCTTCGATTTCATCGACGAGGACAGCGCCGCCATCGCGAGTTGGAACGGCGACGTGTGGATCGTCAAAGGCCTCAAGGGCGACTGGAGCAAGCTGACGTGGAAGCGCCACGCCGCCGGACTGTTCGAACCGCTCGGCCTGAAAGTCGTCGACGGCACGATCTTCGTCCACGGCCGCGACCAGATCACCAAGCTGCGCGATCTGAACCAGGACGGCGAGGCCGACCACTTCGAGTGCTTCTTCAACGGAGCCTCGGTGTCGCCGAACTTCCACGAGTTCGCCTTCGACTTGCAGACCGACAGCGACGGCAGCTTCTATTTCTCCAAGGGCTCGCCGGTCCGCGGCGGCGGCCGCGGTTTCGACCCGATCTACCCGCACCACGGCACCGTCCTCAAGGTCTCCAAGGACGGCTCGAAGGTCGAGGTCGTGGCAACCGGCCTGCGCGCCCCCGGCGGCCTCGGCATCGGACCGAACGGCGAAATCACCACCGGCGAGAACGAAGGCACCAACCAGCCCTGCTGCAAGATCAACTTCATCACCAAGGACCAGGCCCCGGCCTTCTTCGGCACCGAAGCGAGCCGCCAGGGCCTGACCGGCGCGCCCTACACCGAGCCGCTGTGCTACCTGCCGATGGACGTCGACAATTCCTCCGGTTCCCAGGTCTGGGTGCCCAAGGGCAACACCAAGTTCGGCCTCAAGCCGGGTGAAATGCTCCATCTCTCCTACGGCCAGTCTTCGATTTACCGGGTGCTCGACGCCTCGGTCGACGGCACCCTGCAGGGCGGCGTGGTCAAGCTGCCGGTGAAACTCGGCTCCTCCGCGATGCGCGCCCGTTTCCACGCCGACGGCTCGTTGTATGTCGCCGGCTTCCGCGGCTGGCAGACCAACGCCGCCAGCGAGGCCGCCTTCCAGCGGATCCGCCACACCGGTGCCACCGTGCCGATCCCCGACCAGCTGGAGATCACCGCGACCGGCGTCCGCCTGCGCTTTGAAACCGAGCTCGACGAGGAGCTCGCCACCGATCCCGAAAGCTACTCCGCCCAGCGCTGGGACTACGTCCGCGGCCCGCAGTACGGGTCCGGCGAGTTCTCGGTCGACAACATCGACGCCGAGGCCCGCAAGCAGGCGATCGACAAGGAGTCCCAGAGCCATCGCAAGCGCGACAACATCACCATCCGCGCCGCCCGCCTGCTCAAGGACGGCAAGACCGTGGAAATCGATCTCGAAGGCCACAAGCCGTCGATGTCGCTCAAGGTCTCCTGGGACCTCGAGGACACCGAAGGCGAAATCCTCAAGGGCGACCTGCACGGCACCGTCCGCAAGATGGGGAAGTGAGCAAGCGGGATTGGAAATTCGCAATTCGAGATTAGGGATGCTGCCGTCCCTTGGTTCCTCATGAGATTGGTTGCCCTTGTCAGTTCCCTGCTCGCTTTCGCGGCGGGCATCGCCCGCGCCGAGCTCGCCGCGACTTTCGAGTCCGGCGGGCTGAAGGACACCCGCGCCGACCGCCTCCCCGCCTTGCTGGTCAAGGCCGGGGAAGCACCGACGCCGTTCCTGGCGGCCGGCGAGTTCGGGGTGACCTGGAGCGGCAAGCTGGTGCTCGCCGATCGCCTGCGGCTGGTCTTTTCCTTCGAAGGCGAGGGCAAGGCGACGCTGACGGTCGACGGCGAGGAACTCCTCAGCGAGGAAGGGACCCTCGGCGGCAGCGCCTCGAAAAGCACCCGCCTCAACCGCGGCGGGCACGACATCACGATCACCTACCGCTCGAAGCCCGACGGCTCCGGCCGTTTCCGCCTGTTCTGGGAAGAACGCGGGTTCCCGAAACAGAGCGTCCCGCCCACCGTCTTCAAGGCGGAGGTCGCGGCCGACCCGGCGCGCCACGGCCGGCTGCTGTTTGCGGAGAACCACTGCTCGAAGTGCCACCTGGGTGCCGGCGGCATGCCGGAACTGACCGAGTTCGGGCCCTTGCTCGTGGCGTCGGGGTCGCGCTTGACCGAGGAGTGGCTCGCGGCATGGATCGCCAACCCGGCGGCGCTGCGGCCGGACACCCGGATGCCGGACCTGATCGATGAATCGACCCCGGCCGGCAAGCAGCAGGCGGCCGATCTCGCGGCCTGGCTGATGACCCAGAAGGTCGGCGAGGTCCCGCCCGCGCCGGACCCGGCACTCGCCCGGAAAGGTGGCGAGCATTTCCACCGCCTCGGCTGCGCGGCCTGCCACACCCAGCCCGGTGGCCCGGGTGATCCCGGCCGGCTTTCGCTGGACGATGTCGGCTTCAAGTTCCAGCCCGGCGCGCTCGCCGGCTTCCTGAAAAAGCCGGACACCTGGTATGCCCACATCGGGATGCCGGACTTCGCGCTCAGCGAGGCCGAGTCGAACGAAATCGCCGCCTACCTGCTGGAGGCGACCGGCAAATCGACGCGGAAACCTTCCGACTTCCCCAAGGGCGATCCGGCCAAGGGCATGGAAGTCGCGACCGCGCTGAATTGCGCCGCCTGCCATGCCGGCAGCGGCGTCCCCAACACCGCCCTGCCGACCACCGACGCCATTTTCACCAAGGATTGGGCGGCCGCCGGCTGCGTCTCCGGCAAGCCGGACCCGAAGCTGCCGAAGCTGGCACTGAGCGATCCCGAGCGCGCCGCGCTGGTCGCTTTCGCGAAAAAGGGCGCCGCCCCGCTGACCCGCCACGTCGCCGCGGAATCCACCGCCGCCAAGCTCGAGTCGCTGCGTTGCACCGCTTGCCACGCGGTGGACGGCAAGCCCTCGCGGCTCGACAGCGCGCACCTTGAAACCCAGGGCCTGGTCGCCCATGTCCAGGGCGAGACCGAAAAAGTCGCCCAGACGCGTCCGCACCTGACCTTTGTCGGGGAAATGCTTCACGCGTCCTACCTCGAGGCGATCCTCAACGGCACCGTCGCGAACCGCCCGCGGCCGTGGCTCGACATGCGGATGCCCGCCTTCCGCGCCCACGCCGGCGACCTCGCCACCGGCCTGGCGCGGCTTCACGGCGTCGAACCCGGCAAGCCGGACGCCCCCGCCCCGGACGCCGCCCTCGCGGAGATCGGCAGGAAGCTGTCCGGCAACGAAGGCTTCGGCTGCACCACCTGCCACGGCGTCGGCGCGGCCAAGCCGACCGCCGCCTTCGAGGTGGCAGGGATCAATTTCGCCCTCGCCCACGAACGGCTGCGCAAGGAATGGTTCATCCGCTGGATGGACAATCCGTCCTCGGTCACCCCGGGCAGCAAGATGCCGCGCTACAGCGAGGACGGCCAATCCCAGCGCCCGGAACTCGACGGCGACGCCGCCAAGCAGTTCGACGCGATCTGGAATTACCTCCAGAAGCCGGAGTGAGCGTGGCCGCGGATCGGAGGAAGCGCGGAAGATCTGGCGCTCCGGCTCATCCCCGCGGCGCAGCCGCTCTCGGACTGCTGCGATCATTCGCAGCTTTCCGAGTGCAGGGGTGAGCCCCGCCGCCCCGGTGGACTGAAGCGACCCTCCGCGATCGCCGCGTCCCGCCAGAACCGCCCGCCCCGCCCGCCATTCCCAAAGCGGCGAATCATCGCCGCAGTCCAAGAGCCTCCGGCGGCCATGGGCTCAGCGGAACAGCGCCTCCACCCCCATCGCCGATTTGCGCAGGAATTTCGGCACCATCTTGCTTTTCCCCGGCCGGAACAGCCGGAACACCAGGCCCAGCAGGTTGAGGGTGAGCACATGATCGATCACCCGGTAGCCGCGCTGGCGGCGCAGGAACAACGAGGACAGCCAGCCCATCGTCTGCCGCTTCAGCCGGAACGGCTCGAACGACACCTTGATCCGGTAGCGCTGCCGCCGCTCGCAGGGCCAGGCTTTCTTATACGCCTTCTTCGAGGCCCGGATCCGCTCGGCGAGCTCGGGCTCGAAGGGCAGGAAATAATAGCGCCGCGCCAGCCGGACCAGATGGCAGAAATCCCGCCAGTGCTCGATGTCCTCGACCGGCACCGCCGCCGCTTTCGCCAGCTCGACCATCCGCGGGAACAAGGCGTAGGCCGCCTCGCCCTCGCGCAGCGCCTGCTCGGGGTCGCTCACGAAATGCCGCAGCACCTTGCGCACCGCGTGATTGATGAACAGGCAGTCCCAATATACATGCAGCAGCGGCGGGATCCGCACCCGGCGGAAAAACAACTTCTGCTCCGCGAAGCCGCGGATGTAGTGCAGCTCCTTCACCACCGTCTCCGCGTGCCGCAGCAGCTCGAGCAAGGCCGGCGCGCGCTCGCCGCCGACGATCCCCGCCACCGCGTCCTCGACCGATTCGCGGTCGCGGAACACCCGCAGCGCGACGATCGTGTTCAGCCGCAGCCAGAAATCGCGGTCGTTTTCCTCGAGAAAGGCCAGCCGGCGAAAGCGGTGCCAGCCCCCGGTCTGGCACCACACCGAGATCCCGGCGAGATTCGCGTCGCCCTGAAGCTGCCGCGCGAATTCCTCGCAGTCCCAGCCGATGAAGCTCGGGTATTCGCCCGCGCCCTCATACTCGCGGCGCGCTTGCAACTCGACGATCTTGCGGTGCGGCGTGCGGAAAAAGGCGCGGTTGAGCGGCAGGTAACGGAAGAAATCGCTCTCGCCGTATTTCATCGAGAGGATGAATTTCGGCGAATCGATCCCCTGCAAGGCGTCCGCCAGCGTCCGGCGGTGCCAGATCAGGTCGCCCACCCGGTGCGCGCCGACCGTCCAGGTGCGCAGGATCAGGGTGCGGTCGTGCTTTTCAAAGACCGGCAGCAAGGCGCGCAGCAAGCGGTTGGTGTCGGCCGCGCTGCGGACATGCAGGCGGGTGCGGATCGGGTCCTTGACGTCGACCCCGTCGCTCTCCCCGATCCGCAGGACCAGCCCGCTGACCTGCGGGAAATCGCGCAGGAAGTGGTCGATCAGATCGCGGTAGTAGGCCTCCAGCCGGTCCCGCTGCCCGCCGATCGCGGCTTCCACCGACGGCGTCACCGGCAGCACATCGGAGGTCAGGTAGATCGCCAGTCCGGCCTCGCGCACGATTTCGAACAGCACCGTGAATTCCTCCCGCAAGGCCGCGATCCGCGCCGCGGTTGCCGGCTCGTGCAGCGGATGCGGCGCGAGGTGCGCCAGGTCGTCCAGGGTCACCGCGTTGAAACCCGCGGCCGCCACCTCGCGGGTGAATTTCCGCAGGTCCTCGCGGATCCGCTGCCACGGGAGATCCCCCTCCCCGCCGCCGGTCGCCAGCCGGGTGAACGGGATCTTCGACCAGTTGATCCGCCGTCCCTCGACACCCCGGAAAAACGGCCCGATCGCATCGATGAGAAAGATCTCCGGCGGCATGGTTCCTGCAACGTAGGTGTCACATGAATCCGGGGGAAAGGACGCGAATTTGACAGGATCGTTGCAATCCGGGATGTGTGGGCCGTCGCACGGCGGACGACGCCTTGCGTGTTTACTTCGTGATGGCGTCCGGCCAAGGTCGCGACCGAAAAGTTCCCGCCGCCCGTGAATCGAAGCCTCCGTCATCCCCCCGCGCGCTCGTCCGGCTTCAGCCTGGTCGAACTGCTGGTGGTCATGATCCTGCTCGGTGCCTTGCTGACCATGGGCTTCGGCATCTTCGGCAAGACCGCGGCCAGCGCCCGCCGGACCGCCTACGACCAGTTCACCGCGACCGTCGAGCAGGCCCGCACCGCCGCGATCACCCGCCGCAAGCCGGTCTTGCTGGCGATCGCCCCGCCGGTCCCGGGCGGGGCCGACGACAACTTCCGGGTCGGCCTGTTCGAGGTCGATGAGCTGCCCGACCGGGCCACCACGATCGCCGGCCGCCAGCTCCAGCGCTGGAACATCCTGCCGACCGGCGTGGTGTTCTTCGGCGGCGAGGTCGAGGGCTTCCGCAATCCGCTCGACGAGCCCGCCCTCACCCTCACCTGGAAAGACGGCGGGAATCAGGCGCGGGTCCACGTCCTCGCCTTCAATCCCCGCGGCGGGCTCGCCTGGCCGGCCGGCTCGGAACCGGTCGCGCTGACCCTGGGCAGCGGGACCCTGCGCGATGGCCAAGCGATCCCCACCTCCGACGGCGGCCGCAGCTCGCTGCGGATCGGCCGGGTGGTGGCACGACCCTGGAGGCTCGACGGATGAGACTCCCGCTTGCCATCCCGGGCCTGCGGCGCGGCGTGTCGCTGGTCGAGACGATGGTCTCGATCGGGGTGCTCGCGGTGGTCGCCCCGCTCGCCATCGCGGCCCTGCTGCGCGGCGGCGAAGGCGGCAGCGCGGCGCGGGCGGAGACCCGCGCGCCGGTGATCGTCGAGTCCTGCCTGCAGGAGATCCAACTCGCGCGCGACGGCACGTCGCAGAACCTGCCCGCGCTGCAAGCCGGCCAGCCGTTCGGTGACGGCGAGGTCCTGTGCCTCGCCTTCCGCCGCGACGGCGTGCTGCTCGGGCCGGTCGCCCCCGCGGCCTACGAAGCCGGCATCGTCCGGGTCGCGGAGCAGGACGCGGCCTTCCTCGCCCGGCTCGACGGCCGGTTGGAAACCGATCGCCCGGGTTTTCCGCCCCTACTCAAGGTCGCCATCACCCTCGAGCACCCCGCCGCCGCCAGCAGCCTGAAACGCCGCCGGCTGGAATTCCTGACCAAGCTGCCATGACCCGCCCGGCCCGACATCGCGGCGGATTCACGCTGCTCGAACTGCTGGTCACCATGGCGATCGGCTCGGTCCTGCTGCTGGTGGCCGCGGCGATGCTTGGCCGCGCCGGCGACAGCTACAGCCAGGGCTCCGGCAGCGTCGGGGCGGAGCGCGAGGCGCGCGCGGTGCTGACCCAGATGCGCGATGATTTCGGCAAGGCCGTGTGGCACCGCGACACCGTGTTCGAAGCCGGCGGCGAGGGCTGGCGGCGGGCGCGCACCGGTTTCCTCGCCCTCCAACCGGAGGATGCCCAATCCGCCGAGGGCCGCAGCGGCGACCTCTGCGCGGTCCACTACTACGTGAAAGACATCGAGGTCGGCAGCTCCACCGTCCGCTGCCTGATGCGCGGCTTCCGCGAAAGCGGCGAGGTCTTCCCCGCGCTCAAGGCCGGCTCGCTGACCCCGCTGTTCGCCGAAAAGGACACCGACGAACCGGTGGCCTTCGGCGTGCTTTCGTTCGAGGCCACCCCGCTGGTCCGCGACGATACCGGCCAGCTCGTGCCGTGGCAGCAACTGCCGGCCGACGACCCCTTTAACGTCGCTCCCCATTTCCTCCGCATCCGCCTGGTCGTCGCCCGCCGCGAGCTGATCGGCAAGCTTTCCACCACCCGCGACTGGGACACCAGCCCGCTGCGCGGCGACCCGCTGAAGGCCGCCGACAACCGCAACCTCGAGGTCTACGAAGTGCTCCAGCGATTCGGCAACCCATGACTGATCGCCCTCCATTCCGCTCCCGTGCGGCCGGCTTCACCTTGCCGGCCGTGCTGGTCGTCGCCGCCGCCATGCTGATCCTCGCGGTCGGCCTGCTCGCGCTGGTCAACATCGAGAACAAGACCGCCCGCTCCTTCGCCGATTCCAAACGCGCCGAACTCGCCGCCCGCGCCGGGCTCGAGGACTTCCGCGCGCTGCTCCGCGCCGAAACCGCCAACGACGACTTCCTGGTGATCGGCGCCCCTTCGCCCAACACCCCGCCCGCCGGCCTCGAGGCGCCGGATCACCTGTTCATCGCCCGCGGTGAAGGCGGCGGCGACCAGTTGAAATACCGCTACCGCCCGCTGTTCAGCAGCACCGCCTTGCCTCCGGACGGCAGCACCTTGAAAGCCCCGCCGGTCGAGCCGGGCGAAGGGCCCGGCCACGCCGCGATCGGCGGCCCGCCCTGGCTCGACAAGCCGCGCGTCGAGTGGATCGAGGTGACCGACGCGAAGGGCGCGGTGGTCGCCCGCTACGCTTACTGGGTGGAGGATTTGCAGGCAAAGATCGACGCGACCACCGCCGGCAACACCGACGGCGAGGGCGGCACCCACTCGCGCAACGAGTGGCCCTTTCCCGCCCCCGGGATCAATCCCGAGCCGCCGTCCAGCGGGGAGCTGAAACTCGACCGCGTGGCCGTCCACGCCCTCGATCCCGCCGCCACCGAGGAGGGCGACGGCAAGCTCGTCGCCAGGATCACCGAGGGCCGCCCGCTGATGCTTTCGCCGGACTCGATCGTCGCCGCGGCCGGCTACGGCGCCCCGCTCCAGCGCGCCGCCACCGGCCTGCTCGAAGACCCGCTCGCCGCCGCCTTGGAAAAGAACGCCAGCCCGGTCACCCGGCCCTACTTCGAGGTTCCGCGGGTGCCCTTCGCGGCCGGGATTTCCGCCGAAGCCGCCGGCAAGCCGAAGCTCAACCTCAACGAGCTGCTGGGAAAATCGCGCGAGGCGGCGGTCGACGAGTTCGCCGATTGGATCGACGAGGCGCTGCCGCTCTTCGTCCAGCGCAAGGGCGGCTTCCCGGACAACTACCTGAAAACCCTCGCCGCCAACGCCTTCGACTACGCCGACGCCGACAACGATCCGACCGTCGTCGACAACAGCCACCGCGGCCTCGACGGCTACCCGCTGGTCAGCGAGCACCTGCTGAGCCTGAAGTGGGACGACGTGGTCCGCGAGAACGGCCGCACCTTCGTGCTCATCACCGCCGCCAGCTTCGCGGAACTTTGGAACATGAGCGACCAGCCCGCCGAGGGCACTGCCCGCTTGAGTTATGAAACCCAATACTCGATGGCGCTCGGTGCGATCCCCGACATCAACCTCGGCGACCCGGCCCTGATCACCGATCCGTCCACCACCACCAACCTCAGCCAGGAGGACGGCCTGTTCTGGTTCCCGCCGCTCGCGGTTTCGCTCCGCCCCAACGAATACAAGGTCTACAAGCTGGGCGAGACGCGCTTCAAGATTGACGCCGGACCCGCGTCGCTGTTCGTCCAGAGCCCGGTCATCCTCGGCAACGACGACAACCAGACCAGCGGCTACCGGATGAAATGGAACGGCTCGCTGGTCGACCAGTCCCGCGGCAAGCAGCGGCGCTACGACCAGATCCTCTATTTCCCGGGCAACAGCTCGACCAATTCCCAGCAAAAGGTCGCCGCGACCCTGCCCGGACACAGCTACAAGTTGAAGACCGAGTCTTTCGTCAACAACCTGGGCGACCCGCGGATGGCGATCTATCTCAAGGCTCCGCAGGATGCCAACTCGTGGCCGCAGAATTACAGCCCGAACCGGCGGACGATCCGCTGGGGCAGCATCTACTCGTCCGACTCCCCCGCGAAGCGCCGCCACTACGGCCGCGTCCTCCCGGCCGAATGGCCCGACGGCGGACATAACTCGGCCTACGGCTCGAACTCCTTCTTCACCGAAGACCGCCGGGTCGCGCCGGACGACCCGCGCTTTTTCAGCAACCTGCCGACCCCGGTCCGCGAACAGGCGCCGCTGCGGCTTTCCAATCTCGGCCGCTTTTACAGCGCGACCGAACTCGGCCGCACCTACGACCCCGTGATGTGGGTGCCCACCTACGGCAACCTCACCGACTCGCCGGGCAGCGGCAGCCGCGACACCGCCACCTTGAACGCCGCCAGCACCCCCACCCTACCGACCACCCGCTCGTCGTGGCCGGATGTCGAAATGACCTCCCCCGCCAGCACTTCCGCCGGCGGCGGCAACACGCTGCGGATCGGCCGCGCCGAGCACCCGCGCTTCGACGAGCCCGGCCTCCATGCCGCCCATCTGCTCGATCTCTTCCACGCCGGGGAATCGACCGCGGATTCCGCCGAAGCCCGCGAGGACAACCTCGTCCTCCGCCAAGGCCACGTGAACCTCAACACCGCCACCCCCGACGCCCTGCGCGCCCTCGCCGCCGGCTTCCTGAAACAGGACCCCCTGCTCTCCCAGACCACCTCGTCGAACCACCAGACCACCACCCTGATGGCCCTGCCGACCGCCCCCTTGAAGCTCGGCACCCCGACCCGCGCCAAAATCGCCGACCGCGTCGCCGAGGCGATCCTCCGCTCGCGCCCCTTCGCCAGCGCCGCCGAAGTCGCCTCCGCCCGCGACCGCGACGACAAGCCGGTCTTCGGCAACCGCGAGATGTATCCGCAAAACGCCCGCATCCAGTGGACCGACTCCGCCGCCGAGGAAGTCTTCGCCCGGATCCACGACGCCTCCACGCTGCGCTCGCGGAATTTCCGCGTCTGGGTCATCGGCCAGGCCCTCGCCCCGCCCCTCGCCGGCACCACCGAACCGCGCGTCCTCGCCGAATCGAAAAAGGTCTTCACCGTCTTCGCCGGGCCCGATGAATACACGGCCGACGGCAGCATCGACCCCGCCACCTACCGACCCCGCGTCACCCATGAGAACGACTTCTAACAAGTGGCTGCGGCGTCTCGCCGCCGGCCTGCTCCCGCTGCTATTCCTCGGCCCGCTCGCCGCCCAGGACGAGGCCCCGAAGGTCGGCTTCCTCCGCCTGGTCAACGCGGTCGCCGCCGGCAGCGGCAACCTCCACCTCAAGATCGACGGCGAGGAAATGTACGCCAAGGGCTACACCATGGGCCAGCGGACCGGCGGCATCGGCCTGCTGGCCGGATCCAAGAAGGTCACCGTGAGCAAGGAAGGCGTCGAGGATGGGAGCACCACCGTCCAGCTCGGGGCGGGCGAAACCATCACCATCGTCGCCTTCGCCGAGAAAGTCCCGGCCAAGGACGACCAGCCCGAGCGCTGGGAAGCCCGCATCCTCCGCCTCAAGCAGCGCGACGTCGAAAAGGGATACCGCCTGACCGTCCTCAGCACCTGCAAGCAAGCCGAGCTCCTGTTCGAAACCGACATCCAGGGCCGCGACCAGCCTGTGGCCTCGAGCGTCAAACGGCTGATGACCTCCACCGTCGACCTCGGCGGCGCCGGCGGCGACATCACCGTCCGCCTGCGCGGCTCGGAGAAAATCCTCACCTCGTTCCGCCCCGACGATCCGGGCAATTACGTGATGCTCCTCTACGACGGCGAGGACGGCGAGGTCCGGGCGATCTACTTCTACGATCCCAAGTTCGTCATCGCCGGATAAGGAGTGTCGACGTTCCGTCGACACCGTGTTGACCAAAGGTCCACACTCCTTATGCCCCGGGACCGCTGGTCTTCAGACCGGCCCGAGGGGTTCCCGCCTGCCCGTTTGAAGCCCATGCGGTCCCCTTATTGGCAGTCCCCCCGATCTTTTGACCCGCTTTTGACATTTCATGACCCGCCGCACTGCCACAGTGTCCGGGTGATAAAACCGAACACCTGCATCGTCCTCGCCGCCGTCCTCGGACTGCCCGTCCTCTCCGCCCAGACCCCTCCGCCCGCCGCCCGTCAGGATCCCTACGTCGCCCCCCCGCCGGCCGCCGGCGAGGCCGCGGCCGCCCAGGTCCAACGCAACCTGTCGCTGCGTGTCGAGGACTTCTCGCTCGATCTCGCCACCGCCGCGGAGCTCGAGCGTGCCGATCTCGGCGACGAGGAGCTCTACCGGAGGCTGATCGCGATGGTCGCCAAGAAGGAAGCCCGCCAGGAATCGATGACGGTCATCCGCACCCGCTCGGGCAACAAGGCGCTCGGAGAGGGCATTCTGGAAACGCTCTACGCGACTGAATACGAGCCCGCCGAACTCCCGAACACCGTGGGCGTGAGCATCGTCCCGCCCGAACCCGCCGAGGGCCCCGCGCCGGACGTGGTGCCGGAGACCGACAAGCTGGAGCAGGCGGTGAAGGCCTCCCAACTCGGCGACCTGAGGACCCCGGCCACACCGACATCCTTCGAATGCCGGAACAGCGGCCGCTCGATCGAGGTCGAGCCGACGGCCAGCGCGGATTGGCAAATCGTCGACCTGCGGATCTCCACCGACAACGTGCTGCATGCCGGCACCAGCAAGCACGGCCAAGGACTCAGCCTGATCGAAATGCCGGAGTTCGAAAGGCAGCATATCATCACCGCGGTCACCGTCACCCCCGGCCAACCCTTCCTGCTCGGCACGGTCAACCGCCCGCCCAACTCGAAACTCGATGCTGACGCGGCCAACCGGATCTGGTTCGCTTTCGTGACCGCAAGTTACGCGAAACCCTGATGCGAGGTTCCTGGCTCACCTTAACGCCCCTGCTGGCCGCCGCCGCCCTCGCCCTGTGGGGCGGCGAGCGGCTGGCCCGGCGCGAGGTGGAGACCCGCACCCCCGCCGACCGGGAACGCTTGCACGATTTCTCCGCCGCGCTGCGCGATGAACTCGACTGGCTCGACGAAACCTTTCGCAGCCACCTGCGCCGCATCGCCGGCGAGGCACCCTACGTCCCAGCCGAGCGGACCGCCGCGGCCTCGGCGCAGATCGTCGGGGTGCGCGAGTGCCACCTGTTCCGCCGCGGGTCAAAAGTCGCCACCCGCCACGGCGCAACGCAAGAATCCGGCGAGCGCCTGCCCGAAATCGAAGCCGAAGGCGGCAAGCGGCCACTGAATCCCGAACTCGCCGTGCTGTTGCCCGAAGCCCTGTTCGCGCTCGAGCGAAGCGGCGACAGCGGCATCATCGCGGCCCCCGGCGGCATCTATCAGGTGCGTTGGATCCGCCCCGACGCCGATCACCTGGTCGCCTTCACGATCGACTCGCCGGCCCTGCAAGCCGCGACCGGCAGCCACCTCGAATCGTGGCTCGCGGAACCTTTCGCCCCGCTGCGGGAAGCGGGCGAACTGGTGAGCGTGGCGGGACCCGCCGGCAGCCCGCTGGTCACCCTGCCGCCCTCGGTCGTGCCCGGTCCGGCCGCGCTGGTCATGCCGCATCGCACCGGTCTCGGCGAATGGCAGGTGCAAGCGTGGGACCGCCGCCAGGTCGCGACCACCCACGACCCGGCGACGCTGGTGCTGGCCAGCGGCATCGCCGCCGCCCTGCTGCTGCTCGGGGCCTTCCTCTTCATCCAGCAACGCCGCGCGCTGCGGCTCGCCGAAGAACGCGTCTCCTTTGTCAACCGCGTCTCCCACGAACTCGGCTCGCCGCTCACCAACATCCTGCTCAACCTCGACCTCTCGCTGCGCTCCCTCAACGACCGGCCGGCCGAAGCCCGCCGCCGGCTGGCGCTGGTCCACGAGGAAGTCCAGCGCCTCGCCCGCCTGGTCTCGAACGTCCTCACCTTCTCCCGCGGCGAACGCAAGACCCTCGACCTCCACCCCGCCGCCTGCATCCCGGATGACGTGGTGGAAGCCGTGCTCGCCCAGTTCCAGCCCTCGCTCGAGCGCCGCAAGGTAAGCGTCGAATGGCAACGCGGCGCGTCTTCCCTCACCCGGCTCGACCCCGACGCCCTCGCCCAGATCACCGGCAACCTGATCTCCAACGTCGAGAAATACGCCAGCGCCGGCGGCTGGCTCGGCCTCGCAACCGCGATGGAAAACGGCCGCTTCCAGCTCCGCGTCCGCGACCGCGGGCCCGGCATCCCGCCGCGCCAGAAAGAGCGGATCTTCGAAGCCTTCGAACGCGTCCACCGCGGCGTCCGCGAAGGCTCCAGCGGCACCGGCCTCGGCCTCTCGATCGCCCGCGACCTCGCCCGGCGGATGGACGGCGAGCTGCTACTAGAACCCTCGGAGAACGGCGCCGTCTTCAAACTCGATCTCCCCGCCCCGCCGCATCTCGCCCTCGTCGCCGACGAACCCGCCGCATGACCATCCTGCTCGCCGACGACGACCCGCTCACCCTCGAAGCCCTCGCCGCCTGTGTCGCGGACGAAGGCTTCAAGACGCTGTCCGCCGCCGACGGCAAGCAGGCGCTCGAGCTGTGGCGCGAGCACCGCCCGCAGCTCCTTTGCCTCGATATCATGATGCCGGAGGTCGACGGCTTCGAAGTCTGCCGCCGAGTCCGCGCCAGCGACGCCGCCGTACCGATCCTTTTCCTCTCCGCGAAGAATGAGGAGATCGACGTGGTGGTCGGGCTCGGCCTCGGGGCCGACGATTTCATCCGCAAGCCCTTCACCCGCGCCGAGGTCATCGCCCGCATCCGCGCCGCCCTGCGGCGGGCCCATCCGGCCGACGGCAAGGACCGCCATTTCGCGATGCGTGACCTCATCGTCCACCCCGACGCCCTGCTGGCGCGACGCGAGGACAAGTCGATCGACCTGACCCGCCGCGAGGTGCTGATGCTCGAGCTGTTGCATCGCCATGCCGGCCTGCCGGTCCCCCGCGACCGCTTTCTCGACGCCTGCTGGGGCCTCGACTACTTCCCGGACTCCCGCACCCTCGACCAGCACGTGCTGATGCTGCGCAAGAAAATCGAGGCGGACCCGTCCCGGCCGTCGATCATCGAAACCGTCCGCGGCGTCGGCTACCGCTTCGGCAAACCCAAGCCATGATGGCCCTTGCCGGTCCCGCCCGGGATCGTCGCAAACATATTGCCCGATCAACACGAGTTTCGCATTTCTCCCTTCCTCAACCGTCAAGTCTTTCTCCAGCCGGATGAACATGGGGATTTCCGGGGAGCCGTCCTCCTCCTCCGCCACCATCAGGAACGGCAGGAACGCGCTGTCGACAACGAGCCCGTCTTCAGGGCCCCCGATGAATTCGAGGTGCTCGACGTGATTGGCTTTCATCCCGAGCCCTTTCGCAATTGCCATGCCAACCACCGGCGTGGGAAAATCCTTGAACGACCGGCCCCCCGGCTCGGGGAACTTCCGGCTGGAGTTGCAAATGAAGAAGGTCCGGCCCGAGCCAAGTGCAATTTGCATGCTATCAAAGGTGGCGACGGCGCCGAGGATCAGGAAGGTTATGGCTTTCAGTTTCATGGGAGACGGGCTTCTCGCAGCAGTCCTGCCAGCAATGCCGCGGCCGGGCGACGCCGGTTGCCGCGGTGGCGGCGGTGGTGGTGGCGGCCGCGAACTTGTGGGCGACCTGGCGGGGCGGGTGGGTGAAAGGCGTGATGGCGGCCGCAAAAACGCGGCGTTCCCCAGGTCCCCGCAACCGGAGCCGCGGATCATCACCGGGCACTCCGGCCTGAAGGGCCGGCCGCCAAGCGCCGGAGGTTTTTGGCGTGCCGCGATGATTCGCCATCAGCGAGTCTTGACAACCGCCGGGGATTCCACGAATCCCTCTGCATGGCTAAGAAATTAACTACTATTAAGGACCGCTTCTCCAAGACCCAGATCCTCGATCAGATCGCCGCGAGCACCGAACTGAGCCGCAAGCAGGTGGCGGCCGTGCTCGACAGCCTGACCGAGGTGATCGAAGGCCACCTCAAGAAGAACGCCGTGGGCGAGTTCGTCCTGCCCGGCCTGCTGAAGATCAGCACCGTCCGCAAGCCCGCCGTGAAGGCGCGCAAGGGCATCAGCCCCTTTACCAAGGAGGAAGTCATGTTCAAAGCCAAGCCCGCCACCACCGTGGTCAAGGTGCGCCCGTTGAAAAAACTCAAGGACATGGCGGTCTGAGCCCGGCCGCCTCTCCCCCGGCGCCCGCGACAAGCGCGTCGCGCGGCGCCTGCCGATTCCGGGTGACTCTCCCGCCTCCCCGAGCGGGTGGACAACGTGACAGACAACTACTCTCCCGCCGTGGGCGATGTGACCCTGGATCTGAACGGTTTCCAGATCGCGGGCTTTCTCAACACCAGCAGCCACGGCATCTCCGTCGCCGCCAGCATCCAGCGCCGGAACATCACCGTGCGCAACGGCACAGTGGTCCAGTGCGGCGGATCCGGGGTGGAAGCAACGCAGGGACAGGCATCCGGGCAAGTATCGCACACTCACGGCCTGCACCGCCAGCAGCAACGCAGGGACAGGCATCCGGGCAATTACAAAATCGTCCGCCACTCGCACGATCTCGACATCACCGCGACCACCCTCGAATTCACCACCACACCCACGCGCCTCTACCGCATCGAATTCTCCAACAACCTCGGTATCGACGGTGCATGGACCGACTCCGCGCTCGCCACCTTCGCGCCCGATGCCGGAGCC
This sequence comes from Akkermansia muciniphila, assembly GCA_945883695.1. GTDB lineage: Bacteria > Verrucomicrobiota > Verrucomicrobiia > Verrucomicrobiales > Akkermansiaceae > Haloferula > Haloferula muciniphila_A. The sequence goes on along the minus strand of CAMCYK010000030.1, from coordinate 800 downwards.
ACCACCACCAAGACCATCACCTACTCCGGCAACCCGAAAAAATTCTTCCGCGCCGTCGCGGTCATGCCGGTTCCTTGAAGGCGGAAGACTGGAAGATCGAAGTGCCGCCTGCCCACCCGCCGGGTCAGCGCTACCCCGAAGAATCCCCGGTCAGTTGATCGACGCCGTCCGCAGCCTCACGATGGTGGGTTTTGCGAAAACCGCGGAGGATCGATCCGGCCACCGTGTTTTCCCCATGACATCATGACAGCTCGATAAAAGCAGAGGCGGTCATTTGGCGGGCAGCCTGAGCGTTTTCAAGCCCGGGACGGGATCGAAGTGCGGGTCACGGTGGACCAGGATGAGATCGGCGGCAAAAGCGGTGCCGGCGATGAGCGCGTCCGCCAAGGGGAGGCGGCCGGGAGTTGCTTCCCGCAGGCGGATGGCGGCGGCGGTGGCCGCGGTGTCGAGCGGGAGGAAGGTGGTCAACACGGTGGTGTATTGATGGAATGCGAAATCCCGAAACTTCGCTTCCGGGATCAGCTCCCGGAGGCGGGTGTGGAACTCGACCCAAGTCGGTGCGGCGACGGCAACGTGATCGGGACCGCGCCCGAGCAACTCGTCGACTTCCTTTGCGCCATTTTCGTCAAGGAAATGGGCGAGCAGGGCCGTGGTGTCGAGGAGATGGGTCATGCGCCGGGTTCAGCCTTCATCGGTGCGTTCCTTGAGCAGGCTGGCGATCGGATGCCCGGTGCCGCGTTTGAGGAAAGGCTTGCCGGCACCACGGAGCCGCGAGGCGACGCTGGCGGGATCGGGGAGGA